>NZ_JALQDB010000008.1:0-349555 GCF_023631465.1 Caballeronia sp. GAWG1-1
GATCACGCGGCAGATCGACCCTGAGCGGGCCATAATCGGTGATGAGCGTCTTGCCGCTGGCGCCGTTACGTTCGTTGTCCTGGCCGTCGGGTTTCGGCTGCCCCGCCAGGTAGCCGAGATGCATCTTCATCTCGGCGCCCATCGCGCGCTCGATGAGTGCCTTGTTGAACGCCAGCATCAGGTCTTGGACCTCGATGGGCGTCATCGGGCCTTTGACCAGGTCATCCAGCAGACCTTCCGGAAGGGCAGGCAGCGGCCCTCGGGCCGCTGCCTGAGAAGCGACGGTGCGTTTCTTCTTCATCGGCATATCCATGACTTTTACCTCTCATAATATGCCTCGCCCACAGAATTGCGGATAGGTCCGTTGTGGCCGATCGCAGCCGTTCCCGCTAAATCATCCAGTCGATCCCGCCTAGTCAAACCGGGATGCAAATATGCGAGGTTCGCGAGAACACGGCCGTTTTCCTGAATTGCTCGTTCTGGATTCTCGTTTTCGATTGCCGATAATGCCCACTCAAACCATCCGCGAAAACCGCTTCACACTCGCCTGCCCGAGATAAGCATCAAACACAGAAGCCACGTTCCGCACCAGCATGCGTCCCGCAGGCAACACCCGAATCCCGTCGCGTCCAATCTCAACAAGCTCATCATCGACCATAGCCTCAAGCCGCGCGAGTTCATCGGCGAAAGTGCTCTCAAACGCAATGCCATGCACCCGCTCGATCTCATCGAACCGCAGCCCACCACCGCACATCAACCGCATGATGACATCACGCCGCAGAAGATCATCAGACGACAATCGCACCCCACGCGCAATGGCAAGCCGTCCATCGTCGATAGCAGCCGCGTACTCACCCACATCACGCGCATTCTGTGCGTAGACATCGCCGATCTTTCCAATCGCCGAAGCCCCGATCCCAATCAAATCACAATCCCCACGCGTGCTATATCCCTGAAAATTCCGCTGAAGCGTCCCGTCCGCGAGCGCGAGAGAAAGTTCATCACCGGGTAAGGCAAAATGATCCATGCCGATATAAACATACCCCGCGTCGCTCATGCGCTCGATCACGCATTCGAGAATCGCAAGCCGCACGGCAGGCGAGGGCAGCGCGGATTCATCCATCTGCCGCTGCATCTTGAACAGCGCCGGCATATGCGCATAACCAAACACCGAGACACGATCCGGCGCGAGCGCGATCATTGCATCGAGCGTGCACGTAAAACTCTCGACGCTCTGATGAGGCAAGCCATAAATCAAATCGACGCTAATCGACTTGAAGCCATTTCGCCGCGCCGCCTGCATGACGCCTTCGGTCATCGCATAAGGCTGCACGCGGTTGATCGCTTGCTGCACGCGTTCATCGAAATCCTGCACGCCCAGACTCAACCGATTAAAGCCAAGCTTACGCAACACGCCGATCGTTTCCGCCGATGCCTCGCGCGGATCGACTTCGATCGAATACTCGGCGCGATCGTCGGATACGAGGTTGAAGTGCTCGGCGGTCGCGGCCATCAACTCCGTCATCTCGGCGTGCGAGAGAAACGTGGGCGTGCCGCCGCCCCAATGCAGTTGCGTCACGGGACGGCGGGTATCGACGAGCGCGGCGTGCATCGCAAGTTCGCGCTTCATGCGGTCGAGATACGGCCGCGCGTGCGCGCGATTCTTCGTCGCGACCTTGTTGCAGCCGCAATAGAAGCAGACGGTGTCGCAAAACGGAATGTGGAAGTAGAGCGATAAATCGGCGGCCGGATCGGCTTTCATTGCCGCCTGGCAGTAATGCTTCGGGTCGAAGGAACCGATGAACTGGACGGCGGTCGGATAGGACGTGTAGCGCGGACCGTGCGCGTCGTAACGTTCGAGGAGATCGGGGCGGAAGAAGGTATTCGAGGATGTCATAACGGACCTTGGGCTTGCGCACGAGTGTAAAAGCGCGAGGCGCGTGGCAATTGCGAGATAAGGTCGCAGTACGGCTTCCGGGTTTGACGGAACGCAAACTTCAGGCGTGGGACAATGCGGTTTTACGCTTTTGAGCCAATGTCATGTCGACTGCTTCGAGCGCGCCGCATGCGTGCCGCGAAGGGTGCGGTGCGTGCTGCATCGCGCCTTCCATCACGAGTCCGATTCCGGGGATGCCAAACGGCAAGCCGGCCGGCGAACGTTGCGTGCAACTCGGCGATGATCTGCGTTGCGCGATTTTCGGCGATCCGCGCAGACCGGCTTGTTGCGGCGGGTTGCAGGCTTCGGCGGAGATGTGTGGGGAGACGCGGGAGTTTGCGCTCGCGTGGATCGCCAAACTTGAAGTCGCCACGCAACCGCATTGAAGTTCAGTGGTCCAATGACCGGTTTTTAGCCTCACCGCATTTCACAGTTCAGCCCCCGGAGACTCCCGCATGTCCAACCCCGTCGCGCTAACCCGGCGCCGGTTCCTGCTTGCCACGCTCATTGCCTTGCCGGCGCTTGGCGCGTCATCGGTGACGCAAGCAGCTTCGAATTCCATCTTCCCGTTCATTCCGGATCACTACACGTTCTCTCAGCAGCAAGTCCAGGAAGCCGTCGCGCGCAAGTTTCCCTTGCAACGCACGATCTCGCAGATTGTCGATCTCGTGTTGAGCAATCCCGTCATCGGCATGGCGCCGGATCGTAATCGCGTAACCGTGCATGTCGATGCGCGCTTCACCACGCCCTTCATGCCCAACCCCGTCAACGGCGCATTCACGCTCTCGACGCAACTCGGCTATGACGCGCAAAGCCGCTCGGTGATTCTCGTCTCGCCAAGCGTCGATGATTCGCAGTTCTCAGGGGACGCCGCACAATACAACCAGCAGATCGCTGCCGCCGGCGCCATGCTCGCGGCGCAATTGCTCGAACGGTATCCTATCCACACCTTCAAGCCCGAAGAATTGCAGTTCGCCGGCGTTTCTTACGAACCCGGTACAATCACAGTCCTTACAAACGGCATACGTGTTCAGATCGTCGAAAAATAAGTCGAAATCTTGGCGCGGGGTGCTCCACACGAACGGCGATAACAGCGAAAAAGGGCTGACGGATGGACTGGATATTGATGGTGAAGGCGCTCGTTCTGGGCGTCGTGGAAGGGTTGACCGAATTTCTGCCGGTCTCGAGCACCGGACATCTGATCGTCGCAGGCAGTCTCCTGAATTTCACCGACGCGCAGGCTAAAACCTTCGATGTCGTCATTCAGTTCGGCGCGATTCTCGCCATCTGCTGGGAATATCGCAAAAAAATCGGCTCGGTAGTCACCGGTTTGCCGTCACGGCCGGACGCGCGGCGCTTCACGCTCAACGTGATCATCGCGACCATTCCGGCGATCGCCCTCGGTCTTTTGTTCGAGAAAAGCATCAAGGCGGTGTTGTTCTCGCCGGTGCCGGTTTCGGTGGCGCTGATCGTGGGCGGCATCGTCATATTGTGGGCGGAAGCGCGTCAGCGTGACCGCGCCGCCGCGCCGCGCGTGACTTCCATCGACGACCTCTCTTACTCCGACGCCCTCAAGGTCGGATTAGCGCAATGTTTCGCGCTGATTCCGGGCACGTCGCGCTCGGGAGCGACGATCATCGGCGGCATGCTGTTCGGGCTCGAACGCCGCGTGGCCACGGAGTTCTCATTCTTTCTGGCGATTCCGATCATCTTCGGCGCAACGCTCTACGAAATGGCGAAGTACTGGCGCACGCTGACCGTGAACGATCTCGGGCTTTTTGCAATCGGGCTCGTGGCGGCGTTCGTAAGCGCGTTTATCTGTATTCGATGGCTGCTGCGTTACGTCGCCTCGCACGATTTTTCGGCGTTCGCGTGGTATCGCATCGGCTTTGGCTTGTTGATTCTGATTGTCGGTTATAGCGGCGGTTTGAGTTGGGCTGACTGAAAGTCACGCACGCTTTCTGGCGGGAGTTGAACCCCACGTCTTTCTAGAGCGTGGGGTTTTGTTTTTTGGACGTGACTAAATGTCCGCGTCTCGATTCAAAGGCAGATTGATCGTCTTCAAACGCGGCGGAACAGCAAGTCCCAAACGCCATGACCGAGATTTAATCCGCGTTTCTCGAACTTGGTCACCGGACGATAATCCGGGCGCGGCGCATAACCATCGGCGGTATTTTGAAGCGCGGGTTCGGCGGACAGCACTTCGAGCATTTGTTCGGCATAGTTTTGCCAGTCGGTCGCGAGATGCACATAACCGCCCGGTTTCACGCGCGACACGAGCAAAGCCACGAACTTCGGTTGAATCAGCCGCCGCTTGTGATGCCGAGCCTTGTGCCACGGATCGGGGAAATAAATGTGTACGCCATCCAGACTAGCCGGCGCGATCATGTGTTCGAGCACTTCCACGGCGTCGTGCTGAAGAATTCGCAGGTTGCCGAGCCCTTGTTCGCCAATCAGCTTCAGCAAGGCGCCCACGCCCGGCTCGTGCACTTCCACGCCGATGAAGTCGTCGCCCGGACGCTTGGCCGCGATTTCCGCTGTTGTCCCGCCCATGCCGAAGCCGATTTCCAGCACGCGCGGCGCTTCGCGTCCGAACACGGCTGACCAGTCGGCGACTTGCGCGTCATACGGCACGATGTAACGTGGTCCGAGTTGATCGATGGCGCGCTGCTGGCCCGGCGACACGCGGCCCGCGCGCGTCACGAAGCTGCGGATGCGGCGATGGCGCAGCGTGGAGGTTTCGTCGGCGGGAGCGCTGGACGACGTGGCGTCGTCCTGGGAATCGTGATTCATGGCGAGAGCAGAGTGCGTGACTAACGCGGCGCGGCTGGCGAATCCGCACGCGTGCAGAGCGTGGAAACTAAAAAGCCGCCCGGACAACGACAGGCGGCTTTCTCGGCGATGCTGGAGCGGGCGATGGGAATCGAACCCACGTCTGTAGCTTGGGAAGCTACGGTAATGGCCATTATACGACGCCCGCGTGAGCCCGCTATTTTAAGCGGCGGCGCGGCACAGCGCAATTGCTGCCCCGGCGCCGGCCACCATGCGGAACTCGTTCAGATGCCAAACAAGGTCATCGAAACGGCGAGACGCGTGACCACCATCAACAATACCTGCACGATCACGAACAGCAGGATCGGTGACAAATCGATGCCGCCCAAGCGCGGCAAAATGCGTCGCAGTGGATCGAGAAACGGCGCGGTGATCTGAAACAAAAGCGGCATGGCCGGCGATTGCGGATTGAGCCACGAAAGCAGCGCCATCAGAATCGTCATCCAGATGATGAGGTTCAGCGCCCACTTCACGACGGTGAGAAGGGCGACGAGCAGGATCATCGGCATCATGAGCGTCGGATCGACGTTGGCCAGCACGACCATCAACGTCACGTAGACGAGCGAGGCGATGAACGCGGCGAGAATGCTCGCCCAGTCGATCTTGCCGCCGGGCAGGATCTTGCGCAGCGGCAGCACGATCCAGTTGGTTGCCTGCATCACGCCATTCGAGACCGGGTTATAGGGCGGCATGCGCACGACCTGCATCCATGCGCGCAGCAAAAGCGCCGCGCCGAACAGAGTGAAGACGGTATTAAGCAGAAAACGGGCGATCTCGCCGAACATCTCGGTTCCTCGATGAAGCCGCACAGGGTTCGCACCTGCGCTGGATAGGGTGAGCGAAGCTAAGGGAAGGCGACGGCCGGGCCACTCGCCGCGAAAAGATGCGCAGGTGCGTAATCGATAAGTCTTGCGCCGCGCGATAACCCGCCAACAAGCGAGGCGTCGATGCCGACCTTGATCGTCGTTCGTTCTCGACTGACTCGTCCTGCGGACACGGCGGCTTTTCTGCGCCTTGCTTCCCCGCCCACCGGATAAGCTCGGTGGGGCGCCGGACGTCACCTTAACATGGCTTGACGGCGGCTTGGGCGCGTTGTCGCACAAGGCGCGGCCGTTTGAGGTTCCGCGGCTTGAAAGGCGCATGCAAGGAGCGTTCGCGAACCTTCGCGAACCTATAGGAAAGAGATTCTCGCGACGGAAAACCCTAGTGTTGTCAATTCGAGACGATCGCAAAAGGCGCGTTTTACGTAAAACTGGCAGGATAGGGAAATGAAAAGCGAAACGGGTTACATAGAAAAGTTGGGGATTTATCTGGCAACGAGGCGTAAAAAGGTGGCCGAAAAAGCATAAGTAGCCGAAATCTTCGGAACCATTTCCCGCTTTTGTCTGAAAGCCCGCGAGTCTTAACGCCGAATGTGGTTCAACACACACCGATCGAAAGGCTTGGGTTCTATCCCGCACATTGATGCACGGACAGGGCGCGAATACTAAAGAAAAGACGGATCAACAGGGAAAACGGTGGCGCGAGAAAGCGCACGGTTTTCCGTGAGGCTTAATCGCTACGTTCGGAGGTCGCTGTGAGCATTTTCTCTTATCGAAAACATTTGCGATTCTTGAGCCAGGCCCAGCGGCGTCGCTGGTGGGATCAGAAAAAGCGTCTAACGCCTCGGGTGGTCATCAGCGGGGCATACGTGCCGCCGAATGTCTCGCGCGAATTCGCTTATGTGAAGGTGGGTTGAAGCGTCGTCGCTATTCGAACTTTGTGTTTGCAAAGCCCCGCCTGATCGACTGCCCGGCGGGGTTTTTCTTTGCATTTGTAAATGTCGTTACTTGCTGGGCGGCGAAAGTCCGATCGCAGAACTCTCGCTGATCGAAAGGCACGCCGGACGGCCGACTCGCGTGGGCGAGCACGTTCAAGCCTTTCCAGAAGCGTAAGAAAACTTGCAATTTGCAACATATGGTTCCAGCGGCGTTTGGCCTTTTTCGATAGATTGAAGCCATACCGTCGTTTGTCGTGCCGTACGGATCGGCAGCAGGCGGCGAGGAGAACGAAGGTGAAAAGGCTCGCTTATTGGATGGTTGCAGGGGCGCTGGGTGTCGGCATTGCCGGCGCTGCACAGGCGCATGTTTCGGTGGGCATCGGGATCGGGGTTCCCGCGTATCCGGTTTATCAGGCGCCGCCGCCAGTTTATGTCGCGCCGCCCGCGCCGGTGTACGTAGCGCCGCAGCAGCCGGTGTATGTTGCGCCGCCGCCGCCCGTGGTCTATGCGCCGCCGCCTCCGGTCGTCGTCGGAAGTTATGGTTACGGCTACTACGGTCGCCCTTACTATCATCACGGCTACTACCGGGGCGGTCCCGGCTACTATCGGGGCGGTCCGGGCTACTGGCACCGCTAATCGACAATTCGGCTGTCGAATCTCCTGGCGATGCATGTCCACAAGCGGACATGCATCGCTTTTTTCATTGCGGCATCGCTTTTCAGAAGCGCGTCATAACTGGGACAATGACGGCTCTCCTCACCCCTCGTCCTCGTCCCATGTCCTCACTTCCCGCACCTACCTTCGAAGACGTCGCCGATGCCGCTCGCCGCATCCAAGGCGTCGCGCATCGCACGCCGGTTCTCACGTCCACCACGGCCGACGCCATGTCGGGCGCGTCGCTCTTCTTCAAATGCGAAAACTTCCAGCGCATGGGCGCGTTCAAGTTTCGCGGCGCCTATAACGCGTTGTCCCATTTCGACGATGCCCAGCGCAAAGCCGGCGTTATCACGTACTCGTCGGGCAATCATGCGCAGGCCATCGCGTTGTCGGCGAAGCTCGCGGGCATCCGCGCGACCATCGTCATGCCCGAAGACGCGCCTGCCGCGAAGATGGCCGCGACGCGCGGCTATGGCGGCGAAGTGATCACCTACGATCGCTATACGCAGAACCGCGAGGAAATCGGCCGCGCGCTCGCAGAGGAACGCGGCATGACCCTGATCCCGCCATACGATCATCCACATGTGATCGCGGGGCAGGGCACGGCGGCAAAGGAATTGATCGAAGAAACCGGACCGCTGGATTACCTGTTCGTCTGCCTCGGCGGCGGCGGGCTGATCGGCGGATGCGCTCTCGCCGCTGCCGCGCTCAGCCCGTCGTGCAAGGTGATCGGCGTTGAGCCGGAAGCGGGCAACGACGCGCAGCAGTCACTCGCGCGCGGCGAGATCGTGCATATCGAAGTGCCGCGCACGATCGCCGATGGCGCCGCTTCCACGCATGTCGGCGAATACAACTTCCCGATCATCCAGCGTCATGTGGACAGCATCGTCACCGTGAGCGACGCCCAGTTGATCGACACGCTGCGCTTTTTCGCGCAACGCATGAAGATGGTCGTCGAGCCGACCGGCTGTCTGGCCGCCGCGGCGGTGTTGCAAAAAGTGGTGCCGGTGGAAGGCAAGCGCGTGGGTGTGATCGTGAGCGGCGGCAACGTCGATCTGGCGCGTCTGGCGGAGTTCGTCGCCTGACGTGGGCTCGCTCATCGCGCGAAAGTCACGCGTCGCTCAAACCGGCGCGTGCACGATCAGATCGCGGTAACCATTGACGATCACGCTGTACGCGAAATAAGCGAATAGCACGGCCGAAAGCACGTGACACGCGCGCAGCAGGCTCGTGCCCGCGCGCTTGCGGCCGTGGCTCGCCAGCGTGCAGACGAAGAGCGTCCAGCCGAGTCCGCCGCAAAAGAAGCCGATCAGGAACACGGACGCGCTCATCGCGCTGGTCGCGCCGGCCTTGGCGATCAACGCGCCGCCCACGGCCGCGAACCAGAGAATCGCACTTGGCGACGACACCGCGAGCAAACAGCCACGCACGAAACTCTTCGCATGACTTTGGCGTGGCAGACGGTCGTCGGCTTCGCCTTCGACAGGCGGCGCGGATGCGGGATTCAGCGCCTCGCGTGCCATCTTCCACGTGAGGAACAGAAGCACGATCGCCCCGCCGATCCACACGACCCATCGCACGGCCGCGAATTGCAAGAGCGCCGACATGCCGGCCAGCGCGAGCGCCGCATAAAAGAGATCGCCGAAACAGGTTCCGAGGCCGAGCACGAATCCTGGTTTGAAGCCGTGCGACAGCACGAGTGAAATGATCGCGACATTGGCAATGCCAATATCCAGACACAGCGACAACGACAAAAAGAAGCCGTCGGACAGCAGGGACCACGAGTGCATCGTCTTTTTTTTTAGTGATCGCGTAGCGCGAAGTGGATGTCGAGGCGGCCGGTCGATACGCCGACCGTGTTGCGCATTGGCGGGTGGCGAAAGCGTGCGAGCGCGCCAAGCTGCTGGTCCGTGCCTATGCCGAGCCGTTCGAGTACATGCACGACGACCGCGTTGAGCACGCCGGTGTTGCCGTCTTCCACCTTCACCGCAATGCCGAGTGTGCCTTCGGGGCGCCGCACGCCAATGGCGTAGCACGCGTCCGCGCCGGTCTTGCCGACGAGCGTGCCGCCGAAGGTTTGCATCAGCAGCGTACAGAAGCGGCCTTCGCCGGCGACGAGTTCGGGATGCGCCGTCATCGCCTTATAGATACGCGCGAGCGGCGTGCCGTCCGGCGCATCGGCGATCTTTGCGAAGAGCCGCGCGAGGCGATCGAGCGGGAAGGCGGGCGTTGGCAGATTGCAGCCGTCGATGGCCCATTGCACTTCGTCGTCGGCGAGATCAACGACGCGCGCCATCGTCCGCTTGACCCATGCCTGCAGCGGATGCGCGGGCAGATGATAACCGTCGAGCGGCGCATTCATGGCGCGCGCGCCGGCCAGCATGCCGGCGTGCTTGCCGGAACAATTGCTGCACACGGGCGTCGGCGTGAAATCGCGTTTGATCCAGTCGCGGAAGACGGCATCCGAAATGGGCGGATGGCCGCCGCAGCGAAGATCGGCTTCGCTTGCTTCGGCTTTCGCGAGCATCGCCCGCGCGCGCTCGATATGACGCGGCTCGCTGTTATGCGACGCGCACATCAGCGCCAGATCTTCTTCGCTGAAGCCGAAGCGTTCGAGCGCGCCGGTTTCGAGCACGGCCAACGCCTGCGCGGGTTTCGCCGCCGAGCGCGGCAAGGTCACGCGATATGGATCGCCGAACGAATGCAGCACGCGCCCGGATGCATCGACCACCGCGACATGCGCCGCATGCGTGTTCTCGACGACATCGCCACGAAAAACCGTCGCCCCGATCATGCTTTTCTCGCCGATGGCGACGTGTCGAGGCCGAGTTCGCTCCACAACGTATCGACGCGGCGCTTGACGGCTTCGTCCATGACAATCGGGCGGCCCCATTCGCGCGTGGTCTCGCCGGGCCATTTGTTGGTCGCGTCGAGTCCCATCTTCGAGCCGAGCCCCGCCACGGGCGACGCGAAGTCGAGATAGTCGATCGGCGTGTTGTCCACGAGCACGGTATCGCGCACGGGGTCCACTCGCGTCGTGATCGCCCAGATGACTTCCTTCCAGTCGCGCACGTTCACGTCTTCATCGACCACGACGATGAACTTCGTGTACATGAACTGCCGCAGGAAACTCCATACGCCGAACATCACGCGCTTGGCGTGGCCGGGATAGCTCTTCTTCATCTGCACGATGGCCATGCGATAACTGCAGCCTTCTGGCGGCAGATAGAAGTCCGTGATCTCGGTGAACTGCTTCTGGAGGAGCGGCACGAAGACTTCGTTGAGCGCGACGCCGAGCACGGCCGGTTCGTCGGGCGGCTTGCCGGTATAGGTCGAATGGAAGAGGGCGTCGCGCCGCATGGTGATCTTTTCGACGGTGAAGACCGGGAACCACTCCTGTTCGTTGTAGTAGCCGGTGTGATCGCCGTATGGACCTTCGAGCGCGTGTTCGTATTTCGCGGATGCCCCCGCGGACGGACGCGGCGGCGCGCCCGCAGGGGCAGGCGGCGGCACGCCGTCTTGCGGATGGATGAAGCCTTCGAGCACGATCTCCGCGCGCGCCGGTACTTGCAGCGTGTCGACGCCAGGCGTCAGGCACTTCGCCAGTTCAGTGCGCGAGCCGCGCAGCAGCCCCGCGAACTGATACTCGGACAACGAATCGGGCACCGGCGTGACGGCGCCGAGGATCGTCGCGGGATCGGCGCCGAGCACGACCGCCACGGGATACGGCTTGCCGGGATTGGCGAGCGCGAATTCGCGAAAGTCGAGCGCGCCGCCGCGATGAGCGAGCCATCGCATGATGAGTTTGTTGCGTCCGATCAGCTGTTGCCGATAAATGCCGAGATTCTGCCGCGACTTGTTGGGGCCGCGCGTGACGGTGAGGCCCCAGGTGAGCAGCGGGCCGGCGTCGCCGGGCCAGCAGGTTTGGATCGGCAAGCGCGCGAGATCGACATCGTTGCCTTCCCAAACTATTTCCTGGCAAGGCGGCGAATTCACCGACTTCGGCGCCATGTCCCAAACGGCCTTGGCAAGCGACAACAGCTTGCCCGCGTCCTTCAAACCCTTGGGCGGCTCGGGCTCCTTGAGCGCCGAGAGTAGCCGGCCAACATCGCGCAGCGAGCCGAGCGCGGCGGTGTCGCTGCCGAGGGCCGTATCGTTGCCGCTCTGCGCTTGCGTTTCGATACCCATGCCGAGCGCCACCCGGCGCGTCGTGCCGAAGAGGTTCGCAAGCACGGGCATGGAATGTCCCGTTGGCGTTTCGAACAACAGGGCGGGGCCGCCCGCGCGCAATACGCGATCGGAAATTTCGGTGATTTCGAGAACGGGGGAAACGGGCTGCCGAACACGGCGCAGTTCACCTAGCGCTTCGAGGCGGGCGGTGAAGTCGCGCAGATCTTTGTATTTCATCGATGATCAGAAAGGGACTCGAGGACGGCCCAGAAGGGCGGGACGGCTGCGCGCCAGACGATTGTCGATTTTACATGCGCTCGCGTCGGTGCGTTCGGAGACATTCAGCAAATTCCGCTTCCAATGCCCCAACTGGCGCGGTTTTCGGCAACTGAACACTGTTCGTTATTACTGTAAGTAATTGAAACGGAAGTCTATAGCATTGACGGATGATTAAAGCCTGCTAGAATCCTTTGCCATCCTTTGCGGGTTTTGAAACTTTTTACCGCTGCCTCAGGTCTTTCAGACGCACATGCGTCGCCTGCGCCGAACCTGCCCGGCGATTCATGGCTGTTGGTTGTCACGGCCGGCGTTACCAGCGCCGGTTTTTCGCGTGGAAAGCCTCTGCGCATTCATGGCATGCAGTTCGTGCCGCGCACTCCGGTCAACTTTTTAACCGGCGGCTTTCCAGACGGCTCCATGCCGTTTCCCCGATGCCGTTTGTGCTTGCCGAGAGCGAGCGGTGTCTGATTTACGCATTGAATTCGCGTTTTATTCGTATTCATCTGCGTTAAATCAAGCAACATTGGGAGCATAGATGAACGCTTCGGTTTTCTGGGGTTCCGACACCCGCGCAGCGCAGATCGTGCGCATTGCGCTGCGTCGCGGACGCCGTTTGAGTCAGCATCTCTTCAGCCTCGTCGGCGGCGCCGCCGTCATCACGGCTTTCGCACTTTGGCTCCTGCCTTCCTGGCGTACGACCTTCGCCGCACGAATCATGCCGTTCGTTTCGGCGGCCGTGCAGGCCGGTCCGGCTCGCTTGCTCGCGGGGCAGCCGCTGCCGCCGTTCGCGGCGGTGCATCGGCCGCCGGCCGAGTCGAATCTGGCTGTCAATCTCGTGTCGAAGGCACGGGCTGCGGATGCGCGCGAAGTGCCCGCAACCGCCGCTCCGTCGCTCGGCGCCGCGACCTACGACGACGCCAGCGCCCGCCAGCTTACGGGCGGCATCAGCCTCGCCGTATCGCCTAACGGGCTCGATCCGCGCACCATGCCCTCCGTCGGCATGCTCGCGAGTCTAATTCCCGCCCAACGCGTCGTCGCCGATGCCCGCGACGACCGCGTCCTCATCTCGACGCGTGAGCAGCAACTCGTCGCCAGCTTCATCGCGCGGCGATATCGCGTGGCGCAGGACCCGGTCAGCGAGCTCGTGCGCGCGGCCTTCGATACCGGCCGCGAAGTGGGCCTCGATCCGTTGCTGTTGCTTTCGGTAATGGCGATCGAGTCCGGCTTCAATCCGTATGCGGAAAGCGGCGTGGGCGCGCAGGGTCTGATGCAGGTGATGTCGAAGGTTCATTCCGACAAATTCCAGTACTTCGGCGGTTCGCACGCGGCGCTCGATCCGCTCGCGAACATCAAGGTCGGGGCGCTGGTGCTGAAGGACTGTATCGCGCGTGGTGGTTCGGTCGCGGGCGGTCTGCGTTATTACGTCGGTTCGTCGACGCAGGACGACGGCGGGTACGGCGCGAAGGTGCTGGCCGAGCGTTCGCGTCTGCGCGATGTCGCGCGTGGCCGCAATGTGCCGATCAACTCGCCGCAAGCGCCCGTGCAGGCGGCGCCGAAGCAGGTTCTCGCTTCTACGTCGGCCGCCACGGCGGATGGCAGCAAGCGCGTGCATGCGACCATCGACAATCAGAAGAAAGCGGAATCGCAGGACGAAACCGATAGTGAAGCGAAGCATGTTGCTTCGGCCGAGTTCGGCGCCTGAGTTTTTTTCGTCGAGTCGTAAAAAAGGGCACCCTCGGGTGCCCTTTTGCTTTTCTTCGCTGCAAATTTATCGGCTGAAAAGCGAGCCCAGGCGATGAACCGCTTCCTCCAGCTTTGCGTGCGCCGTCGCGTATGAAACCCGGATATAGCGCTCGGGCGCATGAAAGCCGAAATCGGCGCCTGGTACGAGTACGACGCCTGCATCGTGAAGCATCGATTGCGTGAGCGCGCCGCTCCGGCCGGCTGCGGGGTGCGCGACGCTCATCGTGTCCGCATAGACGTAGAAGGCGCCGTCGGGCGTGACCGGCACGCCAAAGCCCAGCGAACGCAACGCCGGCACGATGTAATCGCGCCGGCGCTTGAATTCGAGGCGGCGCGCTTCGTAGATCGCGATTGTCTCCGGCTCGAAGCAGGCGAGCGCCGCGTGCTGCGCCAGCGCCGATGCGCAGATGAAAAGGTTCTGCGAGAGCTTCTCGACTGCCGGAACCATTGCGTGCGGCACGACCAGCCAGCCGAGCCGCCAGCCGGTCATGCTGAAATATTTCGAAAAGCTGTTTACGGTGACGACATCGTCGCCGAAAGAGAGCGCCGAGATGGGCTTCGCGTCGTAGCTCAAGCCCTGATAGATCTCGTCGACGATCGTGAAGCCGCCGCGCGCACGCACCGCATTCACGATGCGCTTCAGTTCATCCGGCGCGATGGACGTGCCCGTCGGGTTCGACGGCGACGCCAGTAATACGCCGCGCGTTTGCGGCCGCCAGTATTCCTCGACGTGAGCCGCCGTCAACTGAAAGCGCTCGGCCGGGCCGCTTGGGATCAGCACGGGTTTGCCGTCCGCCGCCGACACGAAATGCCGGTTGCACGGATAGCACGGGTCGGGCATCAGCACTTCGTCGCCGTGATCGACGAGCGTCATGCACGCGAGCAACAGCGCCGCCGATGCACCCGCCGTCACCACGATGCGCTGCGGGTCGACCGTGAGGCCGAACGCATCGCGATAGTGCTGCGAGATCGCCTCGCGCAACGCGGTCACGCCGAGCGCATTGGTGTATTGCGTGACGCCGCGCTGCAAGGCATCCGCGGCGGCGCGCGTGACCGGTTCGGGCGCCGTGAAATCCGGCTCGCCGATACCCATATGGATGATGTCGCGCCCCGCGCGTTCCAGCGCCTGCGCGTCCTTCATCAACTCCATCACGTAGAACGGCTCGATCGCGTCGACCCGTGACGCAAGCCGCACCAGCGGCTCGGTGGCGGTGTTCATCTGCGCGCCTGCGCCTCGGTCGGACGCAAGGCGACCGCGAGCTTGTCGAGCACGCCGTTCACGTACTTGTAGCCATCCGAACCGCCGAACGTCTTGGTCAGCTCGACCGCCTCGTTAATCACCACGCGATACGGAATGTCCAGGTGATGCTTGAATTCGAACGCGGCGACCAGCAGAACCGCGCGCTCCACCGGCGACAGTTGCTCGATAGGCCGGTCGAGACATGGCTGCAACTGCTCGGAGAGCACGTCGGCTTCCTTGATCACGCCGTGCAGAATGGCATCCAGATGCTCATGGTCGGCCTTGTCGAAGCCCTGCGCATTGCGCAACTGCGCGTCGATCTCGCCGCCGGGCGCACCCGACAGCAGCCATTGATAAAGCCCTTGCGTCGCGAGTTCACGCGAGCGGCGTCGAGCGCTCTTCATGCGCGGTCCTCGTCTTCGTCTTCTTCGTCGTCGCCGCCGAGTTGTTCCAGCGCGACGGAAAGATTCGCCATTTCAACTGCCACGCGTGCCGCATCGCGGCCTTTTTCCGTCATGCGCGCGACGGCTTGTTCGTCGTTTTCGGTCGTCAGCACGGCGTTCGCCACCGGCACGCCGAAGTCGAGCGCAATGCGCGAAATGCCCGAGCCGCTTTCGTTCGAAACCAGTTCGAAGTGATACGTCTCGCCGCGCACCACGGCGCCGAGCGCGATCAGCGCGTCGAACTGGCCGGATTCCGCGAGTTTTTGCAGCGCCAGCGGAATTTCGAGCGCGCCCGGCACGGTGACGAGCAGCACGTCTTCGCCGATCACGCCGAGGCGTTCCAGCTCTTCGATGCATGCATCGGCAAGGCCATTGCACACGGGTTCGTTGAAGCGCGACTGCACGATGCCGATGCGCAGACCGTCACCGTCGAGATTCGGCTGGTATTGTCCGATTTCCATGAATGAGTTCCGTTGGTTTGGAATGAGTTGATGCGTTCAAGCAGAGCGCAGATGCGAGACCGGCGTGTCCGCGGGCGCGGCGGTCGCGGGGCAACCGGGCATGGCGATGAAGCCGGTCACTTCGAGCCCGTAGCCCGACATGCTGCCGAGCTTGCGCGGATTCGCGAGCACCTGCATCTTGCCGACGCCCAGGTCGCGCAAGATCTGCGCGCCGATGCCATAAGTCTTGAAGTCGATGGGACGGCGCTTCAGTTCGAGCGCCTTGTCCTTCTCGTCGAACGCGCGAAACACGTCCACGAGTTGTTCCTTGGTGTCGCCGCAATTGAGCATGACGATGGCGCCGAGATCGCGCGCGGCGATTTCCTTCATGGCCGCGTCGATGGTCCATGAATGCGTGGAGGAATCGATCTCGAGCAAGTCGAGCACCGAAAGCGGCTCGTGCACGCGCACCGGCGTTTCGCGGTCGGGCGAGGGCGTGCCGCGCACGAGCGCGATATGCGGCGAACGCGTCGGCTCGTCGCGATAGAGCACCGCGCGAAACGAACCGTGAGCGGTCTGCATGATGCGCTCGCCGACCTTTTCGATGATGGATTCCGTCCGGCTGCGGTAGTGGATCAGGTCGGCGATGGTGCCGATCTTGAGCCCGTGCTGATCCGCGAATTCCATGAGGTCGGGCAGGCGCGCCATCTCGCCGTCGTCCTTGATGATTTCGCAGATGACGGATGCGGGCGTGAGGCCCGCGAGCGCGGTCAGATCGCAGCCGGCTTCCGTGTGGCCGGCACGCACGAGCACGCCGCCTGGCTGCGCCATGATCGGGAACACGTGGCCCGGCTGCACGATGTGCTCGGCGCGCGCGTCGTGCGCGACCGCCGCCGCGACCGTGCGCGCGCGGTCGGAAGCCGAAATGCCGGTGGTCACGCCTTCGGCCGCCTCGATGCTGACCGTGAACGCGGTGCCGTACTGCGTGCCGTTGCGGTGGGTCATGAGCGGCAGATTCAGTTGCTTGCAGCGCTCTTGCGTGAGCGTCAGGCAGATCAGGCCGCGACCGTGCTTCGCCATGAAATTGATCGCTTCCGGCGTGACGAAATCGGCTGCGACGAGGAGGTCGCCTTCGTTTTCGCGGTCTTCCTCGTCGACGAGGATCACCATCCGCCCGGCTTTCAGTTCAGCGATGATCTCTGGAGTGGTGGCGATCGGCATGATGGCGTCCCGAAGGGGTCCGGATTGGGAAAGGGCGTATTTTACGCCACCGATGATGGACAGTCGGTGAAATCGCGGCGTCGCCTGCACAGGCGATTTTTCCTATTCCTTCCGGACGACTGGCGCGGCTTCATGCGGCCTGAGATGATACGAATTCCTTATCCTTTGCGAGTGTGAATTCTGTACCATGTTGAGTACGTTAAATAGCACGGAGCCTAAAATGGCTTTTACCCCCAAAGACGTCATCTCCCTTTCGCAGGCGCGTGCGAATTTGTCGGAGCTCATCGACGAAGTGCAGAAGGGCACCGACAAGATCATCACGAAGAACGGCGAAGCAAGCGTCGCGTTGATCAGCACGGAGAAGCTGGAGCACTACTATCGCGCGGAGCGGGCGCGGATTCATTTGCTGTTGCTGGAAGACGCCAAGGAAGCGATCGCGGCGTGGAAGGCAGGGGAGCCGACGGAGGATGCGGGCGAGTATTTCGCACGCACTCGGGCGCGCTTGCGCGCGGAGCGCGAGGAACGCGAAAGAAAAGCGCAGCAAGGGAGCAATGCCGATGCCGAATGATGGACGCAGGCGTGCGACGGTCCGCATCTCGAGCAAATTCAAGACTCGAATCGCGGATATCGAACGCTATTGGATTCGTTTGGACCTGCCCGAGAGCTTCGAGCGCATGTTCGAAGCGCTGGAGACAAAGGCAAAACCTCTACTCGAGCGCTTTCCGGCAATTGGCCGAGTCTTCCTCAACACCGATCCCGATACCTATCAGGCAATACTGGCCTGCGAAGAACTTATCGAAGAAACCGAGGAAGCCAAGAAGCGCGCCGAACTACGCGAACACGTGTTCGAAGACTACGTGCTTCTGTACCTTCTGATTGGCGACACGGTGCTGCTCACGTCCATTCGCCACACCAAGGAAGTCTCCTTCGACTTCGATCACATCTGGGGCCCCGAGCGCTGAGCCGCGCCGCGCCAAAGCGCCAAGACCGGAAAGCATCACGACGCGTTCATCATCCGCTCGACATAGCGCGCGATCAGGTCGATCTCCAAATTGACCTTCGCGCCCGGCTTGAGCGCCTTGAGCGTCGTGACTTCGACGGTATGCGGAATGAGGTTGATGGAGAATTCGCAGCCATCGGCGCGGTCGCTGACCGAGTTGACCGTGAGGCTCACGCCATTTACCGTAACCGAACCCTTGTAGGCCAGGTACTTGCCGATCTCCTTCGGCGCGACGACGCGCAATTCGTGCGATTCGCCCACGCGTTCGAAGCGCGACACTTCGCCAAGGCCATCCACATGGCCCGAAACCAAGTGACCGCCCAGCCGGTCATGCGCGCGCAACGCCTTTTCCAGATTCACTTCGTCGCCCGCGTGGCCGAGTCCGACCGTCTTGTTGAGGCTCTCGCGCGAGACATCGACATCGAAGGCATTCGCGGTCTTTTCGATGACCGTCATGCACGCGCCCTGAATGGCGATGCTGTCGCCCAGTTCGACATCCGCGAGATCGAGACCGCCTGCCGTGACCGTCAGGCGCACGCCCGCTTCCGGCTCCGCGCCAAGCGGCGTGACTTGGTCGATACGGCCTACCGCGCTGACAATTCCTGTGAACATCGACTGCTTCCTTTAACTTGACGAGCTGACTTGGCCGGACCCACGCGGATCAGCACGCGTCGGTGGTGACATTTGCCTCGGCGAAACGCGCAAGAATGCGCAAGTCGTCGCCGAGCCGGTCTATACGATGAAACTTGAGATGCGCGCGCGCATCCAGCGTGGCGGGCGGCGCGAAGTCGAACATGCCGGGCGCGCTGCCGAGAAGGCTTGGCGCGAGATACACCAGCAGTTCATCGACACAGCCTTCGCGCAATAGCGAGCCATTGAGCTTGTGCCCGGCTTCGACGTGCAATTCGTTGATGCCGCGATCCGCAAGCGCGATGAGCACGGCAGGCAGATCGACCTTGCCCTGTTCGTTGGGCAGTTCGATCAGCTCCGCGCCCTTCGCACGCAACGCTGCGACACGCGCGGGATCGGCGTTGGCCGAATGGAAGATCCACGCTGGCGGGCCTTCCAGCATGCGGGCATCGAGCGGAACGTCCAGACGGCTGTCGATCAGAACGCGCTGCGGCTGGCGCGGCGTTTCGACCGCGCGCACGGTCAGTTGCGGGTTGTCCTCGCGCACCGTGCCTATGCCCGTGAGGATGGCGCAGGCGCGTGCGCGCCATGCGTGGCCGTCGGCACGCGCGTCCTCACCCGTGATCCACTGGCTTTCGCCCGAGGGCAAACCCGTGCGGCCATCGAGCGTCGCGGCCACTTTCATGCGCACCCACGGCCGCCGCCGCGTCATGCGCGACACGAAGCCAATGTTCATCTCGTGCGCCTCGTGCGCGAGCAGACCGCAGCGCACGTCGATGCCCGCATCGCGCAACATCACGAGACCGCGCCCGGAGACGGTCGGGTTCGGATCTTCCATCGCGGCGATCACTTTTTCCACGCGCGCGTCGATGAGCGCCTGCGCGCACGGCGGCGTGCGCCCGAAATGGCTGCACGGTTCGAGCGTGACGTAAGCGGTTGCGCCACGCGGGTCCTTGCCGCGCGATCGCGCGTCCTTGAGCGCGCGGACTTCGGCGTGATCCAGACCGGCCGGCTGCGTAAAGCCCGTGCCGATTACTTCGCCGTTCTTGACCAGCACGCAGCCGACGCGCGGATTGGGCGTCGTCGTGTACATGCCGCGCGAGGCGAGCGCGAGCGCGCGCTCCATGTGCGTGAAGTCGGTTTGCGAAAACATCGCGGTCGCCGCGCCCGAGGTTTAAGCGGCGAGCGACGCGAATGCGCCGCGCGCCGCTTCGAGGGTTGCGTCGATCACGGCGTCGTCGTGCGCGCTGGAGACGAAACCGGCTTCGAATGCCGATGGCGCGAAATACACGCCGGCATCGAGCATGGCGTGAAAGAACGCGTTGAAGCGCCGCGTGTCGCCCTGCGTGACTTCGGCAAAGCTCACCGGCACCTGCTCGGCGAAGTAAAGGCCGAACATGCCGCCGATGGAGTCGGCCGAGAAGGGCACCTTGGCATCGCGCGCGGCGGCGCTCAGGCCATCGACTAGCTTGCGCGTCTGCTTCGCGAGGTCGTCGTAGAAGCCGGGGCGCTGGATCAGCTGCAAGGTCTTGAGCCCGGCCGCGACCGCGATGGGATTGCCGGACAGCGTGCCTGCCTGATACACACCGCCGAGCGGCGCGAGATGCGCCATGATGTCCCGGCGCCCGCCGAAGGCCGCAGCCGGCATGCCGCCGCCGATCACCTTGCCGAGGCAGGTCAGGTCGGGCTTGATGCCGTAGACCTGCTGCGCGCCGCCAAGCGCGACGCGAAAGCCGCACATCACTTCGTCGAAAATCAGGACCGAGCCGTACTCGTCGCAACGCGCGCGCAGTGCGTTCAGGAACTCGGGCGTTGCGCGCACGAGATTCATGTTGCCCGCGACCGGCTCCACGATCACCGAGGCGATCTCCGCGCCGAACGCCGCGAAGGCTTCGTTCAGTTGCTCGACATTGTTGTACTCGAGCACGGTGGTGTGCTTCGCGATATCCGCGGGCACGCCCGCCGAAGTCGGATTGCCGAACGTGAGCAGGCCCGAACCCGCCTTCACGAGCAAACTGTCCGCGTGACCGTGATAGCAACCCTCGAACTTGACGATGCGGCTGCGGTCCGTGAAGCCGCGCGCGAGACGCAGCGCGCTCATGGTCGCTTCGGTGCCGCTCGACACCATGCGCACCTGTTCGATCGACGGCACGAGCTTGCAGATTTCCTCGGCGATCTCGATTTCCGCCTCCGTCGGCGCGCCGAAGGAGAAACCGTGAGCGAGCACGCGCTGCACGGCGTCGAGCACTTCGGGATGCACGTGGCCGAGAATCATCGGGCCCCACGAGCCGATGTAGTCGATATAGCGCTTGCCCTCGGCGTCCCAAAAGTACGGGCCTTCCGCGCGCTCGATGAAGCGCGGCGTGCCGCCGACCGAGCGGAACGCGCGCACCGGCGAATTCACGCCGCCGGGAATGGTTTGCTGAGCGCGTTCGAAGAGGGCTTGATTCTTGGACATGGATGAGGCCTGCACGGTTGTGGATGCGAAATACGCAACGGACTCGACGCTCCGCTCAAAGCGGCAAAAGCGCGGCGCACGGTTGATGCCGACGCGCGGTCCGGTGCGAAAAACATGCTTCAAATTGTACCGGAGTCGTCATATTCGAGCGGGTTCGGCCGCCCGCGTCGCCCGGTGCGCGCAGTCCACAGCTTTTCGAGCGCGCCTTCCGCCATCGGCTTGATGATCGTGCCGGAACTCTGCGCGTCCCACGTCTGCACGGAAAGCGGATGCGCGCGCAGTTCGTCGCGCGTGACGACGACTTGCTCGTTCGCGTCGACGAGCCAGTCGTACACGAAATCGATGCACAGCCGGTATCCGCGCTTTGAGTGCGCATCCGGCACTTCGTAGGGCGCGCGCGTCACATAGCCCGATGCGAACACGCCCTTCGGCTGCTGCGTCACGCGATGCACGAACACGCGGTCACCCGGCAAGAGGCCGCGCGCGGTGCCGCAGCCCCAGACGTCGGCGACGGCTTCGCCTGCGGCCACGCGTCGCGCACAGTCGGGCAGTTCGGGCCACGGCCATTTCTTCGGGCTCCAGATCAGGAGAAACGCGGTCATGGGTTTGACGAGAATAAGTGGATGGCTTAAAGCCGGAGCTTAGCGGATCGACGCGTACAATGGCCTCGCCCGGCGCCGATGCAGCACGCGCGCGGCATCCGCTCTGCACCTTCGTCTTTTCCGAGTCCAATGCCTGACACCACTGCCCGCCGGCCCGATGGCCGGCTGATTCTGTTGCTCGGCGCGCTCGCCGCCTGCGGTCCCTTGTCGATCGACATGTATCTGCCGAGTCTGCCGTCGCTCGCCGCCGCGTTCGGCACGACGCCTGCCGCCGCGCAAAGCACGCTCACGAGTTTCATGTTCGGCTTCTCGTTCGGCATGTTGCTCTATGGCCCGCTTTCCGACGCCTATGGCCGCCGGCCGGTGCTGCTCGGCGGCATTGCGCTGTACGCGCTTGCGAGCGTCGCGTGCGCGGTGGCGTGGTCCATCGACGCCCTCGTTTTCGTGCGCTTCCTGCAGGCGCTCGGTGCGGGCGCGGCTTCCGTGCTCGCGCGCGCCATCGCCCGCGATGCCCACGCGCCCGCCGATGCCGCCCGCGTCCTGTCGATGCTGTCCATCGTTACGTCCATTGGTCCGCTGCTCGCGCCGTTGATCGGCGGGCAATTGCTGCTGTTGGGCGGTTGGCGCGTGGTCTTTGCCGCGCTCACGCTCTTCGGCGTGGCGTGCTCCATCACCGCTTTTCTGCGCGTACCCGAAACCTGGCCGAAGGAAAAGCGCGCGGGCTCCGCGCTCGGCGCTTCGTTCGCGGCTTACGGGCACTTGTTGCGCGACCCCGTCACCTGGGGCCACATGATGTGCGGCGGCATGGCGTTCGCGTCGATGTTCGCGTACATCACGGCGACGCCCTTCGTCTACATCGACTATTTCCATGTGAAGCCGCAGTATTACGGGCTGCTGTTCGGGCTGAATATCGTCGGCATCATTGGCGGGAACGTGTTGAATACGAAGCTCGTCGGCCGCCTCGGCGCGATGAAGATGATCTCCGGCGCGGCCTTCGTCAGCGTGATCGCGGCGCTTGCCGTCGCGCTCGTTTCGCTGACGGGTTGGGGCGGGCTGTGGTCGATCGTCGTGTGTCTGTTCTTCGTGGTCGGCGTGGTTGGCCTGCTCGCGGCGAACTGCACGACGGAACTGATGCACCGCTATCCGCGCAATGCGGGCGCGGCCGCCGCTGTCTTCGGTGCGATGCAGCTTGCGCTCGGCGCGCTATCGAGTCTTGCGGTCGGGTTGTTCCACGATGTATCGCCGCATGGCATGGGCATCGTGATCGGGGTCTGCGGCGTGCTGACTTTTCTCGGGCGTACGTTGGTGCTTCGTTCGCATGCTGCGCCGGTCAAGGTTTGAGGCGCGTTGCGCGATTAAAAAACCTCGCCGCCTGGCGAGGTTTTCGGACTTCGTTCGCGCGACGACGGTTCGACTTGTCACCCGAGCGGCCCAAGCTTCATCGCCAGGAACGTAAATGCCGCCGCTTCCGCCTGCGCCACGGCTTCCGGCTCCACGCCCGCGCCGTGTCCGCCTTCGCCGGTTTCCTGATACCAGACGTTTTCGTGCCCTTGCGCCTGCATCTTCGCGGCCATCTTGCGCGCGTGACCGGGATGCACGCGGTCGTCCGCCGTCGATGACGTGAACAACGACGCCGGATAATCGACATCCGCCTTCACGTTCTGATACGGCGAATACGCCAGCAGATGACGCAGGTCGTCGGCATCGTCGGGGTCGCCGTATTCGTCGATCCACGATGCGCCTTGCAGCAGCAAATGAAAACGCGCCATGTCGAGCAGCGGCACTTCCGACAGCACCGCGCCGAAAAGCTCGGGCCGCTGCACCATGCACGCGCCGGTGAGCAAACCGCCGTTACTGCCGCCGCGAATGCCGAGCTGCCTGGCCGTGGTCACGCCGCTCGCGACCAGCGCTTTAGCCACCGCGATGAAGTCGTCGAACGAGACTTGCCGTTTTTCGCGCAGCGCCGCCTGATGCCATTGCGGCCCGAACTCGCCGCCGCCGCGAATGTTCGCGATGGCCAACAGCCCGCCGCGCGCGAGCCACGCAATGCCAGTGGTCGAATCGTAATGCGGATCGAGCGCGACTTCGAAGCCGCCATAGCCGTAGAGCAGGCAAGGCCGCGCATCGGTCGACACATCCGCGCCACGGCCGATCAGCCAGTACGGAATGCGCTCGCCATCTTTCGCGATCGCGTGATGACGCACCGCCGACATGCCGCTCGCGTCGAACTGCGCGGGCAAACGTGCGAGCAGTTGCCAGGGCAAGTCGCTCGCAAGATCCGCGAAGTAGAGCGACGGCGGCATCAGAAAATGCTCGACGTGAATGAGCACCGTGTCGTCCCGTTCGCTGTCGATGGAATCGACGTAAGACTGGCTCGCTTCGGGCAGCGCGAAATCGCGCGCGTTCCACGCCGTCTTGTAATCGGCGGGCGGCGCGAGGAGCGTGACGCGCGGCGTGCCGTCGTCCATTTGGCTTGCGATCAGCCAATGCTTCGTGAAGTCGATGCCCGCGAGCACGCGCCTGTCCGATGGCTTGAACAGCACCGTGAAATCGCGCGCGCCTTCGAGAAACGCGTCACGGCGGATGACGAGCAAGGTCCCGCCTTCGTGACGCACGCCGCCCGTCTTCCACGCTTCGCGCGGCGTGACGAACAGCCAGCCGTTCCAGTGCTCGACTTCGACGTGCGTCGGCAGATCGTATTGACGCCACGCGTTGGCGGTTTCATCGAGCCAGAAGTGCAGCGTGTCGTAGAACGTGACCGCGCGCGAGGCGAGATGCAGCTTTTCGAGCGGATCGTAATCCGCGCCCGCCGAGACATCGCGACGCTGACCCTCGAACACCACGGGTGCTTCCGCGAGCGGCGTGCCGCGCTTCCAGCGACGCGCCTGGCGCGGAAAACCCGATGTCGTCAACGCGGGTTTCTTGTTGTGCTTGCTGTCGTCCCAGCCGACGTAGCACGTATCGCGATCGATCCACGAAATGTCGTGCTTGCCGACATCCGGCAGCACGAAGCCATTTTCGATAAAGCTGCGTGCTTCGATATCGAACTCGCGGACCATGCACGCGTCCGAGCCGCCGGGCGACAAGCTGACGAGCGCGCGGTCGTAAGTCGGGTAGAGCATGTCGAAGTCGGCGAGCGCCCAGCGCGTGTCGTCGGTTTCGTCGGTATTGAGATCGAGCGCATCGACGTCGAGGATGATCTGCCACTCGGGCGTGCCCGCGAGCCACGCGCTCCACGGCGTGCGCCGCACGATGCCAAGCGGATGCGCTTCGTCCTGCCACGTGTTGTAGCCCCACTCGCCATAGCGCGAGCATGTGACGATGCGGTCCTTCGAGGTGTACGACTTTTCGAGCTGCGAGGCGAGGGCGCGCGCCTCGGGCGTGTTGCCGAATGCGGCTTCGGTGCGGCGGTTCTGGGCATCGACCCAGATTTGCACCTTGGGATCGTCGAGCGATTCGAGACCGATGAACGGATCGGATTGCTGACCCGAAGGCCAGGCGAGAGCGGGTTGCGACGAAAGCAGACTCATGTACGGTGCAGAGAGGTTTTCATATGCCGATTGTGCCTGCTTCTGGCATCGCCCATGGAAATCGGGCTGAAAAATCAGCAAAAACAAAAAAGCCGCGCATGTCGCGCGGCTCTCCACGAACGAAGACGAAGCCTGAAACTTAGGCCAGCCGGTCTTCCGTCTGCGGGTCGAACAACACAGCCTTCGACACATCGAACAGCAAAGTCATGTTCGAAGCCGGTTGCGGGTTCGACGCCGGGTGCACGCGCGCCACGATACGCTTGCCGTTCACTTGCGCGAAGAGCAGCGTGTCCGGACCGGTCGGCTCGATCACATCCACCAGCACGTCGATGGGCTGCATGCGCGCGTCGTCCGCGTTGTGGGCGTTACGCGCGTCGGTGATACGCTCCGGGCGCAGCCCAAGAATCACGTCCTGGCCAACCTTGCCGCGCAGACGGCTCGCTTCGAACGGCAGGTTCAGCACCTTCTTCGTCACGCCCGTGTCGATCTGCAGGCCGACGCCCGAACCCGCTTCCACCAATTTCCCGGTGATGAAGTTCATCGGAGGAGCGCCGATGAAGCCCGCGACGAACAGGTTCGAGGGCGAGTCGTAGATTTCCTGCGGCGCGCCGAACTGCTGCACGATGCCGTCCTTCATCACCGCGATACGGTCGCCGAGCGTCATCGCTTCGATCTGATCGTGCGTGACGTAGACGATGGTCGTGCCCAGACGCTGATGCAGCAGCTTGATTTCCGAGCGCATCTCGATACGCAGCTTCGCGTCGAGGTTGGACAGCGGCTCGTCGAACAGGAACATGACGGGATCGCGTGCGAGCGCACGGCCCATTGCCACGCGCTGACGCTGACCGCCCGACAACTGACCGGGCTTGCGGTCGAGCAGATGACCGATCTGCAGCGTCTCCGACACGCGGTCGACGATCTTCTTCTGCTCGTCCTTCGGCACCTTGCGGATATTGAGGCCGAACGAGATGTTCTCGCGCACGCTCATGGAAGGGTAGAGCGCGTAGGACTGGAACACCATCGCGATGTCGCGGTCCTTCGGCGAGAGATTGTTGACCGTCTTGCCGTCGATCATGATGTCGCCGCGCGTCACGGTTTCGAGACCCGCGATCATGTTGAGCAAGGTCGATTTGCCGCAACCCGAGCCGCCGACGAGAATCAGGAACTGTCCGTCCTCGATGTCGATGTTGACGCCCTTGAGAACCGGCACCCCGTTCGGGTAGGTCTTGTACACGTCACGGATGGAAAGGCTTGCCATGTGAATCCTCTATGTTTGTCTTGGCCGGAAAGGGATCGCGAAAATGGCGATCAACCCTTCACCGCGCCGGCTGTCAGGCCGCGCACGAAATAGCGTCCCGCGATCATGTAGACGAGAATCGTCGGCAATGCCGCGATGATCGCGCCCGCCATGTCGACGTTGTATTCCTTCACGCCCGTGGATGTGTTCACGAGGTTGTTGAGCGCCACCGTGATCGGCATCGAATCGACGCCCGAAAACACGATGCCGAACAGGAAGTCGTTCCAGATCTGCGTGAATTGCCAGATCAGGCACACCATGAAAATGGGCAACGACACCGGCAGCAGGATCTTCGTGAAGATGGTGAAGAAACCCGCGCCGTCGATGCGCGCCGCCTTCACCAGTTCAGCCGGAATGCTGACGTAGAAGTTGCGGAAGAACATGGTCGTGAACGCAATGCCGTAGATCACGTGCACGAGCACGAGGCCCGAGGTCGTGTTCGAGAGGCCGAGCATGCCTTGCAGCCGCGCCATCGGCAGAAGAATGGCCTGGAACGGGATGAAGCAGCCCACGAGCAGCATGGTGAAGAACGCATCCGCGCCACGGAAACGCCAGTGCGTGAGCACGTAGCCGTTGAACGCGCCGATGATCGACGAGAGCAGCACGGCCGGAATCACCATGCGCACCGAGTTCATGAAGAACGGCTGCATGCCGTCGCAACGCACGCCGGTACAAGCTTCCTGCCACGCCTTGACCCACGGCGCGAAGGTGAAGTGCGTGGGCGGCGTGAGCAGGTTGCCGGTACGAAGCTGATCGAGGTCCTTGAAGGACGTCGAGAGCATGACGTAGATCGGAAACAGGAAGTAAAGCGCAAACAGAATCAGCACCGCATAAATGACGGTGCGGCTGATCGTCATCTTAGGCTGCATTGCGGGTGCTCCTCGATTCCAGATACATGAGCGGCACGAGCACGGCGACGACGGTGGCGAGCATCATCATCGACGAAGCGGCGCCTACGCCGAGTTGGCCGCGATTGAACGAGAACGTGTACATGAAGATGGCGGGCAGCGACGACGACGTGCCAGGACCACCCGCCGTCAACGCGACGACCAGGTCGAACGTCTTGATGGTGATGTGGCAGAGAATCAGCAGCACGGAGAAGAACACCGGGCGCATGCTTGGAATCACGATCTTGCGGTAGATGGTCGGCAAGCCCGCGCCGTCCATCTGCGCGGCCTTGAAGATTTCGCTGTCCACGCCGCGCAGGCCGGCGAGGAAAAGCGCCATCACGAAGCCGCTCGACTGCCACACCGCCGCGATCACGACGCAAAAGATCGCCTTGTCCGGATTGCCGAGCCAGTCGAACGAAAAGCTCGTCCAGCCCCAGTCGTGCAGCACTTTCTCGATGCCGAGGCTCGGGTTCAGAATCCACTGCCACGCCGTGCCCGTCACGATGAACGAGAGCGCCATCGGATAGAGAAAGATCGCGCGCAGCGCGCCTTCGTTGCGGATTCTCTGGTCGAGCAGGATGGCCAGAAAGAGACCGAGTCCGACGCAGATTGCGATGAACGGAATGCCGAACCAGCCGAGATTGGC
The DNA here is from genome assembly GCF_023631465.1 of Caballeronia sp. GAWG1-1. Classification (NCBI taxonomy): domain Bacteria; kingdom Pseudomonadati; phylum Pseudomonadota; class Betaproteobacteria; order Burkholderiales; family Burkholderiaceae; genus Caballeronia; species Caballeronia sp. GAWG1-1. The sequence continues at coordinate 27,774 of NZ_JALQDB010000008.1, forward strand.
GGCGGACGTCCACCAGACGTCGTTGTCGAAGAGTTGCCGGTATCGGTCGAGGCCGGAGAACTCGTAGCGCGGCATGAGCCGCGAATTCGTGAGCGACAGATAGCCCGTGATGAGGATGAACCCGTACACGAAAATCAGCGCGATCAAGATGCTGGGAGCAAGCACCAGCTTCGGAATCCATCGATCGGCAAGCGCCGCCGTCGCGGACGCGCGGCGAGGCTGATGCGGACGTTTTTCCGCGGTACCGCTTAGGGAGGCAGTCACAACTCGACTCCTGGTAATGCGCCGGCGTTTGGATACGCTTGTTTGTGCGCGTGAGCCAATGGCTTTGCTTCGTATGGCGTTTGAGCGCGTTCGAATGCTTGAAGCGGCCCGCGCGCAGGTGCGCCACGGGCCGCCGTTACGGCTTGCTTACTTCGTCTTCGCTGCGTTCGAAAGCGCTTGCACCGCGCTCTTCGAGTCTTGCGACGAGTTCATGAACTTCGTGACGACGTCGGTGATGGCGCCGGCGGTGGCATCGCCCTGAGCCATGCCGTGAGCCAGCGACGGCACGTAGCCGCCACCCTTGATCGCCGCTTGTTCATCCGAGTACGACTTCTTCGCGCAGTCGTCGAATTTGTCCATGTTCACGCCGAGACGAACCGGAATGGAACCCTTGTTCAGGCTGAACTGTTCCTGGAACTCCGGCGTCATGATGGTCTTCGCGAGCGCGAGCTGGCCCGGCGTCGCGGCCTTCTGGCCCTTCTGCTGGAAGAACACGAACGAGTCGACGTTGAAGGTGTAGGCCTTCTCCGTGCCCGGCACCGCGGCGCAGATGTAGTCCGTACCCGACTTCTTGTTGGCGCCGGCAAATTCGCCCTTCGCCCAGTCGCCCATGAACTGCATGCCCGCCTTGCCGTTGATGACCATGGCCGTGGCGAGGTTCCAGTCGCGGCCGGTGCGGCCGTTATCGAAGTAACCCTGAATCTTGCGCACGGTGTCGAACACCTGAACCATCTTGTCCGAGGTCAGCGTCTTCTGATCCAGATCGACGATGGCCTTCTTGTAGAAGTCCGAGCCTTGCGACAGCACGACGTCTTCCCACAAGGTCAGGTCTTGCCACGGCTGACCGCCCATGGCGATCGGCATGATGCCCGCGGCCTTCATCTTGTCGGCGACCTGGAAGAACTCGGCCCAGGTGGTCGGCACCTTGCCGCCCGCCTTGTCCAGCGCAGCCTTGTTGATGTAGAGCCAGTTCACGCGATGCACCGAGAAGGGCGCGGCGACATAGTGGCCGTCTGCGTGGATGATCTTGTCGATTTCAGGCGGCAGGTTCTTCTTCCAGTCGCCGGCGATGGAATCGATCGGCACGAGCACGCCTTGCTCCGACCATTCCTGGATCAACGGACCCTTGATCTGTGCTGCCGACGGCGCGTTGCCCGAGATCACCTGGGTCTTGAGCGCGGTCATCGCGGCAGCGCCCGCGCCGCCTGCGACGGCGAAGTCCTTCCAGGTGTAACCCTGCTTCGTCATGTCGTCCTTGAGCACGCCGACTGCCTTGGATTCGCCGCCCGACGTCCACCAGTGCAGCACGGAAACCGCTTCGGCAGCTTGAACCGCCGACGCCGTCGCGCCGCACAGAAGACCTGCGGCGCACAGCGCGCCCATGAGCTTACGGACTTTCATTGTTTATCTCCTCCAGACACCTAACAAGAAACGATTGGCTCCTGATGTCGCCAGGAAGCGCGGTTGGAAAAACGGGCAAAACGTGGATGACCGGGGAATCGGCGGTGTCGCAGAAGAACGCGCGTGCAGCGGTGAGCGAGGACGCGCGAAAGCCGGCGGTACCGATTGACGGCCGCACGGCTCTCAAGAGACGAGTGGGTTGAATCGCAACGACAGTCTCCTCTTTTGATTTTTGCTGACAGACAAAACGCGCTTGGGCCATTGAAAGCAGCGATGCGCGGAGTCCGTTAACATGCGCTCAGAGACGCCCTAGGGAAAACACTCATCTTCTGATTGACAAGCCATTTTTTTCCCGGATGACATTTCCTCTTGATTTGAATTGTAGTTAAACTACAATTCAGTGTCAAAAAAAATTTTATCGGACTACGGGCGCCTTCGTGCGCTTCCTCACCGACATCAGTGAACCGGCCTGGAGACTCATGCAAAGCGACTCGAATTTCACTTTCGTTCTCTTCGGCGGGACCGGCGACTTGTCGATGCGCAAGATTCTCCCCGCGCTCTTCGAGGCGCATCGCGCGAACATGCTTGCGCCCGCCGGCAGAATCGTCGCGGTGGCGCGCGGCGCGCAGGAACCGGGCGAATATCTCGCCTGGGTCGAAGAGCACGTGAAGCCGCATGTATCGAAGAACGGTTTGGACGAGGCCGCGTGGCGCAGTTTTCTCGAGCGCATTCAATACGTGCAGCTCGACCTCGGGCGCGCGGAAGACTTCGTCGTATTGCGCGATGTCATGGCCCAGTACGAAGGCACGCGCGTGTTTTATCTGGCCACCGGACCGTCGCTGTTCGTGCCGATCTGCCGCGCGCTCGCGGACGTCGGCCTGAACCAGAACGCGCGCATCGTGCTCGAAAAGCCGCTTGGCTACGACCTCGAGTCGTCGAACGCAATCAACGACGCCGTCGGCGAAATCTTCCAGGAAGAGCAGATCTACCGGATCGACCATTACCTCGGCAAGGAACCGGTGCAGAATCTGCTCGCGCTGCGCTTCGGCAATGCGCTCTTCGAGCCGCTGTGGCGGCGCGAATGGGTCGAAAGCATTCAGATCACCATTGCGGAAGAACTGGGCGTGGAGGCGCGCGGCGACTTCTACGACAACACCGGCGCGCTGCGCGACATGGTGCAGAACCACTTGCTGCAACTGCTTTCCATCGTGACGATGGAACCGCCGCACTCGATGGATTCCGACTCCGTGCGCGACGAAAAGCTGCGTGTGCTGCGCGCACTCAAGCCCGTGGATGAACGCGACATCAGCCGCGTCGCGGTGCGCGGTCAGTATCACGCGGGCGTGATACGCGGTGCTGCCGTGCCGGCGTATGCAACGGAAAAGGGTGTGCGCCCGGACAGCACGACGGAGACCTTCGTCGCGCTGAAAGTTGAAATTGAGAACTGGCGCTGGGCAGGCGTGCCGTTCTTCCTGCGCACGGGCAAGCGGCTCGCGGACCGCGTCGCGGAGATCGTCGTCAACTTTCGCGCGGTGCCGCATTCGGCGCTCGGCACGAACGCCTTACGCGCGGGCGCGAACCGTCTCGTCATCCGCTTGCAACCGAACGAAACCATCAGACTATATTGCCTTGCCAAGCAGCCCGGCGAAGGCATGAATCTCGCGAGCGTTCACCTCGACCTCGCCTTCGATCAGTTCTTCAAGGAAGGGCAGATGGAGGCGTATCAGCGTCTTTTGCTCGATGTGATCCATGGTCGCCTCGCGCTCTTCGTGCGGCGCGACGAGCAGGAAGCGGCCTGGCGCTGGGTCGAACCGATCCTGAACGCGTGGGCCCAGCCGATGAGCAAGCCAAAGCCTTACGCGGCTGGCACGTGGGGACCGGCGGCATCGAGCGCGATGCTGGCGCAACATGGCACGTGCTGGCTCGAAGAAGAGAATTGATGGCGTCGCGCGGTCGCCTGGCGGCAGCGCGAAACAACATAAGCAAGCTATAAGCAACCGCTCGGGGCATCGAAAAAGAGCGGGTCGACAAACCAGACAAGCAGGAGGAGCAGTGATCGAGCTTCGCACTTTCGACGATCCGCGCGCCCATTCGGACGCGCTGGCGAACGCCGTCAGCGACGCGCTGAAGGCAACGCTCGCGGCAACCGCGGCCACGCAAACCCCTCACGCAACGCTCGCCGTATCCGGCGGTTCGAGCCCGCGCCCGTTTCTCGCGGCGCTTTCGCACGAGCCGCTCGACTGGGCGCATATCGACGTGACGCTCGTCGACGACCGCTGGGTGCCCGACACCGATCCCGACAGCAATTCGCGCTTCGCGCACGAAACGGTGCTGCAGAACGCGGCGGCGGCGGCGTATTTTCTGCCGCTCGTGGATGTCTCGAAGCCGCTCGAAGCGCATGTCGCCGAACTCAACGCCGACCCGCGCCGCCATCTGCCCGATGTCGTCGTGCTCGGCATGGGTGAGGACGGCCACACGGCATCCATCTTCGCCGACGCGCCCGAATGGGACTTCGCCATTTCGACGCAGGACCGCTTCGTCGCGGTGCATCCGGGCAAGGCGCCGCACGCGCGCGTGAGCCTGTCGATGTCCGCGCTCAAGCAGGTGAAGCAGTTGTATCTCTTCATCTCCGGCCAGAAAAAACTCGACGTCTTGAACGCGGCGCTTGCCGCGCCGCAAAAGAACGCCATCTCGACCCTGGCCAACGCAGAAGGAGTGAAGCTCGATGTCTACTGGTGTGCATAGCAAGGCCGCGCCCGCCGCGAACCAGCACGCCGACGGACCGAGATTGCTCGCCGACATCGGTGGCACCAACGCGCGCTTCGCGCTGGAGACGGGCCCCGGCGAGATCGGGCAGATTCGCGTGTATCCGGGCGCGGATTACCCGGGCATCGCGGAAGTGATGCAGCAGTATCTGAAGGACACGAAGGTCGCACGCGTGAATCACGCGGCGATTGCGATCGCCAATCCGGTCGACGGCGATCACGTGAAGATGACCAATCACGACTGGAGCTTTTCGATCGAAGCGACGCGCCGCGCGCTCGGTTTCGATACCTTGCTCCTCGTGAACGACTTCACCGCGCTGGCCATGGCGCTGCCCGGTCTCACCGATGCGCAGCGCGAACAGGTCGGCGGCGGTTCGCGCCGGCAAAACAGCGTGATCGGTCTGCTCGGGCCGGGCACCGGCTTGGGCGTGTCGGGCCTCATTCCCGCCGATGACCGCTGGATCGCGCTCGGCAGCGAAGGCGGTCACGCCACGTTTTCTCCGTTCGACGAGAACGAAGACCTCGTCATGCGCTATGCGCGCCGCAAGTTTGCGCATGTCTCGTTCGAGCGCGTGTCGGCGGGGCCGGGGCTGGAGCTGATTTACCGCGCGTTCGCGGAGCGCGATGAGATAGATGTCGCCGAGGATTTCACGAGCGCCGAAGTCACCAATCGCGCGCATGCCGGCGAAGCGCTTGCGCTCGAAGCGGTCAACTGCTTCTGCAGCATTCTCGGCACGTTCTCGGGCAATATCGCGGTGACGTTGGGCGCGCTCGGCGGCATCTATATTGGCGGCGGCGTGGTGCTCAAACTCGGCGAACTCTTTCACAAGTCGCCGTTTCGCGCGCGCTTCGAGTCGAAAGGACGTTTCTCGCAGTATCTGTCGAGCATTCCGACTTACATCATCACGGCGGAATATCCGGCGTTTCTCGGCGTCTCGGCTATTTTGTCCGAGCAGTTGTCGAACCGTGCGAATAGCGGTTCGTCGGCAGTGTTCGAGCGCATTCGCCAGATGCGCGACGCGCTCACGCCGGCCGAGCGGCGCGTGGCGGATCTCGCGCTGAACCATCCGCGTTCGATCATCAGCGATCCGATCATCGATATCGCGCGCAAGGCGGACGTGAGCCAGCCCACGGTGATTCGTTTTTGCCGCTCGCTCGGCTGCCAGGGGCTGTCGGATTTCAAGCTCAAGCTTGCGACCGGGCTGACTGGCACCATTCCGATGAGCCACAGCCAGGTGCATCTCGGCGACACCGCCACCGATTTCGGCGCGAAGGTGCTCGACAACACCGTGTCGGCCATTTTGCAGCTGCGCGAGCATCTGAACTTCGAGAACGTGGAGCGCGCAATCGAGATTCTGAACGGCGCGCGGCGTATCGAGTTCTACGGGCTCGGCAATTCGAATATCGTCGCGCAGGACGCGCACTACAAGTTTTTCCGTTTCGGCATCCCGACTATCGCTTATGGCGATCTGTACATGCAGGCGGCGTCGGCTGCATTGCTCGGCAAGGGCGATGTGATCGTGGCGGTGTCGAAATCGGGCCGCGCGCCCGAACTGCTGCGCGTGCTGGAAGTGGCGATGCAGCAAGGCGCGACGGTCATTGCGATCACGTCGAGCAACACGCCGCTCGCCAAGCGCGCGACGGTGGCGCTGGAGACGGATCACATCGAGATACGCGAGTCGCAGCTCTCGATGATCTCACGCATTCTGCACCTCGTGATCATCGATATTCTTGCTGTCGGCGTGGCTATTCGCCGTGCCGCGCCGCAACCGGGCGCGACGCTGAGCGAGACGGTGGCGAAGGCGCGTGAATCGAGTGATGACGATGCGGCGGCCGTGCTGGATTGGTTGAGCCACGGGGCATCGGGCGCGGCGCGGGAGTAGGGTGCGTCTTGTTCGATTGAAAAAAGGCGCCGAAGAATGAACTGCACCCCAAAAGTTGGACATCGATCCAGCCTTTGGGGTGTTTTTCATGGAGGCGCTTTTTCGTATGCGGCTTTGTCGGCTTGACGCTGCGAACTCGGTTTTCAAAAGCATCGCGAGGCTAGCCGAAGCGCTGGCAACGCGGTCTCATATACAAGACGAAGCAAGGCTAGCTCGCCTCTTCAGGACGATGCGATGCTTTTTTACGGCACCGCATCTCAGCTTTTCACTCAGAACGAGTGCTGAATCCCCGCATACACGCCAGTTTGACTGCGCCCGGGCAGCGGGTTGTCCGTTCCAGGCGACGACCCGAAGTCGTTGGCATTCAAGCCGTAGTTCGCTGTCTTACTGTTGCGCACGGTGGCCACTTGCAGATCGAGCAACGTGCGTTTGGACAAGCTATACGAGCCGCCCAGCGAATACATGGTCGCATTGCCCGCACCGTTGTTGCCGTTCACGTGATACACCGCCGCGATCAACGCCGCGGCTGGCGTGGCTTGCCACGTCACACCGCCCCATTCGTGATCGAGCGTGGTCGGCTGACCGGGCAACTGGCCCGTCATGCCCGACGAACGGATTGCCTGATACGCGCCCTGAATCTTGAACTGGCCGAGGAACACGTTGACCATCGCCGTGTACTCGCGCGAGTAGGAGTAGACGCCGTTGCTGTCCGCGTAACTTCCGCCAAGCGTGCCGTTAGCCGGATTGCGGATTTCATCGTACAGACCGCGAATCTGGAAGAGCGGGGCCGTATAGGTGATCGCGGCACCGGCCTCACGTCCCTGCTTCGTCGAACCGTTGCCGTTCCAGCTAGTGGCGTTCGACAGCGCGTACTGGCCGTAAAAGTCGAACCCCGCGATCTTCGGCGACTGATACGAAACGTTGTTGCTCGATTGCGGCCAGTTGCGACTGCGCACCAACGATGCCGACGACCAGTTCGACTGGCCGAACGGATCGAAGTCCCACACGCTGTTCGAGATGAACAGTTCGCGGCCGAGCAGGAAGGTGCCGTATCGATCGTTCTCGACACCGATCGTCGCCCAGCGATTGAAGATGCCGGCGGTCGAACCCGACCCGTTCATGGTGTTGAAGCTGCCTTCCAGATGGAACACGGCGCGATTGCCGCCGCCGAGATCCTCTGCGCCCTTCATGCCCCACAGGCTCGTGCCCCAGTCGCCGCTTTCGGCCCTGAAGCGATTGGCCGATCCCGTGCCGGCGGCGTTTTGCACGCCGTTCATATATTCGAGGCCCGCGTCCAGACGGCCAAACAGCGTGACACTGCTCTGCGCGAAACTCACGGCGCTAAACGACAACAAGGCGGCAGCCGCGATCAAAGACTTCTTCATCATCCCCCAACACTCCTTTTTGAATTCAAACTACAGAACCGAGCAACCGATCCTCACCTGTTGCATGAAGATCAATCGTCAGATGTTTGAATTTTGAAGGAGAACTACTTTTTTCGAATCCAGCTTTTTGTCGTTTTGTTTGTCAATCTGATACTTAATGTCGCGAAGGCGAGCGCATTCATCGCCCCAATAAAAAACGGTGCGATACCCTTTCGGGCACCGCACCGATACGCGCCTCTCGCAGCAGCGTGAAAACTCGATAAAGCTTTTTTCTTTGTTCAGCCTCGTTGCTTAGAACGAGTGCTGGATGCCTGCATACACGCCAGTCTGGCTGTGTCCCGGCAGCGGATTGTCCGTTGCGGTTCCCGTGCCGTAGTTGTTGGCGTTCAGACCGTAGTTCGCGGCCTTGCTGTTTTGCGCCGTTGCCACCTGGATGTCCAGCAAGGTGCGCTTGGACAGGTTATACGAGCCGCCGATCGTGTAGATGTTCGCGTTGCCGGCGCCGTTGTTGCCGTTCACGTGATACACCGCCGCGATAAGGGCTGCAGCCGGCGTGGCTTGCCACGTCACGCCACCCCATTCGTGGTCGAGCGTGGTCGGCTGGCCGGGCAACTGACCCGTCATGCCGGACGAGCGGATAGCCTGGTAAGCGCCCTGGATCTTGAACTGACCGAGGAACACGTTGAACATCGCCGTGTACTCGCGCGAGTAAGCGTAGACGCCGTTGCCGTTGCTCTGATCCGCGTTTGCCGCGCCGCCGTTGACCGCGTTGTACGCGCCGCCGAGCAGACCGTTGCCCGGGTTGCGGATTTCATCGTACATACCGCGAATCTGGAACAGAGGCGTCGTGTAGGTGATGTAAGCACCACCTTCGCGGCCTTGCGGCGTCGTGCCGTTACCGTTGAAGTTCGTCGCGTTCGACAGCGCGTACTGACCGTAGAAGTCAAAGCCCGCGAACTTCGGCGATTGGTACGAAATGTTGTTGCTCGATTGCGGCCAGTTACGACCACGCACCAGCGATGCCGACGACCAGTTCGACTGGCCGAACGGATCGAAGTCCCACACGCCGTTCGCGATGAACAGTTCGCGGCCCAGCAACAGCGTACCGAACTGGTTGTTGGCGACGCCGACGGTTGCCCAGCGATTGAAGATGCCGTTGTTGCCCGGGCCCTGACCCGTCATGGTGTTGAAGCTGCCTTCCAACTGGAACACGGCGCGATAGCCGCCACCCAGATCTTCGACGCCCTTCATACCCCACAAGCTCGTGCCCCAGTCGCCGCTTTCCGCGCGGAAACGGTGGGTGGAACCGGTGGCCTGGCCTCCGGGACCTGTGCCTGTCGGCACGCCGTTCATATATTCAAGCCCTGCGTCCAGGCGACCATACAGCGTCACGCTGCTTTGAGCCTGAGCCACCGCGCTGAACGTCAGCAGTGCTGCTGCCGCGAGCAAAGCTTTCTTCATCATCTCCTCCAACCCTGTCAATAAATGGAACCCAAGTGCTGCCGTGTGGTTCGATGCGAGCGCATCCAACCGGAAATCGTTTTTGGAGGAAGGACACGCAAGGGCGATGATCCTCGTGGGCGAGTCGCGCCTCGTGTGCGCGATGCCGACGCCGATCCGTCGATGGGCGTCTGCCTCCGTTTTCTTATCTTTTGAAGTAAAACTACTTTTTTTGCGGTTCGTTTTGTTACTTTGAGTAGCAATCTATCAAAATACGTCATGAGCGCCAAAGAAATTTGGCGTTCTGCAAAGGATTGTGTCAAAAACGCAATGCCTATGTGGTAGGTGTACTACCCATAGCTTGGGAAATCGCCCGCAAAGCCTTGTGGCATAAGGCTTCAGTTGCGGAGCGCGTCTGGAGTCGGGTTTCACGCCTATTGACGGACGTGCACGGCAGCGCTAGTGCGAGAAAAGCTTACCGATAAGGCATGACCCGCTTGGCGAGGGCGAAAAAAAAGCGCCTCGCGGGCGCTTTTAGAAAGGGAAGGGGAAAGGACTTACTTGAGACTGCCAGATAGAAACTGTTTGAGCCGCTCGCTCTTCGGGCTGCCGAACACGATATCCGGCTGGCCTTCCTCCTCGATGCGCCCTTGATGCAGAAACACCACGTGATTCGACACATTTCGCGCGAAAGCCATTTCGTGCGTTACGACGACCATCGTGCGGCCTTCCTCGGCAAGCGTCTGCATCACCTTCAACACTTCGCCTACGAGTTCCGGATCGAGCGCCGAAGTGGGTTCGTCGAAGAGCATGACATCGGGATGCATGGCAAGCGCCCGCGCGATTGCCACACGCTGCTGCTGGCCGCCCGACAAATGCGACGGATACTGCTTCTCCACGCGCGGCGCGAGGCCGACCTTCTCCAGATAGGTCCGCGCGCGATCCTCCGCTTCCTTCTTCGTGAGCCCGAGCACGTGCACCGGCGCTTCCATGACGTTCTCGAGCACGTTCATGTGCGACCACAGGTTGAAGTGCTGAAACACCATCGACAGCTTGGAGCGCATTTCGCGCAATTGATTCTGGTCGGCTACCTTCAGCGCGCCGTGCTTGTCCTTCAGCGTGCGCAGCTCGGCGCCATCGACGAAAATGCGCCCTTGGTTAGGCTGTTCAAGGAAGTTGATACAGCGCAGCATCGTGCTTTTGCCGGAACCCGACGAGCCGATGATGCTGATGACATCGCCCGCATTCGCCTTGAGGGAAACGCCTTTGAGCACTTCATTGCTGCCGTACTGCTTGTGGATGTCGTCGACGAAAAGCTTGTGCATCTTGGAATTCATGAACGGGTCCTTGCGGCTCAACAGCCCACTTATTTGCCTTGAGGCCGCAGGTACGCGAGCCAGCGATACTCGGCGCGGCGAAAGAGCCACACGAGCGCGAACGAAATGACGAGATAGAGCAGGGCCGCAATGCCGAACGCCTCGAACGACTGATACGTCGCCGAGTTCACATCGCGGGCAATCTTGAGAATGTCCGGCACGGTCGCCGTGAACGCGACGGTGGTCGCGTGCAGCATGAGGATCACCTCGTTGCTGTAGTACGGCAGCGCGCGGCGCAGCGCCGAAGGCAGAATCACTCGCCGATACAGCGTGAACGACGACATGCCATACGCACGCGCGGCCTCGATCTCACCGTAGGGCGTCGCCTTGATGGCGCCGGCGAAGATTTCCGTGGTGTACGCGCAGGTATTGAGCGTGAAGGCGAGTAGCGTGCAGTTCATGCCGCTCTTGAAGAAGTCGGCGAGCAGCATGTGATCGCGCACGACCTGCAGGCTGTATAAGCCCGTGTAGCAAAGCAGCAACTGCACATAGAGCGGCGTGCCGCGAAACACGTACGTATACAGCCACACCGAACGCGAGAGCAATTTGTTCTTCGAGACGCGCGCAACCGACAGCGGTATCGAAAGACAAAAGCCGAGGCCGATGGAGATGACCAGCAGCCACATCGTGATCGCGAGACCGGTGATGCGGTAGCCGTCTGTGAAGAGGTAGTTCTTCCAGTATTCCTGGATGATTTGGATCATGGATTCCGCCGTTCTTTTTTAACCGACAGGCTCTATCAGAGGTCAGCCTTGCGCACGCCGATGGAATAGCGCCGTTCGAGCCAGATCAGCACGAAATTGGAGATCGTGGTGATGGCCAAGTAGATCGCGCCGGCGAGCAGCGTGAAGAAGAAGAAACGCATCGTGCCCTTGCCGGCGTCCTGCGAGGCCTTGACGACATCCGCGAGACCGATGATCGACACGAGCGCCGTCGCCTTGACCATCACCTGCCAGTTATTGCCGATGCCGGGCAGGGCGAAGCGCATCATCTGCGGAAACATGATGCGCGTGAACGTCTGCCAGGGCGTCATGCCGTAAGCCGCACCCGCTTCGAGCTGGCCGCGCGGCACCGAGAGAAACGCGCCGCGAAACGTCTCCGTGAAATACGCGCCGTAGATGAACCCGAGCACGAGAATGCCGGCCAGGAATGGATCGATATCGATTTGATCCCAGCCGAGGGCATCCGTCAGCAGATTGAGCCAGATCTGGATGCTGTAGAAGAGCAGCAGCATGAGCACGAGATCGGGCACGCCGCGAATCAAGGTCGTGTAGACGGTGCCGACGCCCGAGGCGATTCGATTCTTCGACAGCTTCGCCGCCGCGCCGATCAGCCCGATCACGAAGGCGAACGCGAGCGACAACACCGCCAGCTTGACGGTCTGCCAGGTGCCCGCGAGGATCAGCGGACCGTAGCCTTGCAACATGGTGGTTCCTTGTAAAGGTGCCCGACGTGCCGGAAACTGCGAACGTGACGCGCGCCGCGCGCGGGGTTCGGGCTCCGGGAGATGACGCCTTTGGTGCGCGTATTCTAGGTGGCCAAAATTGGCGGACGCCGAAAGACGCGCCTTCACGGGCTTTCCCGACCGGCTCTGGCCACAGGGCCGCCTGAAAAGCGCGGTATTTTACCCGAAGCCAGAAGATGCGCGGGTGAGAAGCGGAGGCATCCGATTACCCTCATGCGCGAGACGGTGTAGTGCCCGCGTGCCCGTTGTTTGACGGGGTGGACACCCTTACATTCTGTCCATCGCATTTCAACGTATTCAACGGGAGCACACATCATGTTCGAGATTCGCCGCAGCAGCGAACGCGGTCACGCCAACCACGGCTGGCTCGACTCGTACCACAGCTTCTCCTTCGCCGACTACCACGATCCGGAACACGTCCACTTCGGCGCGTTGCGCGTGATCAACGAAGATCGCGTCGCGGGCGGACAGGGTTTCGGGACGCACGGACATCGGGATATGGAGATCGTGAGCTACGTGCTGGAAGGCGCGCTGGCGCACCGCGACAGCATGGGCAACGGTTCGACCATCCGCCCGGGCGACGTGCAACGCATGAGTGCGGGAACGGGTGTGCGGCATAGCGAGTACAACGGTTCGCCCAGCGAGACGGCCCACTTTCTGCAAATCTGGATCATTCCGGATGCACAAGGCAACGCACCGGGCTACGAAGAAAAGCGTTTCGGCGATGAGGAAAAGCGCGGCCGTCTGCGTGTGATCGCCTCGCCGCAAGGCGATGAAGGCTCCGTAAAAATCGGCGCTGATGCGCGCATCTTCGCGGGCCTTTTCGACGGCGCCGAGCGCGCGGACTTCGATGTTCCCGCTGGCCGGCGCGTGTACGTGCACGTGGCGCGCGGCGCGGTTTTGGTGAACGGCGAAGCGCTGAAAGCCGGCGATGCCGCGAAGATCGAGGATGTGTCGAAAGTCACGGTCGAAGGCGGTGAAGGCGCGGAAGTGCTGTTGTTCGATCTGGCTTGAGGTCGAAGAAGGGTGATCGGGCGCTGCAGATGCTTCGCGCGGACGTTAAGTGCCGGAGAGCCGTTGAACAGAATATTTATGCAGCGCAAAACCGCGAAGCGCCTAAAGCGCCTCGCGGTTTTTTTTGACGCGCAACACCGCGTCTCAAGCTAAGAGCAGCATGATGCTGCCAGCTCGCGCGAACGCAGAGCTTGAACATAAGCGCCCGCCGTCCGTATCACGACGGCGGGCATCGCTCCACGAAACTCAGGGCTTCGTCGTACCCGAAGCGCCAGCCGGCGCGCTGGCGCCCGGGCCGCCGTGCTGACCATCGCGCTTGCCCCAGCGTTCGTGCATCTTGTGCTCGTGCTCGCGCATCTTCGCAAAGTGCTTCTTGAGCGCCGTGCTCACAGTGGTCTTCTGCTGATCGTTCAGCGAGTTATAGAAGTTGAGCCATGCGGTCGTGGTGCCTTCGCGCAACTGCTGGTTCTGCTGCTCGATCTTCTGATGCGCCGCGTTCATGGCGTTCAGGTCGAGAATCGGCTGCTGCTCCAGCGACTTCATCTGCTCGTGCATCTGACGGTGGCTCTCGCGCATCGCCTGACGGTTCTGCTTCATGGTGTCCTGCGCGGTCTGCCAGAGCTTTTCCTGATCTGCGTTGAGCTTGAGCTGGCTATGAAGCTGCTCCATCTGCTTCTTCATGCGCTCTTCCATGCGATGACCGCCAGGGCCGCCAGGACCGCCGGGGCCACCCATCATGGCGGGACCGCCGGGCGGCGGCGCGGGAGGCGCGTCGCTGGTGGCGGCATAAGCCGTGGCGCCGAATGTCAGTGCAACTGCAGTGGCGGCGGCAGTAAGAATGCGATATTGCTTGCCCATGTGAGACTCCCTGATTGATTGTCGATGCCGAAACGTCGAAGCCGCTTGCGACGGTATTTCCGAGAAGGTCGTCCAGGCTTTTGCGCTTTTCGGTGAGACACAGCGTAGAGGCTTGCGCCGCGTGGCGTGTTACGGCACGGTCGCTGCTTATTACGCAGGTTTACGCGATGCTTTCGCGGTAACACCCCGTAACCCTTTACGGCATCCTTGCGGGCAAACGGTTACGTCTCACGCGCTAAACTTCAGCCCATGACTACGCAAATACTTGTCGTCGACGACGACGCCGAACTGCGCGACCTTCTGCGCGACTATCTGGTCCGGCAGGGCATCGAGGTTTCGGTGCTGCACGACGCCGGTTCGCTGGAACGCCGGCTGGAGCGCGAGCGCCCCGATCTGATCGTGCTCGACCTGATGATGCCGGGCGTCGACGGCCTGACCGCGCTCAGAAAGCTGCGCGCATCGGGCGACGACATCCCCGTCATCATGCTGACCGCGCGCGCGGACGACGTGGACCGCATCGTCGGTCTCGAACTCGGCGCGGACGATTACCTCGGCAAGCCGTTCAATCCGCGCGAATTGCTTGCCCGCGTGCAAGCCGTGCTGCGCCGCCGCCGCACCATTCCATCGGCTGCGCCGGAACAGCGCGAGCCGTATTCGTTCGGGCGCTTCAGGCTCGACTTCCAGTCGCGCACGCTGCAACAGGACGACAGGCCGATCACCTTGTCCGGCAGCGAATTTGCGCTTCTGAAGATTTTCGTCAACAACCCTATGCGCACGCTGACGCGCGAGCGTCTGCTCGAACTGCTGCACGGGCCGGAATACGACGGCACCGACCGTGGTATCGACGTGCAGGTGTGGCGTCTGCGGCGCATTCTGGAAAGCGATCCATCCGCGCCGCGTTTCATTCAGACGGTGCGCGGGCGCGGCTACGTGTTCGTGCCGGACGGCGAGCAAAATGCGCCGGGCAATTGACACGCTGTTCGGGCGGCTGGTCGTCATCGTCATCGGCATGCTGGTGCTGTCGCATGTCGCTTGGTTCGCCATCATCCGCTTCGAGCGCGACAACGTGCAGACGCGTTTTGCCGTCGAGGAAACCGCATTTCTCGTCGATGCCGTGCGTCAGCACATGGCCAACACACCCGATCAACCCTTGCCGCCGCGCGTGCGCATCTTTCCGCTCAACAGCCCGGAAGTGCCCCGAACGCCCGACGAAGACACGCCGCCGCCGCTCGCTCATTTCATCGAAGACCTGAAAGACCGTCTGCCGGATGGCACCGATGTTCGCCTGAACGAACCCGGCGCGCCGCCCAGCGTGTGGGTGCATGGCGCGAAGGACGCCGGCTGGATCGTCGTGCCGGTGCAGCCGTTGCGGCCGCCGCGCTCCCGCGACCGCATGCTGCTGTGGCTCGCGCTCATTTTCTCGACTGCCGTGCTCGCCGCGCTCTTCGGCGCATGGCAGTTGCAATATCCGTTGCGCTCGCTGGCGCAAGCGGTCGGGCGTTTCGGTCGCGGTCAGCCGACGCCGCCCGTTCCCGAACGCGGCCCGCGTGAGTTGCGGCAACTGACGCACGGCTTCAATCAGATGGTGCGTGAAGTCTCGCAAACCGAGAACGATCGCGCGGTGATGCTCGCAGGCGTCGCACACGATCTGAAGACACCGCTCGCGCGTTTGCGTCTACGCGCCGAGATGATGGACGACGCCAAGGTGCGTGATGGCGTAGTGCGCGATGTCGATTCCATGGCGCATATCGTCGATCAATTTCTGGTATTCGCGCACGACCGGCCAGATGGCAGCGAGCCCGTTTCGGTCGATCAGCAGTGCGAGAAAATCGCGCGGACGTATCGCGCGGTGTCGCCGACCGCGGAACCGGTTCGGCTCGACCTGGAAGCCGGGCCGAATTTCGTGCTGCCCGCGGCAACGCTCGACCGGCTCTTGTCGAATCTCCTCGATAACGCGCATGCCTACGGCGCGGCGCCCATCGCCATTGCGACGCGGCGCGCGGCAAAGGGTTGGGTGTTGACCGTCTCGGACCACGGCAAGGGTATCGCGCCGGACGATCTCATCAAGGCGAGCCGGCCGTTCGTGCGGCTCGATCCGGCGCGCGGCGGCAGCGGACATAGCGGCCTTGGACTGGCTATCGTCGAACGGCTCGCACGGCGCGCGGGCGGGGAATGCGAGGTCGGCAATCAGCCTGCGGGCGGGTTGCAGGTGGTCATGACCTTCCCGTTCGATGTCGCCACGCAGCCGATGAGCGAAAGGCGCGTGGGAGCGCAGCATGAGGAGCGTGCTTCTCTTTGAACCGCGCGCGTCGGCTTTCGTCGCGCTGAAAGCAAAACGCCTCCGCATCGGAACGGAGGCGTTTTGTTTTGCGCCAAAGTGAATGGAACGATGTTTCAGCGTTGGGCCGTGTTCGTGTGTGGCTCGAAGGCGGTCAGACGATGCTCAACGTCCGAAGCGTTGAACCTGCATCGAGAAAGCGAAATCGCCTTCGAGTCGAAGTCCGGAGGCGTCTTTATTTAAACCCGCGTCAATGGAACAACGTTTCAAGGCGAGGCAGCATTAATCCATGCCCCACGTCAATCAAACAACGTTTCCAGCGCCGAGGCCGCTTCACTATCCACCGTGTTGTAAGTCACCGTCGAAGCCTCGAAGATGTAATGCGTGGTGTATTTGCCAAGCCGCGCGAGAATTTCCTCCTGAATGACTTCCGGCGCAAGCGCGATCTTCAGAAACCATGTGGTCGAAGAAAGGCGCGTCTGGAACGAGCCGTACTCGGCCAGCAATTGGTCGAACGTTTCAGCGTCCTGATCGCGGCACACGATGACCAGATTTCCCTTCATGCATTTCTCCCGTGACGGCGGCGTCATTCGATATCGAACGTCGATGATACCTGCCCGCCGTCGAGCGCGACGAGATGCCTTCCCAAGCCATGCCGCGCTTACTTGCCCATCAGCGAGTTCTCGGGATAGCGCGCGGGCGGCGGGGGATCGGCCGGGCGCACTTCGCTGCGGTCGCGACCACGCGATTTCGCCTCGTAGAGCGCGAGGTCGGCGCGAGAGAGAATCCATTCGAGCGCATCGTCGGCAGCGAGTTCGGTAATCCCGATGCTTACCGACAACACCGCCTCGTCGGGAAGATGCGCGCAATGCTCGTGATGAAAGCGCTTGCGCAGCCGCTCCAGCACGGCCTGCGCGTCCGCCAGCGCGGTCTGCGGCAGCAGGATGCCGAATTCCTCGCCGCCGAGCCGGCCGACTGCATCGCTCGGACGCAACTGCGCGCGGCACACTTCGGCGAAGTGTTCGAGCGCGCGGTCGCCGGACGCGTGTCCGTAACGGTCGTTGATCTGCTTGAAGTGGTCGAGGTCCGCGATGGCGAGCGACAACGGCGTGCCGACCGAGCGCGCGAGTTCCACTTCGTGGCGCAGCGTGTCGAGAAAGTAGCGGCGCGAGAGGGCGCCGGTGAGCGCGTCGTGGCGCGCTTCGGCCGACAAGAGCGTATTGGCCGATTGCAACTGCTCGGCGAGATCGCGCGTCGCGCGATGCAGACGGCGCTCGCGTGAATACGAGATGGCGATCACGATAGCGAGTGTCACGACGCCGAGCATCGTCAGGAACACCAGCACGCGGTCGCGGCTGTGGTTGCGGCTGATCTCCGGCCAGCTCGTGAGCGGATGGACGATGTGCGCCGACAGCCCCGAATTCAGCCCGGTGCGCTCGTCGTAAAGCGCGGGCACGCTGCTGCCGTTGGTCGCATAGAAGGTTTCCGCGAGCGTCGGCGCGAGCCAGTGCTCGGCCGCGCGCATCTGATCGCCGACATGCGCGACGCGCAACGGCGGAAAGTCCTCGCGCCGGTAATGTTCGAGCCGCTCGCGCGGTGTCATTTGGGCGACGGGCGCATCGGGCATGGCCTGATACTCGAGCGCGCCGTCGTGCGCCATCACCACGACGCCGTTTTCATCGGTGACGAAGGTGCCGGCCCGCGACACCCAATGCCGCAACCGGTCGATGCTCACCTTGGCGATCACCGCGCCCACGAGGATGCCGTCGTCGTAGATCGGCGCGGCGATGTAGATGCCCGGATCGCCCGAAAGCCGCCCGACGCCGTACATCTCGACGAAGCCGCCGAGCAGCGCCCGCGCGACATAGCCGCGCGCGCTCATCTTGTAGCCGATGAAACTGTTGTCGTCCGCCGAATTGCTCGATGCAATGCAGTAGCCCTGGTCGTTGATGAGCCAGATGGAATCGAGGCCGGAGAAGCCCTGCGCGTCATGGAGGAAGCGGTTGACCTTCGCGAGATTGGGACGCGCGGTCCATTCGGCGCGCCGTTCGCTTTCCGAGCCCGCGGGGTTCGAGGCATAATCCCGCGATTGCGCGAGCGCATGCTGCATGAGCTCGACCTGTGCGAGCGTGGCGGGAATGGCGCGCGACATCGCGAGATCGCTTGCGATGACCTGCGCCATGTTGTCGACGATGGATGCCGCCATTTGTCGTTCGGTGCGCACCGTGCCCGTCATTTCCTGCTGTACCATTCGGTCCGACAGCAAGCCGGCCGCGATCCAGCACGCAAGGCCGAGCAGCGCGAATCCGAGGAGCGCGATCAGTCGGTGCAGGAGGGTCTTGTTCATCGCGTTCTCGGCTACGCTGGCTCACGCCGCGCGCGGATTCAAGCGAGAACAGCCGGGCAGACGGGCGTTCGGCTTCGGGGCGGCGTAGTGCATTGCATCGGCGCTCATTATTGTTAGTGATAGCCACGATTGGACGATGTTTTTCGCCGCCCAGCAAGCGCCTTGTCTCCACAGACGGCGTCTACCCAACACAGGGTAAGCACGGGCGGTTCGGTTCTTGCGTTATGTGTTGCCTTCGTCGCTGCTCGTACGCACTCCCGGCGTGGTTTTGGTCGGCCTGCTCGTCGGCTTGGGGCAGAGGTTAAGTCAAAAGAAAGCCAGACCATTCAGAATGCGGATGCGACGGCGACCAAGCCTTTATTTTGCCTCCGTGGCGCCGAAGAGCAAATAGAAACATCACACGAATGCCGTGCCTGAGCGCCGAAAGATTGTGACTGTCACGAAACTTGGTGTAGTGTCGCTCGGTTCCGCACAGCCGGTACGCACTGGTTAAAGAGTGACCGCTGCCTGACGTTATCCAATTGCTGGTTTTCTGTGTCGTCTGTCAGCTTTTGGACGGGCAGATACGTTGAGCATGCGGGTAGCGCGACGGATTCCACGAGAGTCGACGATCAGGCAGTCATCGATCACGAAGGCGTCTTGCCCGCGCGACGGCTTGCCGTCATGAGCACTATCCCGCGCCTTGCGCGGTTGGAACAAAGCCTTACGGGGAGGGCGTTGCATGGAATTTGGTTTCAATCTGAACCGCACGGCGAACGCGTCGGTATGGCGGATCTTGCCCAATCGCTGGGACTTCGTCGCGTTCCCGATGATCATCTGCATCATCGCGCTTGCCGCTGTCGGTTTCCACGAGACGCTCGCGCCTATTTCCACCCTGCAGACGCAGGCGATCTCGCTCGACCCCGGCAATCTCCCCGAATACGCGCTGCGCACGACCTTGCGCATGCTGCTCGCCATGGTCGCCTCGCTCATCTTCACGCTCGTCTATGGCACGCTCGCGGCGAAGAGCCGGCGCGCGTCAGTCGTGCTGGTGCCGGTGCTCGACATCCTGCAATCGGTGCCGGTGCTCGGCTACATCTCGTTTACCGTCACGTTCTTTCTCGCGCTTTTTCCCGGACGCGTGATCGGCGCGGAGTGTGCCGCGATTTTCGCCATCTTCACGAGCCAGGCGTGGAACATGACCTTCAGCTTCTACCAGTCGCTGCGCACGGTGCCGCGCGATCTGGATGAAGTCTCGCGCGGCTTTCACCTCACCAACTGGCAGCGCTTCTGGAAGCTCGAAGTGCCGTTCTCCATGCCCGGCCTCATCTGGAACATGATGATGTCGATGTCGGGCGGCTGGTTCTTCGTCGTCGCCTCCGAGGCCATCACGGTGGGCAACCGGAGCATCGTGCTGCCGGGCATCGGCGCGTATCTGGCCGCGGCGATCGGCGAGCGCAATCTCTCCGCGATCGGTTGGGTGATTCTGGCGATGACCGTCGTTATTCTTGCCTACGATCAACTGATGTTCCGTCCGCTTGTCGCGTGGGCAGACAAATTCCGCATGGAGAACACGAGTTCGGGCAACGCGCCGGAATCGTGGCTGCTCGATCTGATTCGCCGCACGCGGCTGATCCACCGGTTGCTGGTGCCGGCCGGATGGCTGTTCGCGAAGGCCGCGCGCTTCCCGATTCGTCTGCCGTCGCTGCAAGGCGTGAAGCTGCCGTTGCGCGCCACCGTGCCGTCCACGCGCACCGGCGATATCGCCTGGGGCGCGGCGGTGCTGCTCGTCACGGCGTTCGTCACGTGGAAGGTGGTCTCGTTCGTGTCGACAGGCGTCGGCTGGAGCGATGTCGGTCACGTGTTCGTGCTCGGCTTCATCACGCTGATTCGCGTGGTCGTGCTGATCGGCATTGCGTCGGTGGTGTGGGTGCCGGTCGGCGTCCTGATCGGGTTGCGCCCCGCGCTCGCCGAGAAGATGCAGCCCGTCGCGCAGTTTCTCGCGGCGTTTCCGGCGAACCTGCTGTTTCCGGTGTTCGTCGTCGCCATCGTGCGCTGGCATCTGAACCCGGATATCTGGCTTTCGCCGTTGATCGTGCTCGGAACGCAGTGGTATATCCTCTTCAACGTGATTGCCGGGGCATCGGCGTATCCGAACGATTACCGCGAGGCCGCGGCCAACTTTCAGATTCGCGGTTGGCAATGGTGGAAAAAGGCCATGCTGCCAGGCATCTTCCCGTACTACATCACCGGCGCGATCACGGCATCGGGCGGCGCGTGGAACGCGAGCATCGTCGCGGAGGCGGTGTCGTGGGGCAAGACGAGCGTCGTCGCGCACGGGCTCGGCGCGTATATCGCGCAGACCACTGCGGATGGCGACTATCCGAAGATCATCCTGGGCATTGCCGTGATGTCGCTTTTCGTCACGCTGTTCAACCGATTGTTGTGGCGCCCGCTGTACGCCTACGCCGAAGCAAGACTTCGACTGGATTGAGGACGAGTTCCGATGCAGAACACCAAGAACACGCAAAACCCCAACACGCCGGGCGCATCGCGCACGACGGGCACGCCAGCGCCCAGCGTGCCCGGCACGCCGCCGCGCCTGGGCGCGGAAATCCTGCGCGTGCAGAACGTGAGCCGCGGATTCAACAAGACCCAGGGCGAACTGCTCGTGCTCGACGACGCCAACCTCTCGCTGCGCGAAGGCGAGATAGTCGGTCTGCTCGGACGTTCGGGCTCGGGTAAATCGACGCTGTTGCGCATCATCGCCGGACTGATCGAGCCGACTGCCGGCGACGTCACTTATCTGAACGAGCCCTTGCGCGGACCGGCGAAGGGCGTCGCGATGGTGTTCCAGACGTTCGCGCTGTTCCCGTGGCTGACCGTCATGCAAAACGTGGAAGCGGGTCTGGAAGCGCAGGGCGTGGCGGCGCGCGAGCGGCGCGAACGGGCGTTGGCGGCCATCGACCTGATCGGGCTGGACGGTTTCGAGAATGCCTATCCGCGCGAATTGTCGGGCGGCATGCGGCAGCGCGTGGGTTTTGCGCGCGCGCTCGTCGTCGATCCGACCTTGCTGCTCATGGACGAGCCATTTTCCGCGCTCGACGTGCTGACCGCCGAGAACTTGCGTACCGACTTGCTCGACTTGTGGACGCAAGGGCGCATGCCGATCAAGTCGGTGCTGATCGTCACGCACAACATCGAGGAAGCGGTGTTCATGTGCGACCGCATTCTGGTGCTGTCGTCGAATCCGGGCCGCGTGATGGCCGAGATCAAGGTGCCGTTCAAGCATCCGCGCAATCGTCTGGACCCGGCGTTCCGGCGTCTCGTCGACGACATTTACGCGAAGATGACCGCGCGGCAACTGGATGAATCGAAGAAGAAGGGACTCGAGCTCGGAAGCTGGCTGCCGTCGGTGTCGACCAATCTGATGGCGGGTCTCATCGAAACGCTCGCGGCGGAGCCGTATCACGGTCGCGCGGACATGCCGGAAATCGCGCGCACGCTGCATCTGGAGGTCGATGAACTCTTTCCTGTAGCCGAAGTGCTGCAGCATCTCGGTTTCGCCGACGTGCGCGAAGGCGATATTTTCCTGACGCCGCAGGCGCGCGTATTCGCCGAATTCGGCACGCAGGAACGCAAGATGATGTTCGCCGAGCATCTGCTGCGGCACGTGCCGCTGGCGGCGCGGATCAAGAAGGTGCTGAACGAGCGGCCGGGGCATCGCGCGCCGCGCGTGCGCTTCGAGCAGGAACTGGAAGACTTCCTCTCCGACAAGGCCGCGCAGGAAACGCTGGATGCGGTCATCGACTGGGGTCGTTATGGCGAGATCTTCTCGTACAACGATCAAACGGAGATGCTGAGTCTGGAGGACGTGGAGGCTTGAGGCTATTGATGGTTTTTGCGGGAAAGGCGCGGCGGCCGGTCACGACGCCGCGTTTTTCTTTGGGGCTTTGATCATGACGTCGTACTGGAGGCAAGTGCCGACGCTGATGGTCGAGGCAAGGATAAGCGAGTACTCGTCACGCCTTTTTCGAAAGTAGCAGGCGCACGGCAACGGTCAACGAACGGCGCGGCAGGCTCGCACTGCACTGGCCCGCCAACATCAAGCCATCGCCAGAATCGAAGCCAACAAAAAAGCGCGGACTCGCCGCGCTTCTTGTTCGAAGCCTCGAAGCAAAAAAGCGGTTCCGCTGCCTCTCCGCCTACTGCAGATTCCCCCACCGCTCGACCGCCGGTTCCGCCGAAGCCCACTTCCATCCCTCGGTTTGCTGACACGCCGTCGCGATGAACCAGTCTTCATGCGAACTCGGATCGTCGCCATCCGCCACGGAGAACGCGAATTCCTTGCAGCTCGCAAGCGCGCTCTTGACCTCGCGCAGCACTCGCACCTGGCCGTGGCCATTTTCCACCGGCAAGGTGTGCTTGACCTTCCAGGGTCGCGTCTCGCCGATGTCCGACATGCCCGCCGTCACCGCGATGGCAACCTGCTGATCCTGATGCAGAGACTTCGTCACGCGTTTCACGACTTCGTCGGTCGCGGCCTGCACCGCAATGCCGACGCCCAGGCCGATAGCCGGATTGGTCGTCACCGCGCCCGTCGCCACGCCCGCGAGCGCACCGCTTGCCGCGCCAATCGACGCGCAGCCGCTCATCGCGACGCACGCCGCCGCGAAAGCCGCGATGCAGCCGAGGCGCAGCGTCATGGATACCGCCACGCGCTCCGTCATTGCAGCGAGCCCCAACGCGGCGTCGCCGGCTCGGCCGATGCCCACTTCCACTTGTCGCCGTCGCGGCACACGGATGCCACGTAGAACGCGCTGTCGGCGGGACGGTCCTTGGTCGCGTCGCGATCGACGGAAAAGACGATTTCCTTGCAGTCGAGCGTACCGCTGCTGATCTGGCGGCTCACTGTCACGCGGCCTTTCTCGTCGTCTTCGATAGGCACCGAATGCACCGAGATCCACGGCGCCACCGAGCCGACGTCGAGCGGGCCGGCGACCGACGCGATCTTGTCCTGCGTGTCCGTATGCACGATGCGCTGCGAGTACTGCACGCCCGCCCGCGCCGCCGCCACCGCGCCAAGACCGATACCCGTGGCGACCGCCGCGTTGCTCGTCACCTTGCCCGCGATAGCCGCACCGGCGATACCGGCGCCAGCCGTCGCGCCTTCGCTATAGAGGGAATTGCAGCCGCTGAGACTCACGCAGGCGATAGCGCCCGACACGATCGCGGCAAGCGCGGCGGCGCGCTGCCCCCGCCATTCAACCCTGATCTGCATGTTGCTGGTTTCCTTCGTCTGCCCAGGCGCCGTGAGCCAGGCTGCGAATCTCCTTGAGGAATCGCCGCCAAAGCCCCGCCACGTAAGAATGCGCGACACGTGCATATCGCGAGCTTCGCGCATTTTGAAGCATGCTTCTAATTACCGGTTCGAGAAAATTGCAAGAAATTGCAAGCAGCGGGAACGCGTTGCTCAACGCTCCATAAAAAAGGCGAGAACGCTTTCACGCACTCGCCTTTCGTTCGTCCGTGACCAACGGACGCTCAACTTTCGTTGCTGCCGCCGGAAGGGGCTTCGCCTGATTCGGTATCCTCGTTTTCATAGGCGCCAAGGCGGTTGTAGAGCGTCTTGAGACTCACGCCCAGCGCTTTCGCCGCACGACGCTTGTCGCCGCCGCAATGCTTGAGCGTGCCGAGGATGATCTGCTTCTGCGCATCCGCGAGCGGCGTGCCGACCCAGACGTTCATCGCATCGCCCTGAGTGACGGGCTTCTTCACGCGCGATGCCAGATGCGGATGCGCGATCTCCACGGTCTTCTCCGCAAGAATGAACGCGCGATACACCGTGTTCTTGAGTTCGCGCACGTTGCCCGGCCACGAGTAGGTGCGCAGCACGTCGAGCGCGCGTTTGCTGAAGGCCTTGCTCGTGCCCTCCTGCGCGTTCATTTCGGACAGAAAATGCTGGGCGAGCAGTTCGCGGTCCGAATCGCGTTCGCGCAAAGGCGGCGCGCGCAGCGGAAACACGGCGAGCCGGTACATCAAGTCCTCGCGCAAGCCGTTTTCCTTCACGGCGGCAATCGGATCGCGGTTGGTCGCGGCGATCACTCGAACGTCGGAGCTAATGAGATCGTTGCCGCCGACCCGAAAGAACGTCCCGGTTTCGAGCGCGCGCAAGAGCTTCACCTGCCGCACGGGCGACATCTCGGTCACTTCGTCGAGAAAAAGCGTGCCGCCATTCGCGTGTTCGAAGTAGCCGATACGTCCCGATACCGCGCCCGTGAAACTGCCTTTTTCGTGACCGAAGAGTTCGGCTTCGATGAGGTTGTCGGGAATCGCGCCGCAATTCACGGCAATGAACGGTGCGTCCTTGCGCGCGCTTTTATCGTGGATGGTCCGCGCGACGAGCTCCTTGCCGGTGCCCGACTCGCCGATGATGAGCGCGGTCGCATCGGTGCCGGCGACGCGTTCGATCTGCGTGTACAACTCCTGCATCACGGGTGATGAGCCGTACAGCAGTCCGTACGATCTCAAGCCCGGCACTTCCCCCGCATTGCGCTTTTTCTGCGCGGCTGTATCGCCGACGGCGATGGGCGGGTCCAGATCGGTTGTCGCCATGTGTGCTGATATGTCCTGAGTTCTGCCAATATGGTTGAGCGGATGGCGGCCAGGCATCGGTCAAGCGTGGTGGCGCATGTCGATGCGCGAGAGCGGCGCCAAGCATGCGAACCGGCCGCGTTAGCTGAGTTTCGGCTCGATGCCGCCAGTTTCGGGCGTTTCCTGGCAGCAACACGTCGCTTGGTTTGACGGCAAGCAAGCTCGCGATCCATTCGTACGATCGCTCGTCAGGCGGGTCGATGTTTTCCGTAGACGGACAAGTCCATCTCATAAACGCTATTTAACCATTCGCAACGACTTTGCGGCAACGTGCGGCGTTCGGCATCGCCCAATTTGTCTGATTGGCACATGTGCGTCGCGTGACTTCCGGCAAGGTTCTCGCTCCGCTCGGGGAATTTACACGTCCACAGCGTAATACTTACCCGGTTTCGTGATGGCTTGCGCGGACCACTTCGGGCAGAACATTTCCTGGACGCCGTCACCGACGGCTGGCATGAAAGCTGCAACTATGACGCCATCCTTATTCGAAAAGGCTCGCAGCAAGCGGTCGGTGAACGTCGCAACTGCGAGCGGACGGCAGCGAGAGAGGTAACACGCATCATGGACGATACGCTCGACTTCGACACCGCCACGCGCGACGGCACTATGGTCGGCAACTTCGGTGGCAACGCCAGCAAGCCCGTGCGGCCGACGCGCGGCGGACAGGAACTCGCGGTGCGCGAGCCGATCGACATTTACCATTGGGCTCTGGTCGCGCTGGTGACCGCGCTCATGTGTGCCGTGCTCGGTTACGCGGCGGGCACACCTGCGCTCTCGCGTGCGGCGAACGTCACGAGCGCCGTGTTCGGCGTGCTTGGCGTCGCGTTGATGGCCGGCGGCGTCCTGCGCAATCTGCGCATGCGTTTCACGATGCACGGTGTGGCCAAGGCGCTCGCGGGCGCTGAAACGCATTGAGATACGCAAAGCTTCAGACTTCACCCCCACATTTCTAAGGCAAGGACCTGATTTCATGACTGAGACGACTGTCCAGCTTGCGTTGGGCAAGCAGAAAATTATCGAAGACATCAAGGTGCTGCTCAACGACTCGGAAGAGTTGTTGCGGCTCTCGGCGTCGCTGCCGGGCGAGGGCGTCGATGCCTTGCGCACGCGCCTTCGCGATCACGTCGATTCGGCGCGCTCCGCGCTCGAAGACGCGCAAACAAGCGCGCAGACGCGTTACAAGACCAGCGTCGAGTGCACCGAAAAATATGTGCGCGAAAATCCGTGGCAATCGCTGGGTATCGCGGCGGGCGCGGGCTTTCTCATCGGGCTTCTGGTTGTCCGCTGATCGAAGCGCGCTAAGTAGTCAAGAGCGCGCATCGGCGAGATCAAGGCACAAACAGCGATTTAGATAACCAAGGGAGAAAACGAGATGGCACGTCCTTCAATCGGGATTTTCGGGGCGCTGTTCGCGGTGGGCAGCGTGCTTGCATGGAAATGGGCGCAATCGCGCGATGCCGCCACACGGCGCACGGCCCGCGATCTGCACCGCTGGGAAGACGAGGGCGGCAAGGTGCTGACGCCGTCGAGTCGCCTGCCCGCGCCGCACGAGGTGAATGGTCACGGCGTAGGCGGCACGGCAGACGCCTGGAATTTCCCGCGAAGCTGACGCGCAGTAGTCCACAACCGTCGTTCCGTTGCGAACGACGAAGTGCTGCCGGAAGGCGCTTTCATCACCGCCGCGCTCGAACGAACTCCACGCACGCCTGACCGGCGTGCGTTTTTATGTCGATAAACCTTTATAATCAACGAATATCCGCCATAAGTTGCCTAAATGGAAAAACTTACGGCTGAGAGACCCAAGCGTACAGCGCATCGGAAATTATTCTATTTCTCGCGCTTTTTGCGTCATGCACTTCAAGCTCGAGCCACAACGGGCGCATGACCGAAAGCCGCACCGGCCCGGGCAGTCCACCGTGTCATCGCCCGGAGAAGACCACGCCGCACCTGGCGTGTGACCCTGAAAACGCTTTGGAAATATCGAGACGCAATGCCACATGTATTGATTGTCGATGACGATCCCAGTACCCGCGAGGCGCTAGCCGCGATCATCGGCGAAGACGGACTGACGACAGCCACGGCAGGCGACTTGCGCGAGGCGCGCATCCAGCTCGTGCGGCAGACGCCGGACGTCGTGTTTACCGACCTCAAGCTGCCCGACGGCACCGGCGTCGATCTGTTCGAGGATCTGGACCCGCGCTCGGGCGTCGAGTTCATCGTCATTACCGGCCATGCGACCGTCGAGTCCGCGGTCAGCGCACTCAAGATGGGTGCGGCGGATTATCTGGTCAAACCCATCAACATGCAGCGCGTGAAGGCGATCCTTTCGCGCCTGCCGCGCGCCGGCGACCTGAAAGCGGAAATCGGCACCTTGCGTGGCGAGTTGCGCCGCATGGGCCGCTTCGGGCTGATGCTCGGCAATTCGCCGGCCATGCAAACGGTCTACGATCAGATCGGCCGCGTGGCACCGACGGCAGCGTCCGTGCTGCTGATCGGCGAGTCCGGCACCGGCAAGGAAGTCGCCGCGCAGACGCTGCACGAGCTGAGCCTGCGACGCAAGCACGCGTTCATCGCGGTGAATTGCGGCGCCATTTCGCCGAACCTGATCGAATCCGAAATGTTCGGCCATGAACGCGGCTCGTTCACAGGCGCGGACCGGCAGCACAAGGGTTATTTCGAGCGCGCGAACGGCGGCACGCTGTTCCTCGACGAAATCACCGAGATGCCTATCGAGCTTCAAGTGAAGCTGTTGCGCGTGCTCGAAACCGGCATGTTCATGCGCGTCGGGACCACGAAGGAACTCGAAACGGACGTGCGCCTGATTGCCGCGACCAATCGCGATCCCGAGCAGGCCGTGCTCGAAGGCAAACTGCGGCTCGACCTGTATCACCGCCTGAACGTGTTTCCGATCAACCTGCCGCCGCTGCGCGAACGCGGCACGGACGTCGAATTGCTCGGGCAGGCGTTCCTCGACGAACTCAACTCGCGTTACAACACGAAGAAGGTGTTTCCCGCCGCCGTGCGTGAAATGCTCGCGTCCTACAACTGGCCCGGCAACGTGCGCGAGTTGAAGAACTACGTGCAGCGCGCGTACATCATGTCGGGTACGGATTCGGATAGCACGGCCACCGTGCCGCTGCAGATTTCACTGTCGCGTCCTTCGGCGGGCACGGCGGTGACGATTCCCTTCGGCACGTCGCTCGCGCAGGCTGATCGGCAGCTCATCCTCGCGACGCTCGAACAATGCGGCGGCGTGAAGACGCGGGCGGCGGAGATTCTCGGCATCAGCCTGAAGACGCTGTATAACCGGCTCGTCGAGTACGGCGAGGATTCCGCTGGCAAGGCAGCCGTCGGAGAAGGGGGAGACCTTTCTGACGCGGATAGCGAAAATACCTGAACGTCGCTTATCTTTAGACAAAACATTGCCCGCTGCTTGCAAAAGCGCGGGCTTTTTTATTTGTCGCATGCGGATTCAGCGCCGATAATGAAGCGGAGTCCTGGCGCGAGGTAGGCGTAAATTGGAAGAAACAAGGGCATAGGCCTTGCTGACCTTTGACTGCCATCCACGCGCGGGAAACCGCAAGAAAAAGGAGCGTGGATGCGGCGATTACGATCACAAGACCGCAAGGAGCCTGACATGCCCGATTTCGCACCCGATAGCGCTCGAATCAGCGCGCAGACGCCCCAGCCGCCGGACCCGCCCGTGACGCCGCCCGATCAGCCGCCGCCTACGCCGATTCCGCCCGACACGAATCCCGATCCGACTCGCGAGCCGCCCGAACAACCGATGCAGCCCATTGGCGACCCGCCGCCCGGACCGAACGAAGCGCCGCACGTGCAATAAGCGAATTGGCGGACTTTCGACCATTCACTGAATCTGTGCAAGCTTTGAATAAGTTTCCATCTCGAAGGTAGGGATTACAACGTAGCGAGCAACAATGACCGGCGCTGCAAGCAGTGTCCGGTCGATTTTCCTAACGAAGACGCATTGCGACAAGATCGGTCCGACGCCGCCGACGTCATTTTCGACGGCCTTCTTCTCTGGAGGCATTGATGAGGCATCCCGCACTCCGACGCTCCGCGCGTCACTCTTCCAAGCGCGAAGCACGCGCCGAGGCGGCTAAAACCGCTGGTGTCGAAGCCGCGCCGGCACCGCCGATCGAACACGATCCCGCCAGCCAGAACCGCCCCGCACCTGACGCTCCGCCCGACGGCGAGCACAATCAGGGCGGCGTGCGCCGCGAGGGAATCGACTATCAGCGCGACCTGGGTTCGGAGCAGGATTCCTGATTTCACCGCCTTCGTTTCCTTCGACAAAAGAGCAAAAACTTCTACGCGGCGACGGCTTACCGCGTGTCCGATTTCGTTCGTAACACTTGGATACGAATTTTCATCCTGCCCGTGTCTCAAAAAGGCACGGCTCTTGCATATTTTCAGCCGCCAATTCGAGCAAGCAACGACAACTGAGAGGTGATGCTGTAATGAGCAGATTGATCGTGGTTTCGAATCGCGTCGCGCCGATTCAGGAAGGCAAGCCCAGCGCGGGCGGCCTTGCTATCGGCGTTCTGGATGCGCTCAAGGAGACGGGCGGCGTATGGTTCGGTTGGAGCGGCGAGATCGTCGGTGAAGCGGCTGACCCTGTCATCGAGAAAAACGGCAATGTGACGTATGCCACCGTCGGCCTGACGCGCCGCGATTACGACCAGTATTACCGTGGTTTTTCGAACGCCACGCTGTGGCCGACTTTCCACTACCGCAACGACCTGTCGCGCTTCGATCGCGAGGAATACGCGGGCTATATGCGCGTGAACGCGGGACTCGCCGCGAAGCTCAAGACGCTCATCAAGCCGGATGACATCATCTGGGTACACGACTATCACTTGCTGCCGTTCGCGCAGGAGTGCCGCAAGATCGGCATCCAGAATCCGATTGGCTTCTTTCTGCACATTCCGTTTCCAGTGCCGGAAGTGATGCGAACCGTGCCACCGCACGAGGAACTGATTGCCGGCATGTGTCAGTACGACGTCGTGGGCTTTCAGACCGATGCCGACAAGCAGTCCTTCACCGATTACGTCGAACGTAGCGGGCGTGGTCATCTGAGCGAAGACGGCATGTTGCAGGCGTTCGGCCGCATGCTGAAAGTGGGCGCGTATCCGATCGGCATCTATCCGGACGCCATCGCCAAGGCAGCGGATCAGTTCTCCAACCGCAAGCAGGTCAAGAGCCTGCGCGACAGCATGCGTGGCCGCAAGCTCATCATGAGCGTCGATCGGCTGGATTATTCGAAGGGCCTCGTCGAGCGCTTCCAGGCTTTCGAGCGCCTTTTGCTCAACGCGCCGGGCTGGCATGGCCGCGTTTCGCTCGTGCAGATCGCGCCGCCGACACGCTCGGACGTGCAGACATATCAGCGCATTCGCCAGAACCTGGAAGGCGAAGCGGGGCGTATCAATGGCCGTTTTGCGCAACTCGACTGGACGCCGATTCAATATCTCAACCGCAAATACGAACGCAATCTGCTGATGGCGCTTTTCAGGCTTTCGCAGGTCGGATATGTCACGCCGCTGCGTGACGGAATGAATCTCGTGGCGAAGGAATATGTCGCGTCGCAAGACCCGGCGGATCCGGGCGCGCTCGTGCTGTCGCAATTCGCCGGCGCGGCGGATCAACTGCCGGGCGCGCTCGTCGTCAATCCGTTCGATTTGTCGCAGATGTCCGAAGCGCTCGAACGTGCGTTGTCGATGCCGCTCGCCGAACGTCAGGCGCGTCACGCCGACATGATGGCGCCGCTGCGCGAGAACAATCTGTCCGTGTGGCGCGATTCGTTCATGTCGGATCTGCGCAGCGTCGCAACCGCGACTTCCGTCACAGAGCAGACCGTCAAGACGGTGCGCCAGGGCGCGAGTACATCGACGCAGGCAAGACGGCCCTCCGCCAAGGCTTGAACGTGTAACCAGAAGACCCCGCGCCTCGACGAGGCGCGGGGTTTTTATTTGTGCGCGCCATTGGACGCCAAGAGGCTTGCGCGGAACGCTCCTTGCGCTTCAACCTTCGACACGAAACGAAGGAGGTCACGATGAGCGGAAGCACTCTGAATCCCAATGAAGAAGGCGAGATCGAAGTTGGCAAGGGGCACGGCACAGGCGCGTTAGGTCCGAGCGATTCCTCGGATAGCGGTTCCGACGTGCAGGGCGAAATGCGTCATCCGGGCGACATCGAAGACGAACTCGATGCCCACGCGCTCGGCCAGTCCAAAGCCGAACTCGCGAGCGATACCGACCGCTACGGCACCGGCGAGGCAGCATCCGCCGACGGCGACCACAATCTCGAACCGGACGCGGACATTCTGCCGGACGACATCGAGGACGAAACGCGCGGCCTGCTCGACGAAGACGCCGACCCTGCGGACGACGAAGACAAGGTCTGAGCACGCATTAACGATCGATACGGCGTGCCGCGATGTACTTGCGGCGCGCCGTTTTTACGCACGTCTTTCGAAGCGGCGTTAACATCGGCGATTGATAACCGCCAAGCTCACGCCGATGACCCGAGAAGTTCCGACCTCTTCCACGCCTGTCGCTGTCGGCCGCACGTCGCGTTTCGGCTGGGTTGCGTGGTTCGTCGATCCCGTCAGGCAATGGATTCAGGACCATTGCCTGATGTTCTCCGCATCGATTTCGTTTTTCGCGGCGTTCTCGCTGGCGCCGACGCTCGTCATCGTCATCGCGGTCGCGAGCGTTTTCTTCGGCGCGGATGCCGTGCAAGGCAGACTCTTCGATGAAATCAGCGGCGTGGTCGGCCCCGATGCGGCGCACGCGCTCGAAGCCATCGTCGCCAACGCGTGGCACGCGGATATCGCGCGCAGCACGGCGCTGCTTTCGGCGGGCGGCGTGCTGATCGGCGCGTCGGCGACGTTTTCATCGCTGCATAGCGCGCTCAACGTGATCTGGCCCACGCCTATCGTGAGCGCGAAGGAAAGCATCGTCTCGCTGCTGCGCGTTCGGCTGATGTCTTTCGGCCTGGTCGTCGGCTCCGGCTTGTTGGTGGTTGCGTTGCTCGTGCTCGATGCGCTCGTCGAAGTGCTCGGCCATTGGGCTTTCGGCGACGGCAATCCGTTCATCATTCTGTCGAGCGTCACGCAGCGCGCAATTTCACTTGGCATGCTCATGCTCGCGTTCACGCTTCTGCTCAAGTTCTTGCCGACCACGCGCATGATGTGGCGCGACGCCGCGTTGGGCGCAACCGCGGCGGCCATGTTGTTCGAGGCGGGCAAGCGACTGTTTGCGTTTTATCTCGCGCATGCGGGCACGGCGAACATGTTCGGCGCGGCGGGGTCGCTCGCGATCATCCTCATGTGGCTCTACTACTCGGCGGCGGTGTTTCTGCTCGGCGCGGAGCTGGCGGCAACGGCGGCACGCAGACGCACGCATCGAGAAGCAGGCTGGCGTTAGCGCTTTAACTAAACGCGGCGATTCGGCCGCGCATAAAAAAACCGCCCGTTGAAAGGGCGGCTGCATGCTGAGGCTACGAGGCGACTCTCTTGACCGGGTCGTCGCCCAATGCGTCAGCGCGTGAAATCTGCGTGCGTTCAGGCTTGGCGGCGCAACTCGGCGGGTGGCACCTTCATCAGATGACGATACTTCGCCACCGTGCGGCGCGCGACGATCACGCCCTGATCCGCGAGCATCTTGGCAAGGCTCACGTCCGATAGCGGGTCGCGCGAGTTTTCCTTCGAGATCATTTCCTTGAGCAGCGCGCGCACGGCGGCAGCCGAGCACGTACCGCCGCTTTCCGTGCTGAGTTCGCGCGGGAAGAAGTGTTTGAATTCGAAGATGCCGCGCGGCGTCGACATGTATTTGTTGCCCGTAGCGCGCGAGATGGTCGATTCGTGCAGGCCGAGTTCGTCGGCGACATCGCGCAGGACGAGCGGCTTGAGTGCGATCTCGCCGTAATCGAAGAACGCCTTCTGATGCGAGACGATACATTCGGCCACGCGTTGGATCGTCGTGAAGCGCTGCTGCGCGTTGCGGATCAGCCAGCGCGCTTCCTGCAACTGTTGCGCGAGCGGCGAACGGCTTGCGCCAGCGGACTGCGCGAACAATTCCGCGTACATGCGGTGGATGCGCGCGCGCGGCAACACCGCCGGATTGATCGTGACGACCCAGCTTTTCTTGACCTGACGCACGATGACGTCCGGCACCACGTAGTTGTCTTCGCTCGCGCCGTAGTTCTCGCCGGGCTTCGGGTCGAGACGACGCACCAGCGCACACGCTATACGCAGTTCTTCCGCGCTGCAGCCGATCTTCTTTTGCAGTTCGGCCTGCTCGCGGCGTGCAAGCCGTTCCAGATGATGTCCCACAATCTCGCGTGCGACGGCGCGGCCCGGCGTGCCTTCGGGCATCGCATTGAGCTGCAGGGTCAGGCATTCCGAGAGATTGCGCGCACCGACGCCCGGCTTATCGAGCGACTGCACGAGCTTGAGTGCGATAGTGAGTTCGTCTTCGGTCAGCGCCGGTTCGATATCGACCACATCGGCGAGTTCGCTCAGTTCCTGACGCAGATAGCCGTCGTCATCCAATGCTTCGATGATGAGCTGGGCAATCGCGCGGTCGCGCTGGCTCAGTTGATAGAGGCGCAGCGTATCGTGCAAGGTCTCATGCAGCGACGGCTCGATGCGTACCCAGTCGGCGGGATCGGAACCTTCGCCGTCGCCGCTATTGCGCGTCGAACTGCGGCCGAACGGATCGGACGAGTAGTCGCTCATGGAGTCGTCGCGCGAATTGTTGTCGCCGCCGGAGTCACTGTCCATGCTGCTTTCGGAGGCCATCGGCGTTTCGGTCGCATTGTCGGACGAATTCGAGAGCGGCGAGTCGCTCATCGAATTGCCGTTGTCGGCGGAAAGGGCGTTGTCTTCGGTTTGCGACTCGTCGTATTCGAGAAACGGATTCGTGTCCAGCGCGTTACGCAACTCCTGTTGAAACTCCAGCGACGACAACTGCAGCAGGCGTACCGACTGCTGAAGGCGCGGGGTGAGTGCGAGGCTTTGCTTGGTGCGAAGTTCGAGTGTAGGCGGCATTGCTTGCTAATCCTCGTTATTCTGGACTGAGAGGTGTTCGTGACGAGGACTTAAGCAATGGTTATGCCAATGCGCATCGGATGCCTGCTGCATCTACGTTTCGATCTTTGTCCACGGCTTGTTTTCACTTGGCGAAGCGATGCTTTCGCGCACTTTTTACACGCACTCAGACAAAAGCGCCGCGCCCTTCCGGGCTTATGGATCGGACTTGAGCGGTCGATGCCGCGCTCGCGGAGGACTACTTCGAGAAGCGCCAAGCCCTTTGATTCGTCGGGCTTTTTTGCTGCGTGCGGAGACCCACTAAGCACTTTTGACGGGGCACGGCACGCAAGTTGCGGTAGGGGGGACACGATTCGTGCAACACGCGGCGAACGTGATCGAGCATCACTAAAAGCAGCACCCACGGGGCGTTCCGCAAATAGGCTCAAAGCCGCGGACGCGCAGTATCGAAAATCGAAAAAATGGAGTATTGCCATGAAGACGACTCAATTCCTCAAAGCTGCTGGCGGTATCGCATGTGTCGTGTTCGCGCTGAACGTGAACGCGCAGACCACGACGACGAACTCGGGTTCGACGGACACGTCCGTTGGCCAAAAGGTCGATGACAGCGCAGTGACGACCAAGGTCAAGGCCGAACTGCTGCAAGCGAAGAACGTCAAGTCGACGCATATTCACGTCAAGACGCGCGCCGGCGTCGTCTCGCTGACCGGTACGGTGCCGTCGGCGGAAGACAAGACCGCCGCCGAAGAAACCGTTAAGCAGGTTTCCGGTGTTGCTTCCGTGAAAAACCATCTTAAAATCGCTGCCAACTAATGGCATAGTGCATATGCCCGGCTCGCCACGGCGGGTCGCGGTGTAGCAGTCGTAGTACCGGAACCCGCGCGGAAGTTCGGCGAATCGCTCTCTTGAGCGATGAAGCCAGGCTTCTAGCGCGGGTTCTTGCATGAGCAGCGTGGAGAACGTGCGCGCGGCCATGCGAAAGTCGCAGACAGGCATGACACGCAATACCCTCGCAGCATCTTTGCTACCTTAAAACGAAGTACGTCCGTTCGAGGACGTTACGCAAAGCCGGCCTGCGAATGCTTCCTTCGCGATGCATCCAAGGGCCACGGCAAATGGAGCTCTTATGAAGACGAAAAAGATGGCCTTGATTGGCGCGCTGGCACTCGCATTCTCGACGACGGCATTCGCGCAAGCGGCTTCCGACGCCGCTGCCGCTCCGGCGAAGAAGCAGAAAGGCACGTATCTGCATCAGCAAGACAAAGCGCACAAGCTGAAGGGCGCATCGGCGGCCGCTGCGGCTTCCGCGCTCGGGACGAACGACAAGGGTCAGCCGCAGTAAGCCTTCGTCGTTGCCTGCTGCTTCACTGAAACGGCCGCGCAAGCGGCCGTTTCTCTTTGAGCTTTCGCTTCGACGCGCGCGCCGCAATAAAAAATCGCCGCGCACTTGGCGCGGCGACTGTCGCATCACGAGCCGCCAACCTCGCGGCTTCGACGCTAAACCGAATCAGGACTTCGCCGCGGCGTACTGATCGCGCAGATCGCGGATACGGTCGTGGTTCTCGAGCACGCCCTGATACTGGCGTTCGACCACGGCACGCACATCGGCGGGCAAATCCTTGTCGAGTGCTTCGCGATAGTTCTTCTTGGCGGAATCTTCACCGCGCTCGCATTCGGCGAGAATCGCGTGATCGCCGTGACCGGTGACGGCCGATTTGACATCGACCCAGCCGCGATGCAGCGCGCCTGCAACCGAGCCGCCCGTTTCCGGCGTGCCGCCCAGACGCTGAACGATTTCCTGCAACTCGCGTGCGCCGGTCGTGCAGGCTTGCGCGCGGTCCTGGAATAGCAGCTTGAGGCTTGCGTCACGCGTCTCTTCGGCGGCCTTGAGGAAACCCTTTTCGCCGTCCTTCGACGTTTCGATGAGATCGTTGAGTACCGATACGACGTTCGTGCTCATATGACACCTCCTATTAGTTTGGATCTTGCCATCGTGCAACATCCGGCACGTTGGCTCTGGTACGAGTAGCCGCACGCGGCGTGCCCGGCAGACCGCTTTCCGCGGTCATTCGCTTCAGGCACGATGTTCCGCAAACTTTTCCACCGGCTTCGGCGGCTTGGACGGATCGAAGTCGCTCCACTTGCCTTGCTGCCAGCGGCCCGACGCGCGTTCGACATCGACGCCGCCTGCATCGCGCAAGATGGTGGCGGCATCGTTCGAATTCTCCGGCGACACATGCACTGCGACCAGCACGCCCGCATGACGCGGCGCCGCTTCGGTGTGAGCCGATTCCTTGGTCTTGGTATGCGACATCGCGCCCGCTAGCGAGCCAACGTAAGCGCCGACACCCGCTGCAATGGCCGAGACGATCAGCGGCGCCTTGAAGATGGCGAAGAGCGCCGCGCCGACGATAGCGCCCACGACCGCACCGATGGTCACGCCCTTACCCGCGCCCTTGGGCGAGGAGCGCGCGCCGACGTCGGTGCCGACATCGCCACCCAGCGGATGCCGCGCATGTTGACCGCCCGGATTCACGAAGAACAGGGTGACGTCTTCTTCGATAAAGCCGCGTTCGAAGAGGCGCTGCGCCGCGGCTTCAGCCGCGGGAAAAGTCTGGAAGCGACCCGCGATGATCAGGGACATATTCCCTCCTTCTTTTCAGTGTTGCGTGGTTCGGCCCGGGCGCGTGCGCTCGCGGGACAAAGGATTAACGATGTAAGTCCTGCTCAATCCGGTTCGAGTCCCGCGACGCGGAACAAGCCGCTGCGCAGCACGACGGGCACGCCGCCGTTGTCATCGAGCACTTCGGCGCATACCGCGCGAATGCGCGCCTCGCCGCGCTCGAATGCGGGAAGCAGATCGTCCTCGCGCGCGGATGGAGCGCCGAAATGATCTTCCAGCGCTTCGGCGCTGATCGAGCACACGACGGGTTCGGAGTCGACGAGCGCGGTGAAGTGAAGGGCGAGGTCGTCGCCATCGAACACGGGTTTTTCGTCTGCAAAGGTGATATGCATGGTCGAATCCTCATAGGCCGGACGATGTCTTGCATGCGCGTCCGCTACGGCGCGGGTCAGCCGTGTTGCAGGGCTGTCGGATACATCGATGACTTCCATGAATTGAAAGACGCTCATGACGCCGCCTTTGCCTTCGCCAGTTGTTGCGCCATGGCGTAGTGATGGCCGATAACGGGCAACGCCTTCGCCGCGACTGCCTTCAGCGCGGCGTCATTGCCTTGCTCGCTTTCTTGTTTGAACAACTCCATGGCCTTGCGATGCCCATCGACGGCTACCTTTTGGATATAGGCATCGTCGAATGCATCGCCCTGAAGATTTTGCAGGCTGCCGATCACCGACGAATCCGCGCTCGGTGGCTCGCTCATGCCGTGGTGTTTTGCGATTCCATCCAGGCTGTGCGCGAGCTTCGTATGATCCGCGATCATTCGCTGTGCAAAGTCCTTTACCTGCTTGCCGCTTGCATGCGTGAGCGCGAGCTTGCTGGCCGCGATTTCGGTCGCGCCCGCGGTGCCGGCGTCTTGCACGAACTGCTGGTCGACGCTCGACAGCTTGGCGCTTGCGGCGTCGACGGTCTGCGCGTGAGCAGCGCAGGCAACGGCCAGCGTTATCGCACTTGCGCAGCCTGCGAACAACGATCGCGGCATCATCGGCTCGACTCCGTTTTGGTCGTTGATTCTTGTTGAATACGGTGGCCCCGTCGCTTCTTGTTTCAGGCGGCGCGCGTCTTGCCGAGCGCGTCGATCAGTGCCTTGTTGAAAGCGGGAATGTCGTCGGGCTTGCGGCTCGTGATGAGATTGCCGTCGATCTGTACTTCCTGATCGACCCAAGTGCCGCCCGCGTTGCGAATGTCGTCCTGCAGGCTCGGCCAACTCGTCATCGTGCGGCCTGCAATGATGCCCGCCGAGATCGGCAGCCAGCCGCCATGGCAGATCACGGCGATGGGCTTCTTCGCCTGATCCGCTTCCTTCACGAAGCTTTGCGCCTTGGCGTCCAGGCGGATGGCGTCGCCGTTGACCACGCCGCCCGGCAGCACCACGGCGTCGTAATCGGATGCGTTGGCAGCGTCGAAGGTCTGGTCCACATCGACCTTGTCGCCTTTGTCGACGTGTTTGAAGCCCTGGATCTGTCCGGGCTTTTGAGAAATGACATCGACCTGCGCGCCGGCTTCCTTGAGCGCGCGCTGCGGCTCGACTAGTTCGGCTTGCTCGAAGCCGTCCAATGCAAGAATCGCGACCCTGTAACCGTCGAGGGAAATTGCCATTGCTTCACTCCTTCATTGCTCGAATTTTGATGCACCGCAAGAGGCGGATACCTGATTCGAAAAGGAGCAAGGGGTGTGCCCAAGTAGGGGGGTGGAGCGCGTCGGTGATCGGCCAAATCGTGGCTAAAGCCGAACCATCAAACGGTCTCGACGCTACGCTTCCCCGTCAGCCGCAAGAGACTAACCAAAGCCGCCGTCGCCGCGAAACCAGCGCCTACGCCAAGCGCGATCAGCGGCCCGTGCTGCGGTTCGACGCCAAAGATCAACGCGACGATAGCCGCGCCGAGTGTCTGCCCCGTCAGCCGCGCCGTGCCAAGCATGCCGCTCGCGCCGCCGCTGCGATGCCGTGGCGCGGAAGAAATGATTTGTCGGTTGTTCGGAGACTGGAACAGCCCGAAGCCAAGCCCACAGACAGCCATGCGCCAGCCGATATCGAACGCATCCGGATGCGGGCCTGTCGTGGCGAGCAGCGCAAGACCCACGGTCAGAACCGCCAGCCCGATGCCGCCCAGCAGACCAGCGGGATAACGATCCGCGAGCACGCCCGCGAGCGGCGCGACGAACACGATCACGAGCGGCCACGGCGTCATCAGGAAGCCAGTTTCGACCTGACTCATGCCGAAGCCGTTCTGCAGCAGAAAAGGCAGCGACACGAACGCCAGCATCTGCGCGCAGAACGAGCACACCGACGCGCCAATCGATAGCGCGAACACTGGAATGCGCAACAGATCGACGGGCAAAAGCGGCGCGCTTTGACGCAATTGCCGGCGCACGAAAAAGTAGCCGATGACCGCCGTCACGATGAACTCGCCGATCACATACGGCCGATGCTCGCCGTGCCCGAGCCCGTCGACCGCGACGATGGCAAGCCCGAAGAAAAGCGCGTTCATCAGCGCGCTGATGTAGTCGTAAGGCCGGCGATGCCCGTCCATGCGCGGCAGCGCCTTCGTGCCGATGGCAAGCGCCACGAGTCCTATCGGCACGTTGATGGCAAAGAGCCACGGCCAGGTGGCGACCGAGAGCACGCCCGAGGCGACCGTCGGACCGATCACCGATGAAATCGCGACCACGGTTGCATTGATGCTGATGCCGCGCCCCAGATGCTTTTGCGGATAGATCATGCGCACGATCGCGGTGTTCACGCTCATGATTCCCGCCGCGCCGAATCCCTGCACGATGCGCGCTAGCGTCAGCGTGAGCAGCGAACCGGACATCGCGCAGGCCAGTGACGAGACGGTGAAGACCGCGAGGCCGGCCATATATACGCGACGGTAGCCGATACGGTCGCCGAGCGAAGCCAGCGGCAAAAGCGAGATGGTGATGGTGAGCTGATACGCGTTGACGATCCAGATGGAATCCGCGGGCGAGGCCAGCAGATTGCGCGCGATGGTCGGCAACGCGACGTTGGCGATGGCGCCGTCGAGTACCGCGAGCGTAATGCCGAGCGCGACCACCGCGATGGCCCAATAACGCTGCGGCAGGGGAAGACCTTGTTCGGAATCCATCGGTAGGCGAGAGGTAGGAGCGGCGCGTTCAACGGCCGGACGATGCGCGCATCGTCCGGAGAAGAAGCGTGATGCTTATTTCAGCTGATAGAGACCGGTGTACGTCGCCGAGTCGATCTCGTTGAGATGAGTCATGAAGCGCGCAACGGCATTGGTCGCGTTGGCGTCGAGCGGCAGTTGATCCGCCTTCAGCGCGTGAATACGGAAGATGTAGCGATGCGGCTTGTCGCCACGCGGCGGCGCGGCGCCACCGAAGCCAACCGTGCCGTAGTCGTTGCGCATTTGCAGCGCGCCCGCTGGCAAGAGGCTGCCATCCGCCTTGCCCGCGTTGCGCGGCAGCGAGCGGACGTCGGCGGGAATGTTGACCACGACCCAGTGCCAGAAGCCGCTGCCGGTGGGCGCGTCGGGATCGTAGACGGTGAGCGCGAGGCTTCGCGTGTCGGCCGGCGGGTCTTCCCATTGCAGCGCCGGGGAAAGGTTGTCGCCCGAGACGCCGAAAGCCTGCTGATCGAACTCGTGCTCGCGCGTCAAGTAACCATTGGCGGGAAATTCGTCGGACCAGATGCGGAAATCAGCCATGAGAGTCATGCCTCCTTGTCGCGTGTTGGGAGTTGGCGGACTGAAAGGATCCGCGGACGTGTGTCATGCACGCTTGAATACGGCAGCACGCAACCGATTGCAGCAAGCATGCCTACGATCGGGAGTTGAACTTGCGGCGCGTTATTCGATCGAGTGTAGCATCCGCCCCTCAATTGAGCCGGGCGTCGCTCCCGATTCGGGAAAATCGCCCGGAATCTGCTCGCTTATCAGCGGATGGACGTAAAAGCGGCGCGCTACAATATTGAGACAAATCGTGCGATGAATAGCGCTCCGACGCGAGCCGAAGGGATTTTTATGCCAAACGATCCGCGCCCAATCACTGGACAGTTCACACCCGCGAGCGTGCCGGAAGACGATGCCGACATGTTCGACCTCGCTCCGGTCTCGCTCTGGCTCGAAGACTTCAGCGCCGTGCGCGAGCAGTTCGAGCGCTGGCGCGCGGCAGGTGTCACCGACTTGCGCGCGTTCCTCGAAGAAGACCCAGCGCGCATCGTCGAATGCTCTTCACGCATTCGGGTGGTGAAGGTGAATCGGCGCACGCTCGGCTTGTTCGGCGCGAAAGACCTCGATCATCTCGTGCAAAACCTCGAACGCGTGTTTCGCGACGACATGCTGACCACGCACATCGACGAACTGGAGCAACTCTGGTCCGGCGAACCGCGTTTCGTAAGCCGGACGGTCAACTACACGCTCGACGGCAAGCGTCTCGACGTGCTTCTCAAGGCCGCGATCTTGCCGGGGCACGAGAATACGTGGAGCCGTGTGCTCGTCACCATCGAGGACATCACGGAACTCGAAACCATGCGCCGCCAGACCGCGGCGAGCAGCCTTTATGCGCGCGGCCTTTTCGAGCATTCGCCGGTTTCGCTGTGGGTGGAAGACTTCAGTTCCGTGAAAGACTTGCTCGACGATGTACGCGAACGGGGTATCGTCGACTTCCGTACCTTTACGAGCGTGCACCCCGAATTCGTCGAACGATGCATGCAGGAGATTCACGTCCTCGACGTGAATCAGCACACCTTGCGCATGTTCGCCGCGCCCGACAAGGCGACCTTGCTCGCGCGTCTGCCGGAAGTGTTCCGCGACGACATGCAGCAGCACTTTCAGGAGCAGTTGATCGAGCTATGGGAGCACAAGCTCTTTCATCAGCGCGAGGTGCTGAACTATTCGCTCGATGGCAACGAGGTGCACGTGCACCTGCAATTTTCGGTGTTTCCGGGGCACGAGAAGCGCTGGGATCTCGTGCTCGTCGCGCTCACGGACATCACCGCGCGCAAGAAGGCCGAGGCGTATCTGGAGTTTCTCGGCAAGCACGACGTGCTCACCAAGCTCAAGAATCGCTCGTTCTATGCGGATGAAATCAATCGGCTGGAGCGCAAGGGTCCGTTCCCCGTGACGGCCATCGCGGTCGATGTGAATGGCCTCAAGACCGTCAACGATCAGCTCGGCCACGCGGCCGGCGACGCCTTGCTGCGCCGCGCGGGCGAAGTGCTCTCTAAGGCGGTGGAGAAGCCGTTCCAGGCGGCGCGGATAGGCGGCGACGAATTCATGGTGCTGCTGCCCGGCACGGACGAACGCGGCGGCGAGGCGCTGATGGACGGCATTCGCCAGTTGCTCGAAGTGAACAATCAGTTCTACTCGGGCATGCCGCTCAGCTTCGCGATGGGCGCCGCGACCGCGCACGAAGGCGAGCGCATCGAGCCGATGCTGCAACGCGCCGATGCCGCGATGTATGTCGAGAAGCGCCTGCACTACGCCAACGCGCAACGCAAATAGGGCGCTTCGGACGACGGCTTATTGAGCCTGTGCCGTCGCTTCATCGATACCCTTGTTCAGCGCCGGGCAGGCTTCGTCGATCTGCTTTTGGTATTGCGCCGGATTGCTCGTCTGCAGCTTGTTGATGCGATCCACCGTCGGTTGCGCCTGCGCGAGCCCGAGCTTCCACTCGGCGTCGAAATCGGGCGCATCGGGGAAGTTCTTGCGTGCCATGTCCTTGAAACGCGCCACCTTGGCAGCGTCGATATGACACACGTCGGCTGCGCCGCGCGCGATGTTCGCGCTCGTCATCACGCCTTCGGCGGCAAGCAGTTGCGGCGTGGCGGGATGACCGGGAGGCAGTTGCGTCTGCGCCGCCGCGTGCAGGGCGCCAAGACCCAGCAAGGATGCGGCAAGTACCTGAAGGTGCTTCATTCGATTCTCGTTTGATTGATGCGGACCACGCATCGGGGACCGAAAAATTATAGGTTAAGCCTTTGAAAACAAATGCCGCGCATAGGGATGAAGCGCATAAGACGCTTGGAAACCCCATGCTAGAATCGATTTTCGATGCCGTTTTCAGACAGAAAAATGAAGAAAGGAAGCAAGGCCGCCAGTGCTGCGCCCTCGTCGTCCTCGGAAGGGCGGCGCAAGTACGATCCTGAGGAGACCAAGCGGAACATCCTTGACATCGCGACGCAGGAATTCTCGGCAATGGGTCTGACCGGCGCGCGCGTCGACGCAATCGCGGAGCGCACCAACACCACGAAGCGCATGCTGTATTACTACTTCGGCAGCAAGGACGGTCTCTATGAAGCCGTGCTGGAGCAGGTGTATGGCGACATCCGCGCGCTCGAACAAGAGCTCAGGCTGGAAGAGCTGGACCCGGAAGAGGCCATGCGCGAGTTCATCGGCTTCACGTTCGACTATCACGACAAGCATCGCGATTTCGTGCGTCTTGTGACTATCGAGAACGTGCATGGCGCGAAGTACATCGAGCAGTCGAAGACCTTCAAGGCGCGTAACTCGACCGTCATCAAGACCATCGAAGACCTGATTGCGCGCGGTGTCGCGGCGGGGCGTTTTCGCGAGGACATCGACCCGATCGATCTGCATCTGATGATCAGTTCGTTCTGTTTTCATCGCGTGGCGAATCGGCATACGTGGGGCGCGGCGTTCGGGCGCGATCCATCCGGGCCGCGTTCACGGGCGCGGCATCGCGAGATGATCATCGAAGCGGTGCTGCGCTTCGTGCGCCGCGAAGACTGAAGCCAAGACGAGCCAAGACAAAACGGCGGCACTTCTGCGAGTGCCGCCGTTTTGGTTTCGAGGGCGCCGAAGGGCTCAGCGTTCCAGCAAGGTCTGGAAATGCGCGAACATGCGCTCGGCATCCGGTTCGAGGCCGGTAAAGATGCGCAACGCATCCACGGCCTGACACACCGCCATGCCGCCGCCGCTCACCGTGCGGCAGCCGAGCGCGCGGGCTGCTTTCAGCAACTCCGTTTCGAGCGGGAAATAGACGATCTCCGCCACCCACAAGTCCTTGTGCAGAAACTCGGCGGGCAAGGGCAGGCCGGGCAGTTTCGCCATGCCGGTGGGCGTCGCATGAATCAGGCCGTTCGCCTTCTGCAACACGTCGCGTAGATCGCCGCCGCTCTTGACTTCGCGATCGGGAAAACGCGCGGCGAGTTCGCTTGCGAGCGCGGCCGCGCGAGTGTCGTCCGAATCGAATAGCGTGAGCGATCGCGCACCCATGGTCAGCGCGGCATGGGCCACCGCCGCGCCCGCGCCGCCCGCGCCGAGTTGCACCACGCGATCCATCGGCACACCCGGCAAACCGCGTTCGAACGCCCGCGCGAAACCCGACCAGTCGGTGTTGTAGCCGATCCGCTTGCCATCCCTGAAGACAACCGTATTGACCGCGCCGAGCGCGCGGGCGTCGGGGTCGAGGTCGTCGAGCAAGGGGATCACGCTCTGCTTGCACGGATACGTGATATTGAGCCCGTCGAAGCCCATGCGTTCGGCGGCATCGAGCAGATCGGGCAGCGCGGACGGTTCGAGCGCGAGCGCGTGCAAGTCGATCCGTCGATACACATAGTTGAGCCCGAGCTTGCCGCCTTCTTCCTCGTGCATCGCGGGCGTGAGCGAGCCGCCAATACCCGAGCCGATCAGCCCGACGAGATAGGAGCGGGGAGACGCTTTGCTGGTCATGCGCAATACTCCAGTGCAAATAATGTAAGCGCAGTGTGACGGGCGCTCGATGCCGTGTCCTTCGGTGTTTTCACGTATTTGTACGGTCTAGTTAGTTTGTTATGCTTGCGCACAATGACGTGGATTGCGTGCGCGCCGCTCCGTTTCCCGCAAGCGCCGCGAACGTCCTACACTGACGGGACTGCACCGATCCACCCGCATCATCTGAATGCAACGAGGAGGCAGCGATGCTGCGTTCAATCCGGACATCCATTGCGACGGTATCCATCAGCGGCACCTTGCCCGAGAAGCTGAAGGCAATCCGCGCGGCAGGGTTCGATGGCGTCGAGATT
Source organism: Caballeronia sp. GAWG1-1 (assembly GCF_023631465.1). NCBI lineage: Bacteria > Pseudomonadati > Pseudomonadota > Betaproteobacteria > Burkholderiales > Burkholderiaceae > Caballeronia > Caballeronia sp. GAWG1-1. Next base: position 72,635 of record NZ_JALQDB010000008.1, read on the forward strand.
TTCGAGAACGATCTGCTGTACTTCGACGGCACGCCCGCCGACGTGCGCCGCATGTGCGCGGATCTTGGCCTCGCCATCTATCTGTTCCAGCCGTTTCGCGACTTCGAGGGCGTGAGCGCCGAGCGTCTCGCGAAGAACGCCGAGCGCGCGAAGCGCAAGTTCGAGCTGATGCACGAGCTCGGCGCGGATCGCATGCTGGCGTGCAGCAATGTGTCGCCGGACACCATCGGCGACGACGCGTTGATCGTCGATCAACTCGGCAAGCTCGCGCGCCTCGCGGAAGAAGCGGGCGTGATCGTCGGTTACGAAGCGCTTGCGTGGGGGCGTCACGTCAACTCGTACAAGCACGCGTGGAAACTCGTCGATGCCGTGAATCACGCGAGTCTCGGTATCGTGCTCGACAGCTTCCATACGCTTTCCATCCGCGATTCGGTGGAGGAGATCGCGCGGATTCCGGGCGACCGCATCACCTTTGTGCAAATTGCCGACGCGCCCGTGCTCGCCATGGACGTGCTCGAATGGAGCCGTCACTATCGCTGCTTTCCGGGGCAAGGCGCGTTCGATGTCGCGGGCTTCACGGCGCGCGTGTTCGAAGCGGGTTATACCGGCCCGCTCTCGCTCGAAATCTTCAACGATGGTTTTCGCGCCGCGCCCACGGCCATCACCGCCGCGGACGGGCATCGCTCGCTGCGCTTTCTGGAAGAGCAGACGCGCGCATTGATGGGCGACCAGGCGCCAGCCGAACTCTTCGATCCGCCCGCGCCGCCCGCGCATATCGGCTTCCAGTTCCTCGAATTCGCCGTCGATGCCGCCACGCGCGAACATGTCGCCGGCTGGCTCGGCAGGTTGGGCTTTCGGCTGGCGGGCAAGCATCGCTCGAAGGATGTCTCGCTGTACCGGCATGGCGCGGGGTCGATCGTGCTCAACGCGGAAGCCGATTCCTTCGCGAGCGCGTTCTTCGAGCAGCACGGCTTGTCGCTGTGCGCGTCCGCATTTCATGTCGATGACGCGAAGCTCGCGTTCGAACGCGCGGCCGCTTATGGGTCGAAGCCGTTTTCGGGGCAGGTCGGACCGAACGAGCGCGTGGTGCCAGGCGTGCAGTCGCCTGACGGCAGCCTCGATTATTTCGTCGATGAAGAACCGGGCGGTCCCACGCTGTGGGAATCCGATTTCATTTTGACGGACATCGACGGGCCTTACGAAGTGGGTCCGCTCGAACGTATCGACCACGTGTGTCTGTCGCTGCCCGCCAACGCGCTCGACACCTGGGTGCTGTTTTTCCGCAGCGCGTTCGGCTTCGAAGTCGAAGCAAGCGTGACCGTGCCGGACCCGTACGGTCTCGTGCGCAGCCGCGCGGTACGCAGCCGCGACGGGTCGGTGCGCATTGCGCTGAATGCGTCGATGGACCGGCATACGGCGGTGGTGGAGTCGCTGACGACTTATCGCGGTTCGGGTTTGAATCACGTGGCGTTCAGCACGTCCGATATCTTCGATGCCATTCCTCGACTCGAAGCCGATGGCGTCAAATTCCTGCGCATTCCGCGCAACTACTACGACGATCTGGTTGCGCGCTACGGCCTGGCCGACGAACTGATCGACGCCATGCACGAACACAACATTCTTTACGATCGCGACGAGCGTGGCGGCGAGTTTTTTCATGCGTACACCGAGCAGCTCGATCAGCGCTTCTTCCTGGAAGTGATCGAACGGCGCGGCGGTTACGATGGTTACGGCGCGGCGAATGCGGCCGTGCGGCTCGCGGCGCATGCGCAACAGCAGCGGGCGCGGCAGGGGGCTTCGGCGGGCGGATGATTGGCTGGCCGCGCGTGACTGCGCGTCCTATCATGAAGACATGGCGGCAATTCAAAGGAGGGCGCCATGTTCGACTTACCGATGTTTCTAGTGGGCCTCGCGGCGCTTGCCGCCATTAGCATCGTCTTGCTGGCCGACGATTGGCGCGATGCGCGGCGCGAGCGCATGGCGCGACGTGAGCTCGAGCGAGCGGCGCATCATCCGCTGCGGGAGTGGTGGCTCAGGCATCGGCACTGAGCGGCGCGCCGGGTTCGATATCGGCAGCATCGGCCAGGCGCTTGGCTTCGCGTGCCTCCGCGGCGGCTTCGAACCGGTCGACATACAAATACAACCGATGCACCGTCTGCAACTGCGTGTGAGACAGATGCGCCTGCCGCGTGATGGCCGCGAGACGCTCGCGCCAATACGAAGGCGGCAGCGCGTACCCGCCCGCGTCGCGCGACAATGACTGCCGCAACACCCGCTCGAGATGAGTCAGGTCCTGGTCTGCCAGCAATGCCGAGAACGCGCCTTGTGGCTTGGTATCGGGGTTAGGGTCCATTATTGCGATGGCGGCCGTTTCAGATCCAACTTGATAGGGATAAACCCTGAACGTACGCCGTTGGCGTCAGCGTGATGAATTTTCCGCGCGACGTCCCGATTAGCGCGAGTGGCGTTTGCTATACTCTGCGCTCGCTTGGCCGTCTCGCAACGGCGAGCCGTGCGCCTCGATGCCGGCGCGCTCCCCGTAGTTCACGGGGTGGAATGATCCCGGGGAGCATGGCTGTATGGTATTTTTGGTCTTTGCTGTAGCAAAAATGTAGCAGTTAAGATTACTCGTCAGCAGGCCACTTTCTTATGAGGCTGCACTGCGCCTCCGGCAGTGAACTTCACGGCGCTAAGCAACGTTTTACGCTGCCTGATCATCGCTGTCTGGGGCATTGCGGCGCCATGCAGCATTGTCGCTTGCGTCCACCGGCAGTTTGAAAGGCTCGGCTTCCTTGTTCACGCTGTCCCAATGCTTGACGTTGAACGGCAATTGAGTCACAGCAAGATTTGCGCGATAGGTCTTGCCTGTGACCTCGTCTCTTCGAATTCCTTTCGGGCCGCCCTGAGAACTCCGGTTTGGAAGGCCTGCATGACTGTTTCATTTACGTGATGAGTCACTGCGCGCTATCTCGAACATGGCATCTGATATGCGGCCATGCCATTGTAAGCAGCAAACCGTTTTGCGCCGCCGGTGTTAGTCAACGTTGACAACGTCGCGCCACTGACTTAATTGCTCACGAAGCGTTATGACATCGCGAGTAGGTCAGCTATCGTAGTCGCCAAGAGCAAAGGGGCATTCGGATGATGTTGAAAGTCGGCCGCATTCACCGAGCGGATGTAAGCGGCCATGAGCGGTCCTTCATTGCGGTGTCCGCATAGCAGCCATCCGGTAGGTACAGTAGCACCCCGATAGGGGCGAGGGTATGATCGCACTTAAAATCCGCTCGAATTCGGCATGCTCGCGCTCAAACCAACGCTAGTCCCGCTGTTCCTGCTTGTCGTTTCGATGTCGGCTAAATGGTGGGGGCATCTATTGCTGGCTGGTTGGCTGGTCTACCCGTGGTTGCAGGTCCGAATCTGTTTATTCTTGTGCTCGCGCATGGCCCGATCTTCGGCGCGCGCGCTGCCACGCTGCCTCTTTCCGCAATTCTCGCGTCAGAAGCATTCAATCTCGCATATGCATGGACCCGCCGCTCGCGTTCGTGGCGCGTGGCACTAGTTGTAGGGGCTTATTACGCGGTCTAATTCCGCGTTTGGCTTATCAATGTTGCCAACGTCACCTATCTGGACCACGACCGCCGCCTTCGCCGCCGTGTGCTTCTGCCAGTCGTTCTTGCCGCGCAGCCTGCGATCGCAGCAGCCGCACCGCTTACGCGGTCCGACCTGATAAGCAGGATGGTTGCTGGCGCAGTCCTGACGCTCCTGGTTACCTCGTTATCCGGTCGGGCCGGCCCCCCCGCGTGGAGCGGTCTGCTTGCGGTCTTCCCACTGCTCGGAATCGTCTTATCGGTGTCGTCACACCGGGCACATGGGGCGGCCTTTGTGATTTCGCTGCTTCGGGGCATGGTGCTAGACAGGTTTTCGTTTGCAGCATTTTGTTTTTTGCTTTCCTTTTCACTACCTTATCAGCGTCCAATCGTGGCCTTTTCCATCCACTGCGACCGATGCCCACCAGGCTGCGCTTTCGCCGCTCGCATTTGGATCAATGGCGTCCCGATAAATTCTTTTGATCTGCTCTAACGTTATTTACACGCCTTCTAGTTATGGTGGAAGCGCCGCGTTAAGACGTTCGGATTAGGAGGCGTGGTTTCTGACTGCGATCCCGGAGCACCTCGTCGTCCCATCGACAAGCCAAGAAGAACGATGCTATACGAGCGCGCCGTCATCATGCCGGCGCTAATAAACGAGAGCCGTTAGGGCGCGGCGCTGATCTGGTCCTACGGCAATTTTCATCTACGTACTGCATGCGCCATCTCTATCGACTCCTATGTCCCTGCCCAAGCCTTGGCGCTCAATACAGGTTGTTGCGGACTGACTGGTAGTACGCATCGTCGATCGTGCGTACGATGTTCGCATCCTGTTCAGCCATTGCCGCTTTCATTTCTCCAGGCGACGGAACGCTCGAACGATCAAGTCGCGATGCGTCGCTCCAGAGCTTTGCTCGATTAATTGCTTTGCCGCAGTGAAACAGTACCTCATCAATCGTCACGACAATTGCCGTCTTGGGTGTTTTTGTGCCTTCGGCAAAACGACCCAGCAGTGCCGGGTCATCTGTGATTGTGGCGCGTCCGTTAATGCGCATGAATACTTCGAGACCGGGAAACAGGAACAACATGCCAACGCGATCGTCTTCCGTCAAATTTCGCAACGACGCTATGCGGTTATTGCCCGGCCAGTCCGCAAAGGCGACGTGCTTTTCGTCGAGCGCGTGCACGAATCCGGGTTGGCCTCCGCGAGGTGACGCATCTAGCCCTGTAGCATTGCCTGTGGCGAAACAGAAAAAACTCGCAACACGCAAGTAGGCACGGTGGAAGGGTAGCAGGCGCGGCAATACGCCCTTTGTAATGAATTCGGATGGTTGGTCATACAAGCGGTCGAGGTCGCTCGTGTCGAGTGCAGCAGATGACATGGTTCGGCTCCGGCAAGAGGATGCTCGAAGCATAATCCGATAAGCGTTGGCAGCGGTAGACTATAGGTGCCAACCGATAGCGCGAAGCCGCCATGCCTTCACTCAATCATCTGCAGAGCAAATTCGACCTCGTCCATACGTTAACGGGTGTGGATCCACCATTGATCGCGCTAGCGGGGAAGCAGAGCGCTCCGCGCGAGTCAGGGGCCCATCAGCACCCTACGGGTCAATTGCTGGGCCTCTTTCAAGGCCTGCTGAGCGTTCGGACTCATAGCGGCGCTTGGGTATTTCCGACGACACGGGCCGCGTGGATCCCGCCATCAACCGTCCACGCCGCACGTTCGCACGGTCCGTTCTCGGGTTGGGCGGCATACGTGTCTGCGCACGCGTGCGCTGCGCTGCCCAAAGAGCCGCGCGTTATCGAGATGACGGGCTTGCTGAAAGAGGCGATCGTGCGTGCGGCCGAGTGGGAGTACGCGCCTTTAGACGACCGACAGCGGCACATCGCCGCCGTGATCCTCGACGAGATCGCCGGCAGCCACGCCGATGCTTTTAGCTTGCCGATGCCTAGCGACGCTCGGCTATTACGCATCGCGACCGCACTTGCCGATTCGCCCGCTGACACGCGATCGCTCGAAGACTGGTCCATCTGGGCGCATGCAGCACCACGTACGGTAAGTCGCCGCTTCGTTTCAGAGACTGGCATGACGTTCACCGCGTGGCGACAGCGAGCTAGGCTTGTGCGCGCACTCGAGTTGCTAGCGGCAGGAGAGCCAGTTACCAGTATTGCCCTGCAGCTCGGGTACGACAATGCGAGCGCATTTATCGCGTTATTCCGGCGGACGTTCGGCACGACGCCGGGCCGTTACTTCGGGGCCGAGCCCACTACGCTCGGGTGTGCGCCTGACTCTCTTGCAACTCTATCAAAGCCAGCGCCGAAATTAACACATCTATAGCTCTTGGCGGAAGGCGGCAACACGCCTTTCCTGCTGCGGAACCTATAGAAGATGGCGGATGTGCCGTTATACCTTTCGTGCTGTCGCGCCGTTCCGTGCATAGAGCAGAAAGCGCGGTGTCTCACGCTTGACCCATAGCATTTTGCAAATGAAGCGCCTTACAAATTTCTTGATAGTAGTGTCGACGTATGGCGCGCTTGCATGTTTAGGCATAGCCCTGACCCGGACGACATGGGGCGTCAGCAGTATATGGCCTGCAAATGGTCTGATTGTCGGCCTGTTTTATAACGGCCGTAATACCCGCTGGAGCGACCTTGTCAGCGCTGTCGCCATCGGCGGCTTTATCGCCAATGCGGCGTTCCTGACTGATCGCACGGCCGTGCCGCTTTTCACATTCGGAAATGTTATTGAACTCGTGGTCCTTTGGATTTCGTTCACCGTTTCTCATGCCTCCGTATCAGCAGTCAAGAATCCGCGCAGTTTGTTTTGGTTTTTGACCTGCGCGGTGCTTTTTCCGGTAACAGTGTCGGCGGTCACGGTCGGGGTGGCCTCGCATCTCGCACTAGGATGGCCTCCGCTGTCTGTCAGCCGCAGTTGGTTCGTCAGCGATGCGCTCGGTCTATTGCTTTTCATGCCGCTCGGCTATGTTTTCCGACGTGCGCAGCGTCAATTGTCCGTTGCAAGAAGCCGCCAAAGATCGTTAGAGAAGATCCTGCGGAAGTGCCGACAAGGCGTGTTTGCGCACGCAATCGTCTTGGTCGTGACCATCGCAGCATTTCAACAATCGCACTGGTTACCGGCCTATTGGGTGTTGCCATCGGTGGTGCTCGCCGTTCTTTGGGCGGGCAGCTATGTAGCGGTCACGGGAACTTGCATTGCCACTGCGCTTGCAGTGATCTGCACCGTCGGACAACCGCTTACTAGTCCTCTCGGCAGATATGCAGGTCCCGAGCAGGCCATTCTCGCGGTCCAGGGTTTTGCGCTTGCATGCGCACTCGCTTCATACTTGATGGCGTCCGTACTTTCAGACCGTCGGCAATATCTGACGCAAGTCCAAACAATTTGCCGTACACAGCTTGATCTAGCAGCTAGACTGCGTGCCGCAAACGACGAACTCGCAACCTTGGCGTGGCGAGATCCACTGACCGGGCTCGCAAATCGACGCCGATTCGATGCAGCGTTGATGGATGTGTCGCGTGTCAAAGATCTAGATGACGGGCAAATCGCGATCCTGTTCATCGACGTCGATTGGTTTAAATGTTTCAACGATCGCTATGGCCACGCATTCGGCGACGGCGTTTTGAGAGCGGTCGCGCTTGCCATCAGCGACGTCCTGCCGGTCGGATCGACTTTTGCTCGCATTGGCGGCGAGGAGTTTGCAATTTTATGTTTAGTGCTTGACGCGGCTGCAGCGGGCGAGCTTGCCGAATCGGTCGTGCAGCAGGTCCGCAAGCTCGCCATAAAGCATGCCGACAGCGCGTACGGTGTCGTAACTGTGAGCCTGGGTCTAATGCTTTGCGATTCCACGCACGTGGCGGATGGAGCTCGCATGCTCGACCTTGCTGACGCTGCAATGTATCGCGCCAAACATGAGGGGCGCAATCGATGGGTAAGTCTGTCTCACGACGAATCGACGCAATATAGTGTGGATGCTGTTGCGAGAAAGTTATAAGGTTTCCTGTGCAACACGAAGACTTTATGGGCGATGCTTGTCCTCAACACTTAATTTGTTGAAGAAAAATCCGTTACCCATGAAGCAGCGGACGCATTGTTCGATACAGTCACTTTGAGCAATGGGGCGACGCACATACTGTTTGCAACTCCCTCTATACCTCGCAGCGAAAAAAATGAAGTTTCTCAATCGTCTATCGGTCCGTCAAAAACTTCTTGTCGCAATGGGCTTTGCGATTCTTTGTTTTGTGTTTGTCTCGACGGGGCTAAGCGTCGCCTTGACAGGTAACAGCCTTAAGCAGCGGGCGGTTGCTGTCGAATTACCTGCTGCCTTAGGCGAAATTCGCAATGACGTGTTGCGACAGATTGGCGCGCCGCTTGCGCTTGCAGAAGGAATGGCTTCGAACACCTATCTTTTGGATTGGGAGGCCAAAGGCTTGCCCGACGATGGTATTGACGCGTGGAAGCACTACGCGCAAGCGTTAAAAGGGCAAGCGAACGCGTCCACGATTTCTTGGGTATCTGCGGAAACAGGAAAGTATCTGAACGAGACGGGTCTGTCGCGGACAGTGTCGCGCAGCGACGCTGGAGATCAGTGGCTATACAAATTTCTTTCAAGCGGCAAGCCGTATGAATTGGATCTCGACAAAGACAAGGCCTCGTCGCAGTACAACCTCTTCATTAACTCTCGCTTTGATGCTGGCGGGAAGGTCGGCGTCGCATCGCTCGGGTTGTCTATAAGCCAACTCGCGGATGCGATCCGCAGTTATAGAATCGGTGAACACGGCTTTGTTTATCTCGTGCGCCCGGACGGAGCGTACGTTATTCATCGCAACACCATGCTTGCGGATGGGCATCATTTCCTGAAAGACCAACCGGGTTTCGACGGACAATCCGTGGCGACGCTGCTGTCCAACCAGAAGTTCGCAATAACGAGCGTGGATGGAGCGAATGGGAAGAACTTCGTCGCGGCCTCGTACATGCCTGAGCTCAACCTGTATGTACTTGCCGAAGTGCCTGAAGCGGACGTCCTTGGCAAGATCACACAAACTTCGACAATTGCTGCGATCGTCGCTTCTTTAGTTGGTGGCGGCATCGGCTTGCTTATCATCATCGTTGTATGTCAAACCATTGTCGGGCCGCTCGGGCGGGCGGCGTTGATGCTGCGCGACATCGCAAATGGCAACGGAGATCTTACGCGACGCATGAAAGTGGAAAGCAGTGACGAGGTAGGGGTGCTTGCACAGTCCTTCAATCGTTTCGTGGAGTCGTTGAATCGAATCATCGCGGAGGTGCGCACTAGCACGCAGACCATCACTACAGTTTCTGGCGAGATAGCGTCTGGAAACTTGGACCTTTCGGCCCGCACCGAATCCCAAGCGTCCAGCCTCCAAGAGACTGCCGCGGCAATGGAAGAACTCACGACTACCGTGCAGCAAAATGCCACGAATGCGCGGGCAGCTAATGACCTGGTCGCCGCCGCCGTGGGATGTGCCCAACGCGGGGGGGATGTGGTCGCTAATGTAGTGACCTCAATGGCTGCGATCAGTGAGTCTTCGCGGCGAATCACGGAGATCATTGCAGTTATCGATGGCATTGCCTTTCAGACTAATATCCTTTCGCTTAATGCTGCCGTGGAAGCTGCCCGCGCGGGCGAACAAGGACGCGGTTTCGCCGTTGTCGCGTCGGAAGTCCGTTCTCTGGCACAGCGCAGCGCCAGCGCTGCAAAGGAGATTAAGAATTTGATCGATGGATCGGCCTTAAATGTCGATGAGGGTAGCCGACAGGTCGCGATCGCGAAGACGTCAATGACAGAAATCGTGGCGTCAGTTGAACGCGTGACCCACATAATCAGTGAAATCGCCAATGCGAGTGCGGAGCAGAGTGTCGGTATCGGGCAGGTCAACCAGGCGGTTGTGCTAATTGATCAGAATACGCAGCGCAATGCAGCGCAGGTTGAGGAAGCGGCTGCGGCGGCTGGCGCGATGCAGGATCAGGCCACCGCACTGGCGCGCATTGTTGCAATGTTCAAGCTTGACGAGCACATGTCCTGATCCACAAGGTAAAGCCTACCAACTAGTTGGTCAGCGGAACCGCGATTTACGGATATACTGTATGGATGTACAGTACGTCTTGGGCGCATTCCGCTGTGAAGCTGCTTATGGTGAAGGCGATGCCCAACCTGCGAAGCGAACGAGGCGCACTCCCGGCAATCATGTACAACGCAACTGGGCAAATCAAAGTCTGTCCTCACACTCATGACCGACGAAAAGCGCGAAAGTCGTCGACGGGCGATTCATAACATCGTAAAGCAGCGCTTCAATGGCGTTGTGTTGGACCCTCGGACGTTGGCTGATCTCGAGACGGCGGCAAGAGAAGAGATTTCCGCGATTGAGATAGGCGAGCTACTGCCTTCGCGCGAGGGGAACCGCGCCCATTCCAGCATCGACATGCAAATTGAGATCCAAGTGATGCCGCATCCTGATGCAGGATGGCAGGTAATAGTGCCACGCATCGAGATGGACCAATCGCCGTTTGTGTTTGTCGTAGCCTCTCAGCTGGAGGCAATTCGCTTCGCCCGAACGTTTTTAGTTGACGGCGTGGATATACGAGTATTTCCGGACTAGCAAAGGCTATTTCGATATCCCTGGCATGGCCCAAGTGTTCAGTGCGCCATGCCGGCCGTTTCGGCAACTGCTGCTGGGACGAGCGCGCGGCGTTTTTGTACGCAGTCTGGCTAATTGATCAAAATTGCGACAACATCGAGCTAGCCCTCTCGGATGCCGAACTGGTGAGTGAACTTGAAGCCTCTCACCGATGTAGAGCATAGTCCCCATCTTCGAGCAACTGATCTATTTGTAAGAGTAAATCAGTAAGCGCCGTGAAGTGATGCGGTGTAAGCGAATCGCTTTCGAGTAAGTCCGAAATCCGGCGGCGCCAATAGGCCGAGCAAGGAAAATGTGAGGCCTGCGCAGAACTGCCGCGACAGCGACTCGCAGGTGCGCCAGTTTCGCGTCGGTCGTCAAGATGGTGCGCGCGTCGAAGCGGAGATCTGACCCATTCCTCATGTGTCGGTATCGCCAGACCAATCTTAAAGCGTCGCTTACAACAAAAAAATCCCGCACCAAGGAGTGTGGGTGCGGGATTGACCTCAAGTCGCGTGGACGACTGAAGTTGAGCTAGGACCGGTTAGAGTATAGATGCCGCATCACATAGGTCAAGGGACAACCGATGAAACGGTATGGGTTTGCAATTTGTCCCATTACTCGATTTTTTTTGGATATCTCACGTGGGACCGCTCATCGCTCATGTGAAAAAATCAACCGGAGGTCGCTATGTACAGAATCGGCGGTTACATCGTTGGGGGCGACAATCACGACGTGCCGTGCTGCTTGATGCTCTCTAGGCGAGCATTCGGTTCTACGCCGGACCGCTATTGTCGGTTGAGCTAGCTACACTTGGACCCACACACGAGTCTTTGGGTTCGCGGACAAAAGCGTCACCATCATCACGGGTGAAGCAGCGACTCGAACTTCGGGCCGCTAGCCGCGTCATCGCGATTTTTGAATGGACCATCGCCATTCGGCGCTGGCCGTAAGGAGAAGCACCAAACTGCTCCAGTTCGAGCCAATGCAGCATGCAGAGAAATTCTTCGGGAAGGAGGCTCGCGTTGCCCTTGCAATGGTTCAGTTAATTAGGCCCGCGAGTTGCTTGTATGAAGAATCTCGGACGGAGGTCGCCATGCACAAGATCGGCGGTTACATCGTGGAATGCTCGGTAGAAGAATATCGGGACGGATGGAGAGCTATTCTGCGGCTATTCCGCCATTGGCCGACATCACACCGTCGCGAGGCGGCAGTGCAATATTCTGTCCCTGCGTTATTCCCGGCTAAGTCAGCTGCCGAACGTGCTGCGTTTCTATGGGCTCGCCGGCTAATCGATACTAACCGAGACAACATTGAGTTCGCGCTGGCGGACGCGGAGTTGGATGGCGAGTTAGCAACTCACCGGTAACTTGCATAGACGCCTCATCTGCCCTCAGATCCGGTGAGGCGGAGAAGTAACTCGTTTAGCACGGCGACTTGGCTTTGTAGAAGCGAACCTCGGGCAAGCAAGTCTACGATGCGACGCCGCCAGTACGCGGGCGGCAAAACTTGATTTGGCGAGCGCAGGACAATGGCCACGGCGACCTGAAGGTGTGCTAGCTCGCCATCATTCATGTTAATGACACGCGCGTCGAAGCGAGGGCCGGAATGTGAAGTCACACCATGATATCGGCATGGGTGTGCTTTTCTTAAAGATTCGCTTACAAATAAATTCGTCTTGTAAGCGTATTGCCTAACCGACGAGCCGGTCAGCCGATGGCGAACCTTACAGCGTCGTTCAACCTTCGAGTGGCGTCGTCATCGCGGCTGCGATAGCCTAAGTGTTCCTAGCTGCTCGCGACGGTCGGCTGCGACTGAAAGCGACGGCCGCGGACGATTTCGTTTCAATCTCAGCGCGATACATCACGGAGAGCACTTATCGGTCGAGCACTTCAGCCACCTCAACTGTGGTGCTGACGACTAAACCTGCGATCTGATCAAGAAACATGCGTATTTCCGGAGTGAGTCCGGCCTCTTTCAGTTGCTCGGAAAAATCGTCCGCACGTGCCGAAATATCAGCAAGTCCAACTTGGTATGACCGGATCGCCTTAAACATCTGAACCTTCGTCCAGGCGACATCGTCGTCTTTCATATTTCCGCCATTTTGTATAAAAGCGTTGTAAGCAAAACAAAAGCCGAATCATAGCTTCGCGCCAATCACAGGCCCAGGCTTATTTTCGCGGCATGATTTGCCTCAGCCACCGCGCGAATCGTCTCAACGACGAAGACATGCGCCTCAAGATCGAGTCCACGGGAGTTGGCCACTTCGAGCATGGCGTCGGCTTGCTGCGAGATCTCTGACAGTCCGGCCTGAAGCGCCTGGATTGCGTCGAGCATCTGAAGTTTCGTGAACGGTATTATTTCATCGAACATCTCTTTTCCCTGTCGGCCACAAATCGTCGATGACAAAAAAGAGACGCCACAGGTCCCGCCGCGCTACCTCTTTAAGCTCCTACTTACACCCTGGACGAAAATTCGTCAAATTACTGTTGCGTTTCTCTCGTGCGGGGTCCACTGCTCGATAGGGAAAAGGTAGCTCCAATCGATGCCGACTCACCTCGGCTCCAAGCTCGCGTCAGGGCCAAAGGCTGTGAACCGCAGTCATCCGAGCTTTGTTGATTGTCGCTGCGATGCTAAACACAGCATGGCGCGACTCCGCGTTTATCAGATGCTTGCGCCCAGCTAGGGCCAGCACTTCGACGTTATCCGAAACCTCATCCAAAGCGGTTTGAAGTGTCTGAAGTGCCTCGAAGAGCTGCACTTTGGTGAAGGGAACCTCGTCGTCGACCATCTGTCTCTCCAAAAAGCATGGGGCGTTACGAACGTACCACGTGTTCTTTCGCCGTTATCAGCCATCAAGGACGTCACATTTCGGGATGCGCTGCTGCGACGCGGTCGAGCATGTCCGGAGGCCGTCCAGAGCCCAAAGCCGGGCCGACTAAATGCCGCTGATTCCGATGGTTTTACCGTGGCAATGCACAACACATCTCGATAAAGATTGAGATTAGATGACTATTCCGAACCTGACGACTCGGTAAAGGAGCTGTTTTGGCTTCTGTTCGTGCAATCGCCACACCACACGACGTGCTGTGCCAGTCTGGGGCGCTCAGCACTACTAGATTGACCCGGATTTCGGCAACAATCAGCCAGGCGTACGAAAGCCGATCGACGCAACTCTCATTGTCTCCCGCACTTGAATATCGAAATACTCCAATTGAGCGCGCAGGATGATAGCGGCGATGGTCATGGGGCGCTCCACGACCGTCACGCGGACATTGAGAAGCTTCGGCGGAGCAATCAGCGCGCCGGCGCCCAAATGGACGCGGCCGGTGCGCCGGTTTAAGTAAAAGGTCTTTTGAGCACCGTTCACATCATTTCCCATAGCCGACTAAACCGTTCACGTCGATCTCAACGCGCTTCGATATCCTAGACAACGTTATCCCTCTGTCGAATGCGCCAAGCGCTGGCAGGCATCTGAAACGATCTCTCGATTCAACATAATTCGTTCAGACTTTGGCCTCGAACTTTGGTACCCGTCTGATTCCATCGTTAACGAGCCAACGCTACTCTCTCTTTTCTCGCGAACACATGAATGAAGGGGTCGAAATTGAAGGCTATGAAAAAAGTCGGCGAAGTGATGGTCTTGGTGTCTTGCATCGGCGCTGCTTGCTTATCCTACAGCGCGGCAGATGCAGCTGTAGTTTCCAACGTCTCAAATGGACGATCGTATGCGGAACACTTACCGGCAAAGAGCCGGTTGAAGCGAGGCTCCAAAGAGGGTAAGAAAAAACGCAAGCACCATCGCTCTAAGTCATTCGAGCAACAAAGTTGGTTGATGAACCCGAGCAACCGCACGGGGAAGGCCCTTCGCCGTGACAAGACACATGAACACGCTCGCTCCCAGCGTCGCGATGTTGGCGTGGAATTGACCTCCTACTGACTTTGAAGAAACAGCAAGCCTAAATTGATGCCCGCACCTTCACGTGAGGGAATTGTCGCCGCGATTACTAAAGGGATTTTGGGCTTAATCTTCTTTACCGTCTTTCGAAGCGAGGCTCATGCGAACGGTCGACATTAATTCAGGGGTGTCGCCAAGTCTCACCCGAGTGCACGTTCTAAACAAAGAAATTGAAAGAATATAAACAGAAATGGATCTCGAAGCTAGCATCGATAAATCGAACTCGTTCGCGGTTTGTTGCGGAGTGCGCCTTGCATGTGTATCCGGGCAAGACCATGTACGCGCGCTGGCGTAGATTCCGATTTGTTACCCGAACTCTAATTTGCTACAAGACGACTATTTGTTGGTTAGACGCTTGCTTATCGGCAAAAACTCCAGGGCTAGTGAGCCGAGCGCCGCAATGCTTTGAGCGTATTCACCGTCCGTTCCTGCACAATGCGCTCCAGCCAGACGACATTCTCCGAGTGAGTTTGGAGCATCAACTTTTCGCATGCAAACTGCTTCCTTCGATAGCAGGCGAAATTGCTAAGTCAGGCGTCGCGGTTGTCGCAACCTTCTCAGTAGGTGAAGAAAGCTGGCAGGTCGCAATTGAAGTGCTAGAGCAATTTAAGAGGGAGGGAGATTGGACGCTATCCATCAAAGACGCAGAAGGCTATTCCGTCGTTTCATGCTCGTTTTCAATAGCCAGCTTAGGAGGACGAATTTTTCGTCCAAGGTTGATGATAGGAGGTGTGCAAGGTCCGGCACAGGGGAGGAACGGGCGAGAACGATTCCGGTCGTTGACTCACAAATGGCATGGATGGCGACCGAAGCAACTAGCTGTTCGCCTTGTTCAGGAGATTGCTCGTGAGATTAACGCGCGTAACGTTTTGATTGTATCAAACGATTCCCACGTTTATGCGAGCTGGCGTTATCCGTCGTTCAGGTATCGCATCGCTGCGGACTATCAAACCTTAGCGATCGAATGCGGTGCGAAGCGACAGTGGCGAGGATGGCTCATCTTGGGTTGCGCAAAAACGCCGAGAAAAGGGCGAGACGATGAGGAATTCGTCACGCGCCGGGGCCGACGCACGACACTTTTGAGGCAACTGACAGAGCAGATTCGATGCTCAATCGGCTTGACGGAATCCAGCAACTGATTGGTACCGCCTGGCTAAGGTTTGCACCGGAGAAGCGGACTGCAACCACATTATAAGTGGCAAGTTGGCTGCAATGTCCCTGAAGCGTGGGCAGGACGCCTTCGCCTTCATGCTCTGTAATCGATATTTTCCTGCAGCCGGAGAGGGCGGAAAGTTTGCTAATGTTCAACTCGCTTTATCAAATGTCCCAACGAATATTCGCTGGACCCTTTATGCGAACGGCCATCATGCTCGCAGTATTGTCGGTTAGCGTTGCAACGGCAGTAGGTATATCGCTGAATAAAAGATTAGCGAGGCATCGGGCAGTCATGTTTGTCGTGTCCATTGCCCTCAGTGACTTCCGTGAAGCACGGCACGGCGCCGTTCGCGTTTTCAATTATGCACCAAACGAAACGGAGCAGACTCTGTCTTCCTCCATTCAAAGATGGCTGAATGAAGGCGATAAGACTAACCTACGACTTGTGTATCCGGACCAGGAGACCATCTTCGCGGCTTACTGGGCAGCGACGCAAATGTCAGCGACTTCCCCGTGCTTCTCTAGAATTGAAAGCGAGGTTTGTCAAAAGGAATTGGGTTATTGGCTCGCGCGTGTACGGACCGGAGATCCTAGATTTATCGCAGCTTACGAGCAATCTTATGTCCGACTCGGCTTGCCACCTTTAGTGCGGCAAAGCGACTGAAATCTTTTATAGGCGCCGATAAGGTAGATAGGGAGGTGGAAGCGGTACGCCTCGTTCGAATGCGGCGAGCGATCGTCTGCATCGCGCCATGGATTGGTTCAGATTCGCCAGGCGTCATATCATGCCGCAGCTCGCGCACGCGCCTTCTTTGACATGGAATCCAAATAGTCCGCAACAGCCTCGTACGATGCAAACCGCTTAGAGCCCTCCGTGTAAGTTGCGATCGGGAAGGTTTCAGCGCTGACTTGGTTGCGGATAGTGCCCTCCGACATCGCGAGTAGCGTTGCCAACTGATTCATCGTGAGGCGAACACCGTATTTTTCCAAAATGAAGGCGCGGGTTAGAAGAGTCATCGTTTCGTCTCTGTTGTTCAGGAAGGTTAAACCTTGATGAAACGATTATCATCGCTCAGTGTGTAGATGGTGTATGGGTCTAAGCCGTCCTCTCCAATGTATCCGACCTTCATGAGGTAACGCCTTTCCATGAAATCCCAATACCAAATGCTGATTTGACGAAGCTTGCCAGCGCTTGCTTTGCCTTGAAAGCCGGTGATCGCAGTTCCATGATCGTCTACAGCAGCGACTCCACCATCGCCAGCGACAGCTGTTCCGCAGCGACCCGCCACGGACGTGCCGAGAAAGCCGGTGGTTGCTACTCCGCGAGCTCCAACTAACGCAACGCCACGATTTCCCGCGACAGCGGTTCCGTTATCTCCAGCGGATGCTGTGCCAAGCGCGCCAACGATAGCGGACTTGCCATTGCCGACGGTGCGATGCTCACCAATCACGGGAAGTTCGCGAGCGCGGGGCTCATGCGTAATGAGATATTCAGCAGCCTTCTTGCGCGGGCCAATAAAAAGCACCTTACCGCGCGGAAACTTGCAGATACCGTCGAATTCGATGATGTCGCTCGTATCCGCCTCGACAACGAGCCACTTCGCTGTCGGCTCGATACATCCGCCAAGGGCATACTCGCCATGACCGTAGAGCCAACCACGAAGACCGCCAAAGCGAAGGTTCGGCTCCCAGATGGAAGCTTCTGCCGTTTCGCCAACACTCGGCCATGTGTAGCCATATTCGGTCGACATGTCAGCGCGAGATGTGCAAAGCAAGAGCGATTTGTCCGAATGAAACGGTTTCGGTGGATCATCTTTGAACGGAAAGCCAAGGGGCGTAGCGGCTTTGGGGAACGACAATAGTGCGAAGGCTGTCTCAATCATATGGATTCCACTTAGTAGACCTAGGGTTTTTGCAAGTTTAGACATTTAAGGGCACCGCGTTCGATCAATTGGGCCTGCGTCGCCCATGCGATGTCCGCTACGCATATCAACGTCGGTGACCTAAACCTGATGGGTATGCGCGATACCTTTCCCGTAGGCTGTTTGATCAATTGCGGTTGAGCTGCTAGCCGAGCACACGCTGGTGATACTTATGAAGATATTAGGAGAGGCTAATTGGAAAGTCAATAGCTTTGAAAGCGCCGTGACGTTACTTTCGAGGAGGGAGGCGACTAATTGCCGATTCGGTAGGCAAAGGTAATGCGGAGCGCACTACCTTGGTGCGGCTACAAGAAGTTGTCGTTCCAAAGCGCGCGGCCAACGAGCATTGTCCGATCGTCAGGCGGAAGAATTTTGTCTGGATGTGCAGCCTTGTCAGGATTGTCGCTGCGCATAATCCAAGTCTGTGCGCCTATTGCGGCGTGGTAATCCCAAATCAACCGCTTTAGAACAAGCCCCCCTTCGGATGTGCACATGGCAAAGACTTTTCCGTCTTTAGGCGTTACATCAGCCGTGTTGATTAAGACTGAGCAACCGTCATGCAAAGTCGGCCACATGCTGCATCCGACAGCACTGATTATTCGTGCCGTTTCCTCGGTGACGCCGAGGGCTCTCAAAGTTGAGCGCCTGAAAACGAAATTGCCCTGCACCTCGGCATGCTCATTGAGCCGCCCATCTCCGCAGGCTGCGGAAATATCTAGTTGCGCAATTAGCACGAAATCATCGTGCGGCAGATGATCGTGAGGTAGGAGTTGCGTGTTCGAATCGGCCTGTATGCGTACGGGCTGGCCCTTCATCGGCCCCTTGCCAGTAGCCAGCCACTCTTGCGAAACCTTCAGCGCGCGTGCTGCTGAGAGCAGGTTTTCGCCACGAAGAAATTTTGACTTGCCACTAAGCCATCCGTGGACGCTGGGCGGCCGAACGCCACAGGCACGCGCAAGCTCTGCTTGGCTGATGCCTTCAGCCTTCATCGCAAGAAGTAGTCGTTCGGAGAGCATTAGTTAATCCTAACATTTTAACAGAAAGGAGACGCTATTGACAATCCGTTTAGCTAGTCCTAACATGACGAAGTTTAAGACTGGATTTAGACCTATGAGACCTTCCGCACTCATCGACGCTCTAGGCGGCACAACAGCTGTCGCGCGGCTGTTGGGAATAACCGCGCCGTCCGTTCACGCGTGGCGCAAAGGGGGCATTCCAGATGACAAATTGATTCGTCTTGCACCCTTGGCGGAGAAACGCGGGGTTTGTTGCCGCCGCGATCTACGACCGGCTGACTGGCATCTGATCTGGCCGGAACTCGCTGAAGAGCAGGGCGCATTTGTACGAGCACGATTTCCGTATCGGCGTGGAAAATTGAGCGCCAGGGATCGGCCGTGCCCAACGCGTCCGAGACAATCCGCAGCGATTCGACAAAATGCAAGCGTCTCGCCTTCACTTGCGAGCTCCGGCCCCCTCTTTTCACAACGTCACATCCGGCGAAACAAAAATAGCCGTGGTGTTTGAAGCATTCGGCACGACCCGACAGTCACGGCTTTGGACTTATGCGGACTATCACTGGGGAAGAGGTTTCCGGCATTTCACGAGCGGCGGCCGTTGGTTCGGTCAATCAAGTGGATGAAGCCGGAAGGCGCCATGTTATGCGTACCATGAGGAGAAGCAAGAATGCTTACTGAGCAGCACCAGCGAATGCTTAGAAACGCTACCAGCGAAACACTCGAGGCAATTGTCGAGCAAGTAAAAACGGAATGTCCTGAAGCCTTTCATGTTGAGACCGGCGAGAACGAGACACTCTCACAGCGGCGCTTTGTCTATGAGCCTGTGATGCCATTGCCAATGGCAGCTTTCACCGTCGCGCGGAACGAACGGGCAGACGCCATACCGTCAGCTCCGCAAGAAGCCCCGCAGCAGCAGACGAATCAGTAACACAAAAAGCGCGATTAACGGGCGCCCGTTGTGCGGTTAGTACGACTACGAAAGATGCGATACGCCGGATTGCATTACGGCAGCAAACCCCCTGCGCTCATGGATCAATTGAGACGCGAAATTGATGGGCATGAACTATGGCAAAGAACTCAATTGACGCTTATGGCGCATCGGGAAAGACGAACCTGCTCTTCTTCGATCCTGACAAGTTGGTGTTGGTGACGGACCCGAATTCGTCGCTTTATGATCCACGCGCTGACCTCCCGGTCAACGAGGATCTTGCTCGAAACATCGACTTTCAAGGTGTCTTGCAACCGATCTCGGTTGTGAAAAACACCGAGACCGGAGAGACCGAGGTTGCGGTGGGTCGGCAACGTATCAAAGCGGCCCGATTGGTCAACGAGTGGCGGCGAGCACGTGGCGAGACGCCTATTCAAGTCCCGGCGCAGGTGTATCGAGGCGACAGACGCACGACGCTGACTGCAATCATCGGCGAGAACGAACTTCGTGAGGCGGACACGCCG
This sequence comes from Caballeronia sp. GAWG1-1, assembly GCF_023631465.1. NCBI lineage: Bacteria > Pseudomonadati > Pseudomonadota > Betaproteobacteria > Burkholderiales > Burkholderiaceae > Caballeronia > Caballeronia sp. GAWG1-1. The sequence goes on from NZ_JALQDB010000008.1 coordinate 92,379, forward strand.
CTCGGCCGTGCTGAGAAGATGAGGCGCGTAATGGCGCTCGGCTACAGTGAAGCCGAAGTCGGCACGATCTTCGGATGTGGATTAGGCACTGTTCGCGCCACCGTCGCGCTGCTCGACTGCTGTGCCGATGTCCGCAAGGCGGTAGAAAGCTTACGCATCAATGTCACGCACGCGCGCCAACTTTCGAAGCTTCCGCCGGATGATCAGCGAAAGAAGGTCCAGGAACTAATCGCAGCGGGGCAGCATGTCGTTGGCCATGCACGAGCTCGCGCGCAGCGTGCAGTAATCGGCGACGCGAAGCCGAAGCTGCGTAGCCGCAAGCAGATCACGCGCGAGCTCGAAGTGTCATCGGGCGACCGCGCGGAAGCGCTGCTCTGGGTGCTGGGCATGGATCACGATGGTGAGGGCAGGGCATGACGGGCTCGTTTTTCTTGCCCATAGCTTCTTGGCATTCACGCCCTCCTGTTCTTTTAGCGAAGCGCGTCTTCACGCGCAAGGCGCAGCTCAAGTCGGTTGGGCAGTTGATTTTGCGCGGACGCTGGTTACTACATCCCGCTGATTCTGCCCCGGAACTCTCTCGTGGCAGCGTCAAGTCGATCCGCTTGCACGAGGCTGCCAGCAGCGCTTCACTAGCCGGCTTGAAAACCTTCGCACCCGCGTTTGTCAGTTCAAGGACTTCGCCAGGTGTGTCTAAAAACGCTGCTAAGCGCTTAATGAGCGTGACGCGGGCTGACGCTCATTTGAACGCCAAGCGCGCGCAACAGCTTTTGAATCGTCTCGTAGCGTGGATGCGCACCTGGTGCTATTGCTTTGTAAAGGCTTTTGCGGCCGAGTCCCGCTTCAGCAGCGATTCTATCTACGCCTCGTGCTCGGGTTACCGCGCCGAGAGCGGACAAGAAGACGTCGGGGTTCGGGTCTTCCATCGCAGCAGCGAGGAATTCCGCAATCGCTTCCTCACTATCGAGGTAATCAGCAGCATCGAACGTGGCAAACGTAGTCATTGCTTATTCCTTCAATTCGCGCGCCTATCGGATGACGCGTTCGATGGACGGCGAGGGCGGAGCATGCCGTCAACGCACTTATCGTTGTTCCATGCACCACTTGTACTTGCTGTTCCCGAACAGAAGCGCGCTCGCTCAACTAGATTCGAGCTCCATGCGAGGCTGCAGACCAGCCCGCGCAGCCAACTTGACAAGCAAGTCGAGACCGAACTTATTGATCTTTCCTCGCTTGATGTCAGACACACGCGCCTGCGTCGTGCCAAGCACTTTTGCGGCTGCGGCTTGCGTCATCTTCTGGTTGTGCAACCAGATCGTGAGCCCCTGAAGCAAGATTGCGCGCATTTCGAGCTCTGCCGCTTCGCTTTCGTCGAACAGGTTATAGAAAACGCTTTTCCCGTGCGACGTGTGTCTGGTGATAAGCCGCATAACAAGCTTGTTCACATTGAGCAAAGTTTGTCTCCGGCTCGCTTCTCGCGATTGAAGTCAGTCGTCGTCAAGCGCCGCAGCAAAGCTTGGTCCAGTCAACTGCTTTGCAGATCGCGAAGCGCTTCCGGGTGCAGCGCTGCCACGCGCAGCAAAGTTTGGGCAGCGCCCGTCGGCTTGCGCCGGCCTTGCTCCCACGCTTGCAACGTGCGCAGTGAGACGCCGATAAGCTTGGCGAATTCACTTTGTGACAGACCGCTCTTATCGCGAGCGATAGATGCTGTGGACGGCACCACGTGTGTGACGCGGGCTGCACGGCCTTCCTTCATTTCGCGGACCGCCTGCAGCAACTCGCCAGAAAGACTTCGCTTCGCTTCCTTTGCGGCAAGATTTGATTTTGTGAGTGTCATCGTAAAAATAAAAGATATCGATGGCCATGCGGGCGCACCAAATCAAGCAGCGTGTCTTTCCAATGGTTTGATGTCTGGCCTTGGTTGCTGCTGCGCTTGCCAAAGATCCTACTGGGCTTGCATGCCCATCCATAGGTCGGGACTAGTCCCAAGCCAAGCTGCTAAGCGCAAAGCAATATTGGCCGTTGCGCTTGCCTTGCCATTTAAAAGCTTCGACAACGTCACACGTTTTATCTGTAGCGCCTCGGCTGCCTGCGATACGGTGATTGCTTCTGCAATCCATTCCCTGAGGACCTCGCCAGGGTGGAGCGAATTATGCATTCGGCTCATGTGGTCTTCACGACAATTTGCATACTCAGCCGCGCCCACGTCGTTGTGGCGATATCGGGACCAGCGCACAAATCGTTTTTTAACAATGGGCCGCTTCGCGAAGCGAATTCTCTCGCTCAATATCGCGAGCAAGGTCACGCTCGGCAATCTTCATTTCGTACATGAGTTGACGGTTCATCCAGGTTTGGGCGTCGCCGCCGAAGTAACGCGCAAGTCGCATCGGTGTGTCAGGGGTAATGCCGCGCCGCTCACGCACGATGTCATTGATACACCCGGCCGTGACATGCAGGGCGCTCGCCAAAGCGTTTGCGCTCATCCCAAGCGGCGCGAGGTAGTCCTCTCGCAGAACTTCACCTGGGTGCACCGGGCGCATTCCGCTTTTGGGCATTTCGATCGCGTAAGCGTGCGCTGCCGCTGCGTGCAAATCCAGGCCGAGGGCGCGAATGACTTTGAGGATAGTTGCAAAGCTCGGGTTACCGTCTTCCGACAACGCTTTGTAGAGACCGTCCCGCGTCAGGCCAGTATTGCGGGCGACTTGCGACATGCCGCGTGCGCGAGCAATCACACCCAATGCGTGAGCGATGAAATCGGGATCGTCCCCCGCTTCCTGGAAGCACGCCTCCAGATAACCCGCCATGCCTTCTTCGGTCTTCAGATATTCGACCGAATCCCTTGCCTTCGTTCTTACATTTTCCAAGGCTCATTCCTCGTCGAGGTTGTCAGCCAGTCGATGCGCTTTCGGGACATCGATTTGCTAGGCCAACTTATTATTTCGTCATTTCAAACGAGATGGATCTCAACGCGTTTTCCAAGTGCAGCAGCGTATTTCTTCAGCGTATCAATCGATGGGGAGTGTTTGCCGGACGCAAGTGCCCCCTCCAATCTCGCGACCGCAGGAGCCTTCGTGCCCATGCGTTCGGCAACATCAGCTTGGCTGAGACCGGCTTCTCGGCGGGCAGCTAGCATCTCATCGAGCAGCGCGTACTCTTCGCGATTAAGCCTGTCGTACTCGGCGCGCACATCTGAATCAGATAAGGCGCGCTCGCGCATTTCTTTATACGTTGCCATTCCGAACCTCCTTCAGGCGCTCACGCGCAATTTCAAGTTCCTTTCCTGGAGTTTTTTTCGTCTTTTTCGCAATGCAGTGAAGCATGAAAACTCGCCTGTCAACGACTGTGCAATAAAACACCCGCGCTATCCCCTCGGCTCCTTTCAGGCGCAGTTCGAAAAGGCCATCGCCCATAGCTTTGGTATGGGGTTCGCCCAAATTCGGACCATGCTGTTCAATCCGGTCTGCCAACGCAAAGAACCGCGCCTGCAAGGTTTTAGGCAGTGCTGCAATGTCTCTCTGGACTCGGTCGTTGTAAAAGTCAATTCGGAATGCCATGCCTTTGATAGTAACAAATTTGTTATGTCACTGCAACTGTTCATCGCCTTGACTGCCCGCCGCGCCGCTGCATATACTCCAAGCATCGCTGAAACAACAGCGATCGGGATTGGCGTTCCGGATCAAAGAAGGCGGACGAGCCGCCGCGAAAGCGGCTATTTTTTCGTCCGCGCGCCTTTGCGTGCCTTCAATGGGCGGGCCTTGGCGGGGGAGCCCTCGGGCTCGCCGGTTTCCTTCTTTGCCGGTACGCCAACTCCGTCATGTGCTCGTCCACCTCAATTGGCGTTGAGGAGCGGGTCGTCGAACCCAAAGAAGGAGGCCGCCATGCGTGCCAATGCCCTCGCTCGTCCTGAGCAAACACGATCTCTTCGTTTTCAGACTCACTGCTTCGACGTTATCGACCATTCCGGTCAGCCTTGGTTACAGGCGCAGCAGATTGCTGACGCCCTTGGCTACAAAAATCGTCGGCGGGCGATCAACGACCTATTCGAGCGCAACGCTGCCAAATTCAGCAACGGCATGACCAGCGTTGTGACGCTGCCTGCAAGAGGTGGCGATGAGCAAGTCCGCATTTTCTCTCTACGAGGCGCGCACTTGCTCGGCACGCTTGCGCGTACGTCGAAGGCGGCCGCATTTCGGTGTTGGATAGCGGAGTTGCTCGAATGCGAAGCGACGGGCTGGATCGCGATCAGGCAAGACGAAGCCCAGCACTTGGGCGCGCTCTTAATTCACCTCAAGATCGCACAAGCTGCCTGGCGCAAAGCACTGCCTGCGCTGCAAGCGCTTGAGTCCCCGCTCACGCGGCATCAAGACGCGTTCGCACACGTCTCCTTCTATGCGTCCACCATCTCCGCGATTCTTGCGAGACACGCTGCATCGAGCGCGGGCACGTCTGATCGTCAACCGTGGGATAAGGCTTCCCGCAAAACTCCGGAGGCACGCTCATGAGCGGCTACGTTTTTAGACTGGTCGAGCGCCACTACCTCGACGGCCTCGCATTCACAACTTATCAGCATTCAGCCGTTCTCTTGTGCTCGCGCGCTATTTCCGACGCTCAAAGTGACCGCGGAGGTGGCGCATGAGGGTATCTGACGTACTTCGCGATATTGGGCGTCCAGTCGCCTATTACCCTGGCCTTGCGCGACATCTCGGCGGCGTGAAAGCGACGGTCTTTTTCTGTCAAATCTTCTATTGGCAAAGCCGTGCCACAAGCGAGCTAGGAGTGCACAAAACGGCCGACGAACTACGTGACGAAACGGGCCTTACTTACGAAGAGCAACGGGCGGCGCGCCGCACGTTGAAGAAGTCTGGTGTGTTGATCGAGACCGAGAAGCGCCTCGAGCACAAGATCTACTATCAGATCGACGGAGACGCGCTTGAACGAGTCGTTGAAGGCGGTAACGACGCACGGGAGAATGACCAGTCGCCCGAATGGGAAAACCCCATCTCCCGAAATGGGGAAAGTCCATTTCGGGAGATGGAGTTTCCCCAGTCCGCCAACCGGTCGAACCCTTGCCCGGGAAGCGGTGAAACCCTTGTCCGGGGAGAAGGGTTTGGCCAAGTCGTTAACGGTGTTAAGACTACAGCAGAGATTACAGCAGAGAGCAGCAGCAACGCGCGCGCGCGCGACCCTGTGAATAACTTCGATGCTGCCGCTGCTGCTTGTCTAAAACCCCGGATTCCAAACTTCGAGCACGAGCTCACCGAGCTACTAATCGCTTTGGAGGCGGCGCGTCGCAAACGTTGTCTTGTCAATCGTAGTCCCGACCGAGCGCATGTGCTCGCATGGGTGCGCCGTGGGATCACGGCCGATCAGCTTCGCGAGGCGCATCGTCGAGCGGTGGCAGCGCGCGAGCGGGACATTGACAGCCGTGCCGTGAACGTCGGCTTCCTGGCTCGCTTCGTTGACGAGGTACTTGCCGAAGCGCCCGGCGCTCGCTCGGGTGCGCGCCGCGATGAATGGTGGCTCGGCGGCGAAGCCGATGTCTGCCGCGAGGCTGCGCGACTCGGTGTGCGCCCTAAGGACCCTGACGAATCGTTGCCCGAATACCGCGTGCTGGTCGCGAAGGCCGCAGGCAAAGGGCCATGGATAGACCACGTGCTGAAAGACGCCCAGCGCAGTGGGTCCGAGCGCTTTTATCGAAGCGTGCTCGACATATTCGGCGATGCACTGTTGCCGGCAGATTTTCACGCCTGAGCCGTGGGAACACATACGCGTCGTGGAAGCCCCGGCCGCAAAGCAGTGTTTCGTCCGGGCTTTCGCAACTGCGCATTTTGCCCGACTGGCATTACGTGTTGGGACAGTCGACGTGTCTTATCGACATTTTTTGCTGGAGCTAAAAATCATGAATCTTCAAAAGCTTGTACGTGCCATCTTCTTCGACATTTTGCTGATTATCTGCCTGTATCTGTGGATCGAGTGCGGCTATGAACACGCGCGAGAAATCGCCATTGCCTACCTCTGCATCGTTGCCGAAATCACGTGGATCGCGGCGCTGTTGGTGCGTGCAAGGGACTACGAGCATGGTTATCCGGTGAACGCGTTCTACGATTTCGTGAGCACGATGGCAATCATCGGCATTCTCGTGTGGCAGCGCGAATCCTACATTGCGCTATTCCTGGGCATCCCTTATTTCCTCACGCTGGTTAAACGAGAGGTAGCGCAAGCATGGTGAAACGCTGCTTAACCTGGCCCGTGTACGTGCCTGCAGGTACGAAGAACGTCGGCACGGCGCGCGTACGCGAGGACATGACTGTCGGTCGAGATTCGCAGCAGCGCGCACTTGCGCAGCAGTACGGCACACAGCCAAACAGCGAAGTCGACGAGATCATGTCCGGTTTCGATCTGGATGTGTCTCAAGCAACTGCGGCGCGCGGCACGGCGACATCAGGCGAGGCCGCAAGAAAGGCACTCCAGGCGCTGGGCCGGCTTCGCGACGGCGAGCAGAACGCAACCGAGCGCCGTTACGAGGCGCATCTCGAACAGCAACGGCGCTCAGGCGAAATCCAGTGGTACATGTTTGAGGGCATCAAGCTAAAACTCGCGCCGAGGACCTTTCTGACTGTGGATTACGTGGTGTTGCCTGCGTCAGGGGTGTTGGAGATGCACGACGTGAAGGGTGCTCGTGCCATCTTCAGCGATGACGCCAAGGTCAAGATGAAGGTCGCTGCATGGATCTTCCCCCTCGTTTTCAAGGTGGTGTATCCGAGAAAGGCGCGCGACGGCGGCGGTTGGGATGTGGAGGAGATTCGGTGATCAACTCGCGACTTAAGCCGTCGCCTTTGAGAAAGACGGCAGACCGGTTGACCACCCTGCGGCGCACGGCGATAAAGCGGCGCATCAAGAAGCCGACGGTGGCCGAAGGTTCCAAGTATCTCGCTGCATGCTGCGGCGAATCATGCTGGATTCGGCTTGCAGGAGTCTGCCTTGGCGCGTCAGCGTCGGTCGTGCCCTGCCACTCAAACCAACGCAAGCACGGCAAGGGAATGGGGCTCAAGGCGAAGCACGAGTTCACTGTGCCAAGCGCCACGCCTGTCGTGCGTGGATTGATCAAGGGTCGGCGGCGCGCGAGGTCAAGTTTGCAACGTTGGACCGTGCATTCGCGCGATGGAAGCGTGTGCGCGCTGTAAAGATGGGTTTGAGAGAGGAAAGCGCATGAGGACGATGCAGCCGATAGTATTGACCGTACAGATCCCCGTAGTTGGTCTCGTAACTGAGAGAGGAATGCGCGGACGATACACCTATATGACGAACAAGACGCCATTAGAAACGATGGTGCATGGCTTGCGCCGTGTGCGGCATCTTGATCACAGCGGTGAGGAATACAAGGTGAAGGCGCTGGCTTTTATCCCTGTGGGATACCGCGGCTCGATCCAAAGATCTGATTGGGTTAATCACGAATACGCATGGGTCGATTGCCTTTATGCGAGTAATTGGAAGTCGCTTGAGGCGTTTCGCGATAGCGGCGATCACACATGGATGGCGCCGGACGCGCCAAGATCGAAAGGGGCCACCGTATGATTAACATCCACACCGGACGTACAAACACGGAAACCCACCGCGCGGTACTGCATGCAGAGCAGATCAAGCACATCCTTGCGGACCATGTGTGTAACGCCGCAGGCGTCGTTCACGCGAGTGATGGCACGAGCGTTGTTGTCCAACTTAGCCGTCGAATGGGAAGCTACGGAACAGAGTACGAGGCCGTCGTCACCATCACGATCGATTTCGAGAAGCTGCCGCGTGCGAGCCGAGAATGAGCGCGTTCACCTACATACAGATGGCTGCCATCCCGGGGCCAATATTGCTGATGGCCGTCCGACGCGTTGATTGCGGGCAAAGTTGGATTTCATTTCCGGGTTGTCCTTTCGCAGGGATCGAAGAGGAAGGCGAGGTCCAGCTGCCGTATCCCCGCAATCGCGAATTGCGCGAGCAATTGGTTGCTTGGCTAGATCACTGGAACATTTCTTACGGCGTTGAGCAATAGCGAAATCAGTGGAGAGGCTATGAGTGAACAAGGTTTGAATGAAGGTGCGCGAAACGCCGCTGACGACAAGAGCCATCGGTGGGTCGCGTGGTGCCTGACGCGACGCATTTTCGCGCCGTATGTGAAGTCCAACGTGCTTGCACGTCTTCAACCTACGCGGCGGGCAGTGGCGCAGGAGCCGGACTCGTTCTTAGATCCCGAGATGCCGTTCTTCAATATGGCGATTCATGCACTATGCGAACAAGGCGATTACGCTCACGACGCTGAGTGCTTCCTTGGAATCTATTGGTATAACGCGAACATTAAGGCTTTGGCACGCGAGCAAAACTGTGCGCGTGGCACGATCTACAACCGCGCGCGGCGGTTTGCGGCACGCGCCGAATCGCTAAGCAAATCGATCCGCCGTGCAAGTGAGAGCTTCATGTCCGAAAAGTGTTCAAGAATTATTGAACAAAATAGTTTTACTGCTGATTGAACACTTTGATATAAAATCAGCCCTTAATCGATAGGCTGTATCACTGTCTTCAAAGCCCGCATGGCTCAAACCATGTGGGCTCTTTGCATTGGTGCGCGTCTTGCGCGATAGCCTCCTTCGAGGCTAGTTCATTCATCTCTGTGTTGCAACCTGCGAATGGCGAGACTGAGGACCCTTAAGCCTCGACTGAGTAACGTGAAGGCCAATAGGCTCTCGTTGTTGGACGTGAAAGCTGGATCCACGGTGCGCATTCGCGGGCGCAGATGGATGACGACGCGCATGCGCATCGCCGCGCGTGACAGCTTTTGCTGCGCGCGTTGCGGCCGATTGTGGAACGAGCATATCGATCACGTCGATCATCGTGTGCCACTTGAAGCCGGTGGCAGCAACGACGACGCCAATCTGCAGTTGCTCTGCGTTGACTGCCATGCGCGCAAGACGGCGGCAGAAGCCGCAGGGCGGTATGGACGTTAAGTGAGGGCTCGAGGGGTGGGGGGTATTGAATGTCTGGGATCTTTGTGTCCGGACACCGAGCGTTCTCTCACGCGCAGAAAAAATTGCCCTTCAACGAAAAATGTTAAAGGCTTTAACAAGCGCTGAAATCGCGAAGCTTCCCGACTGACGGGCCTTCCAGCGAATTCGAGGGATGTTAAAGCGATGTTAAAACGATGTTAAAGATGTTAAAGCTGGCCTGATGGTCTGGGGAGGTGATTTGTGGCGCTGACGGGCAAAAAGCGGCTGTTCGCCGATGCCGTGTTGGCGGGCAGGTCGAATAAGGACGCGGCGGTAGCCGCGGGCTACAGCGCGAGAACGGCATCCGCCGCTGGGGCGCGACTTGTCAAAGACAAAGATGTTGCGCTGTATCTGGCGGCAGCCCGCGTAGAGGATGGGGCGAAGCAGAGCGGCGGCGAGCCGGCGAAGCAGGCGGATAAGCCGCGGACGGATTGCGAAATCGCCAAGTTGATGAGATTTCGTGATCCCAAAGCTTTCTTGATGGCAGCAATGAACGATGGTGAAACCGAGTTCAAATTGCGCGTGGACGCGGCGAAGGCACTCATGCCTTTTGTGCACCACAAGCTCGGCGAGGGTGGCAAGAAGGAGCAGCGTGACGAAGCAGCTAAAAAGGTAGCAAGCAAGTTTGCACCTGCAGCGCCGCCGAAGCTGGTCGCGGCGGGCGGCAAGAAGGTGTGAGCATGGAGTGGACGACAGCCTGTCCCGATTGGGAAGCTCGTTTGATCGACGGGCGGTCGATCATTCCGGCTCCGATCTTTCCTGATGAAGCAGAGCAGGCGCTGGCGATCTTCAAAGAGCTGCGCGTTGTCGATCTGCCGGGCAAACCGACGTTCGGCGAATGTAGTGAGCAGTGGGTGTTCGACTTTGTCTCTGCCATTTTCGGAGCCTACGACGCGCAGAGCGGTGCGCAGTTAATCCGCGAGTTCTTTCTGCTTATCAGCAAAAAGAACACGAAGTCGACGATCGCTGCCGGGATCATGTTGACGGCCGTTATTCGCTGCTGGCGTGAAGAGGAAGAGCATCTGATCCTGGCGCCCACGAAGGAAGTCGCTGACAACAGCTTTAAACCGGCCGCGGGCATGGTTCGAGCCGATGATGAATTGTCGGCCTTGTTTCACGTGCAAGACCATGTTCGAACCATCACACATCGCGTGACGCGTGCGTCGTTGAAGGTCGTCGCTGCCGATACTGACACGGTTTCCGGCAAGAAATCGGGGCGCATCCTCATCGACGAGCACTGGTTGTTCGGCAAGAAGTCGAACGCTGAAAGCATGTTTATGGAGGCGACGGGCGGTCAGATCTCGCGCGACGAGGGATGGGTCGTCATCCTGACCACGCAGAGCGACGAGCCGCCGGCGGGTGTGTTTCGCGAAAAGCTCAACTATTACCGCGACGTGCGCGACGGAAAGATAGTTGATCGCAAGTCGTTGGGCGTGCTTTATGAGTTTCCCGCAAAACTGATTGCATCGAAAGGCTATCTCGACCCGGCGAACTTCTATGTCACGAACCCCAACATTGGGCGCTCAGTCAGCGCCGAGTGGCTCAAGGACCAGCTACGCAAGATCCAGCACAAGACGGACGGCAGCTTTCAGCAGTTCGTTGCGAAGCATCTGAACGTCGAGATAGGCCTGAACTTGCGCTCCGATCGATGGGCGGGCGCGGATTTCTGGGAAAACGCTGCGCGCGCGCCTGGCATCACGCTTGAAGAGGTGATCGAGCGAAGCGAGGTGATCGACGTCGGAATTGACGGCGGCGGACTAGATGACTTATTGGGGCTTGCTGTGATCGGGCGCGAAAGACAAACGCGCAACTGGCTTGCCTGGACGCACGCGTGGGCGCATCCGTCCGTCCTCGATCGTCGAAAGGAGATCGCGCCGCGGCTGCACGATTTCGAGGCTGCGGGTGACTTGACGATGGTCTCGCAGATTGGCGATGACGTGCGAGATGTTGCCGACATCGTTTCCACGATCTATCAGGCCGGGCTGCTCGACAAGGTCGGCGCTGACCCGGCCGGTGTAGGCAGCGTGCTTGATGCACTCGCCGAGCTCGGTATTCCCGAAGACAAGGTGATTGGTATCTCGCAGGGCTGGAAGCTCTCCGGCGCGATCAAAACCGCTGAGCGGCGCCTCGCTGTTGCGGGAAACACCAGAGTGAGCGCAGATGACGTTGTGCCTGACGGCGTGCTGATGCATGGCGGTCAGCCGTTAATGGCGTGGTGTGTAGGTAACGCGCGCGTCGTACCGGTCGGGAACGCTGTCAATATAACGAAGCAAGCCAGCGGATCAGCAAAGATCGATCCGTTGATGGCGCTGTTTAACGCCGTGACGCTGATGGCACTTAATCCCCCAGCGTTGTACGGTGGTTCCGTTTACGACCAAGGGGTAGGCGTTTGAGTGTGATTGGACTTGCTGGCTGGATCGCTGGATTGGTCGGCTTCGGACTGCTTGTTATCGGTGTGGCACTCTTAAGCGTGCCAGCGGGATTTATCGTGGCGGGACTGCTCCTTTTGTTCTGGGCATACCTTGCCGACCGTGCCGCGGCTCGCATCGGGCAGGCGGCGCAGGCAAAGGAGTAGGTAGTGTTTTTTAGCAAGCATCTATTGCCTAGCGCTGGTCTCTCGCAGACAGGGTTAGGCGGATGGATCTCGTCGCTTCTGGGTAGCGTGCGCTCCGAGTCGGGCCAGACCGTTACCAAGCAAAGCGCGCTATCACTCACGGTGCTGCAGGCCTGCGTCACCTTGTTGGCCGAAAGCATTGCGCAGTTGCCGATCGAGCTGTATGAGCGATCTGGCGATGATAGGAAGCCGGCCGTTAATCATCCGTTGTATTCAATACTGAAGTACGAACCGAACCCGTGGCAAACCCCGTTCGAGTACCAAGAGCAGTCGCAGCTTGCCGTCGGACTTTGCGGCAATAGTTATAGCTTTATTGATCGCGACTGCGATGGGGTCGTTCGGGGGCTCTATCCGATGCCAAGCGAATCGGTGGTAGTTAAGCGCGGTGGGGATCTCAAGCCTTTTTACATCGCCTTTGGCGGGGAGCCGATGCCCCAGCGCCTGATCCATCATGTTCGCTGGATCACGCTCGATAGTTATACAGGGCAGTCCCCAATCATGCTCCATGCGAATGCGATTGGGCATTCTCAGGCGATACAGCAGTATGCGGGAAGGTCGTTTCTGAATGGCACGGTGCTCTCCGGCGTGATTGAGCGACCGAGTGCAAGCCCGCCCATTAAGGATCAGGCAGGTGTCGATCGCATTACCGACAGTTGGAACGCGAAGTTCGCAGGCTCAGGCAATGCCAAGAAGGTCGCGCTCCTGCAGGAGGGCATGACCTTTAAGCCGCTGTCGATGACTAACGTTGACGCGGCTTTGATCGATGCGTTGCGGCTTTCCGCGCTCGACATCGCGCGGATCTATAAGATTCCGGCGCACATGGTGAACGAACTTGAGCGGGCCACGTTCAGTAACATCGAGCATCAGGAGATTCAGTTTGTGATCTATACCTTGTTGCCATGGGTCAAGCGGCACGAGCAGGCGAAAACGCGTGATTTGCTGCTGCCGTCCGAGCGCAAGCGGTACTTCATCGAATACAACCTGGCAGGGCTGCTACGGGGTGATCAGGCGTCGCGGTACGCAGCTTATGCGGTCGGGCGTCAATGGGGCTGGCTGTCAAGCAACGACATCCGGCGCTTGGAGAACATGCCGCCAGTGGACGGGGGAGATACCTATTTGAGCCCGCTCAATATGGTGGACGCATCCAAGCCGCTGCCCATGCCACCGAGCCAAGCTAAGCCCACTAAAGCGCAAGTTGCAGACGTCGAAAGGATTCTGTCTTGAAGCCACATCTCAAACTCGCGAGCCTAATTTTCAATCAGCCGCAACTCGTTAGTGATCACATGATGTCGCTGGCGGTCCAATGGGCTAGTCAGGCCCTGCATCTGAATATCGTGAATTTGAGCGTGCACGGTACGCAGCCGAAAGTCACGGAAGACGGCGACTTTGGGGGCGGCGCGCAAATGGCGGCGGCATCCGAGCGCCGACGCGCAGTGGTTGCCGATACTGGTCTGGACATCATTCCGGTCGCCGGCATCCTTGTATCGCGCTCGGCGCACATGAACCCCTGTGAGCCGATGACGAGCTATGAAGGACTGCGCGCGTCGCTGAACCAGGCTGTCAGCGATCCCGCGGTCGAGCACATCATTCTTGACATCGACAGCAACGGCGGCAGCGCGACGGGTGCGTTCGAGTTAGCCAACGACGTCCGTGCTGCCACGAGAGTGAAGCCGATCACGTCGATCGTTAATTTCTCCGCGTTCTCGGGCGGCTACCTGATCGCGGCGGCCGCGTCGAACGTGATCGTCAGTCAAAGCTCTGGCGTCGGTTCGATCGGCGTAATCGCCAAGCACTTGGACATGTCCAAGCGCGACGAGCAGCAGGGCATCAAGGTTACCTCGGTGTTCGCTGGCGACCGCAAGAACGATCTCACGCCCCACGAGCCATTGAGTGACCAGTCACTCCAGCATCTAACTAGCGTAGTGCAAACAAACTACGCGCAGTTCGTCGATGCGATCGCGAACTTCCGAGGCCTCGCCACTCAGGCGGTCAAAGACACGCAGGCGGGAATTTTCTTTGGCAAGCAGGGCGTAGAGGCGGGACTGGCCGACAGTATCGAAACGCCTCAGTCTGCTGTGAATCGGATAGCCGCAGAGATACGGGCCTCGCGTGGCGAGCTCAAGGTGAGCACGGCTTCACGGCGAAGTGTTGCCGCGCAGGCCGCTGCGATGAGCATGCGAAGTACCTACTGACACACACGAGTTTTTCACGTCAGCGCGTTCGCGGCTGAACGAGTACCGCCGCCTTCGGGCGGTTTTTTTATTGGAGATCGATTTTGAATATCAACGAACTTCGCCGCGAACGCGCGAACGTTAACCAGCAGGTCCAAGCGCTTGCCGCAATCGAAGCGGGAGGCGTTGCGCTGTCCGCCGAGCAACATGCCGAATTTGATAGTTTAAGTACGAAGTTCAGCGAGATCACCGCCCAGATCGACCGCGCAGAGATGGCCGAGCGCATGGCGGCCGCGGCGGCAGTTGCAATCGATCCGACGCCAGCAGCGGTGGCAAGCGGTGGGGCACCGAGCGTTCCGGCGCAGCCGAAGATGCCAGAGGTGAAAGGCGCGAAGGTGGCGCGTATGGTGCGCGCGTTGGCCGCTGCGCGTGGCGACACACAGTTGGCTTCAAAGTTGGCGGTGGAGCGCGGCTTTGGTGAAGACGTCGCCATGTCGCTTAACACGCTCACGTCGAGCGCAGGCGGCGTTCTCGTGCCAACAAACCTCTCGAGCGAAGTGATCGAGCTGCTGCGTCCGAAGTCCGTCGTTCGTAAGCTCGGAGCACGTACGCTGCCGCTGTCGAACGGCAACATCACGATTCCACGCTTGAAGGGCGGTGCTGTAGTCGGCTATATCGGCGCAGATACGGATATCCCGGCCGCGCAACAGCAGTTTGACGACTTGAAGCTTACGGCGAAGAAGCTTGCCGCGCTGGTGCCGATCGCAAACGATCTGCTCAAGTATGCGGGCGTGAACCCAAACGTCGACCAGATCGTTGTTAGTGACTTGACCAGTGCTATCGGCTCTCGAGAGGATAAAGCATTCATTCTCGACGACGGAAATTCGAACACGCCGAAGGGCCTCCGTCACTGGGCAGTTCAGACAAACAAGATCGCCGCAAGTGACGGGTCGTCCGTGCAGAAAGTCGACATCGACTTGAATAAGGTAATTCTGGCACTCGAGGGTGCGGACGCAAACATGATCACGCCGGGATGGATCATGGCGCCCCGCGTGTTCCGGTTTCTGACGAGCTTGCGCAACGAAACCGGTAATAGGGTCTATCCGGAGCTCGACAATGGCATGTTAAAGGGTTATCCGGTCGGGCGGACGACGCAAGTTCCGATTAATGGCGATCCTGATGGCAAGTCGGCCGATAAGACCAATGCGTCGGAGATCTACTTTGCTGACTTCGGCGACCTGTTCATCGGCGAAGAAGATTCGCTTGAGATCGACTACAGCAAGGAGGCCACCTACAAAGATTCGGATGGTCAGGTAGTCAGCGCTTTTCAACGTGACCAGACGTTAATCCGAGTGATCGCCAAGAACGACTTTGGTCCGCGCCACGTCGAATCGATTGCCGTGCTCACTGGCGTACGTTGGGGCGTATAAGAGCTCGGCGCTCGATAAATTAAATGACCACCGTGCTGGTTCAATATCTGGACGACGCTGAACCACTGACGTTCGAAGATGTCGCTGCGCAATGCCGAATCGATGACGAGGATGAACGCGATTTCATTGAGCGAATTGTGATCCCAAGCGCGCGGCAGGCAGCAGAGAGTAAGTCCGGCGCTGCGATTCGCCACGCGCGGTACGTCGAGCGTTTTGCTAGCTTTCCGCAGGGCGAATTCCCGTTGTCGATTGGTCAGGTCCTAACCGTCGAAAGCGTGCAATCGCGCATTGCTTCGGAAGAGTTGACAACGCTGGATAGCAATACCTATGAGGTTGTGCAGCTGGGTCGTGAGACGCTTCTCGCGCCCAAGGCCAATCGCGCCTGGCCCGATGCCAGCACGGTCTTGATCACCTACCAAGCGGGCATTGACCTGTCGCGCTATCCATCGGTGCGTTCGTGGATGCTTCTGGCGGCCGCATGGGCATATGACCATCGCGAACTATTTGCACGGGGACAAGCCATCGGCGAGATGCCGGGTGGTTATGCCGACGTGCTGCTCGCGCCGATTTGCGTGCCATCGAGATTCTGATGCCGGCAGGAGTGTTCAATCGGACCGTGCGCATCGAGCGCCGTGTACGAGATCCAAATCGTGAATCGATCGCGTGGGAGCTTGTAATCAAGACGCGCGCGTTTGTGATTATGCAAAGCGGCAAGGAGATCATTGCGGCCGATGCGCCCATCAGCATTACGCGAGCAAGCGTGCGTATTCGGTATAGCCGGATAGCTTGCAAGGCCATCCGGCAGGGCATGCGCTTGACGGTTGATGGCCTCGTCATGCGCATTGAGCAAGTGCAGCCGGATGTTGATCAGCGCGAGTATATCCAACTTATCTGCGTCACCGATGAGCGCCGGGAAAATCGTTCGTAATGCGCTCGCGCGTCTGGCCGACGGGCGTGTGTTCGAAGACGTTGTGGATGACGATGTTAGCCCTCCGTGGATCGTTTATCAGGTGGCCGGCGGACGTTTTCCCGTCGGTCTGAGCGGCAAACCTTTGGGCGTTGTCCGTGCGCGAGTGCAGATATCCGTGTGGGATACCACGTCCGATGGTCGCACGAAGCTGATGCATCAAGTCGTGTGGGCCATCGTCAACCCTACGGTTGGCGCGGTGCCTCTAGGCGCACCTGAGGATGTCTTTGAGCGCGAGACCCGGCTTTTTGGAAGTCATCTTGATGTGAGTATCTGGAGCAAGTTTTAGTAGAACGTGATGGTAGGACCGCCGCGACGATTTTTGAATAACGGAGTAAAAGCAATGGCAGAGAAAACCACGCCGGAAGATATTTTTGGCGCAGATAACGACTCGAATAAGCAGCAGTCGACCGCAGTTCCATCGCAAGGCACCAAGCTGGAGTACAAGGACCCGAGCGGTGACAACGCTTCGTTTGCCGAAGTAGCAAACTTCACCGACATCTCAAGCTTCACGGGTTCGGCAAACCTGGTTGACGTTACGCGTTTGAATAGCACCGGTCGAGAGAAGAAGCGCGGTATGCAGGATTGGGGGCAAGTGACGCTCGCGCTTCACGTGAATATGACCGAGAAGTCGCATCAGGCATTGTTCAACGCAAGGAAAAACGGAACGCTGCTTGAGTTTAAGCTCACTTTGTCGGAAGGAACGGAAATCAAGTTTAATGCGCATGTGAAGGATTTCCCGATCGCGGCGAAGGTCGATCAGATGCTGACCAGCTCCGTCAACCTGGAGGTGAGCGGCGAGATCGAGATTACGTTCGGTAAAAAGCCGAATTCACGGTAAGGCTCTATCTAACGTCAGTTTATCTCATTCGCAGAACCAATCTAAAGAGGCCTGACATGCAACGAGAACAAATTTTATCGGCTCTTCAGCCCAATATCGTCGATGAGAACGTCGTGGCACTCGGAGGTGAGCGAGTACGCTTTCGCGAGCTCACGGGCGCGGCGCGCGACGCGCTTTACGACAGCGTTAAAGATCGCGCTGGAAACAGCGCATTTGAAGCGACGCTGATCGCCGCCACCGTGGTTGATGAAGGAGGTGAGCCGCTGTTCAGCGGAGACGACATTGAAGCGCTTCGTGCGGGGCGCAAGCCGCTCCTCGAAGAACTCGCGCAGATCGCGATGCGGCTGAACGGTCTCGGTAACCGCGCCCAGGAGGAAGCCACAAAAAACTGAAAGCCAGCCCGCGGAAACTGATGTGGATGCGCATTGCTATGGCATTGGGCATGTCGGTGCGGCGCGCCAAGCTCGAGGTGTTCAGTGCCGAATATTCGGATTGGGTGGCGCTGTTCGAACTCGAACCATGGGGCGGCCACATTGAAGATCTGCGGGCCGGCACACTTATGAGTCTGTTGTACAACATCCATCGTGGCAAGGAAGCACCGCTCGCGTCGGCGGCGGAGTTTACGCCTTGGTCTGGTTGGAGCCGCGAGCATTCAAAGCCTAGTGGGCGCAGCGCCGAGGAGATTGTGGCCGACACGTTTGGTGTCAATCTGGACGCAGCCAAACGCTCTGGCGCAAAGCGCCTCGTCGTGCGCAACGGGGAGGTGCTCGAGGGTGAGTAAAAACTATCGTGTTGAGAATCTTGAGGCGTTGACTGACATGTTCGCTAAGCTCGATGACGCGGTAAGTGAAAGCACGCTCCGCCAGGCGGCGGTGTGCGGCGCTCGCGTGATTCATGAAGAAGCGAAACGGCGCGCGCCAGTAGGCGATCGCATCGGCAAGCGTTTCGGCCGACCCCATTCGCCTGGATTCCTGCGAGACCATCTTCTTATTGCATACGATCAAGAGGAATCAGTGCCCGGCAAGCTTGCCTCCTACATCGTCACCTGGAGCGCGGACGCCTTTTATGGGCGTTTTGTGGAACTGGGCAAGCGAAACGCAGTGCCGTTGACGAAGCGCACAGTCGCGCGCGGCATTCACGACATCGAGTTTGGTAGTTCGCGAACGCCTGCGCAGCCGTTCATGCGTCCCGCGTTCGACGCCAAGAAGTCAGAGGCGGCTCGAAAGATGGCGGAGGTCGTTGAGCAGAAGTTGAAGGAGGCAGGCTGTGGCTAATGAGGTCGTCACTCGTATCAGCGCCGATGCGTCTGGTTTCGAAGCAGGCATGGAGCGAGTGAAACGCGCGAGCAAGGGTTTCGTCGCTGATCAACAAGCAAGCGCGCGAACCTTCGAGGCTTGTCAGAAAGACATGGCCGTGAGCAGCTCGGTGGTTGCGCGTGCGTTAGAAGAGGCGGCCAGTAACGGCGCTGCGGCGAGCGTGCGTCAGGTCAACGCTGCGGTGAAGGGCTTTCAAAAGGTGGCCGAGACCGCGGGCAAGACGCGTTTCGATTTAATGCGATTGAAGGCAGCAAACCTTGGCATTGCTGCGTCTGCGGAGCCATTGATTGCGAAGGCTGAAGCTGCCTCGCGCGCCATGCATCATCTGGGAGCCGGGTCGGCCGCCGCTCGGCGCGAATTGTTTGTGCTTGGGCACGAAGCCATGCAAGGCACTTGGAAGAATTTCATGGGCTCGCTCATGGTGCTCGGCGAGCGCATCGATGTCTTGCCGATGCTGTGTGGGCCGGCTGGCATCGCCTTAGGCGCCCTGGGTGCAAGCGCGTACGTTGCCTATCATGCCATTCACGCACTGAGCGAGCAGCAAGAGAAGCTCGATCATGCGATGGTTCTTTCTGGCAACTATGCAGCGCTCACCCAGGGCAAGTTACTGGTCTACTCCGACACCCTCTCGAGTCGTGTAGGTGTTTCGACGAACGACGCGCGCCAGGCGTTGATGAGTCTCGCGCAATCCGGGCGCGTCGCTGCGGCAGATCTCTTGCAAGTTGCCGAGGGTGTGGCGGCCTATGCAAAGGTCTCGGGGCACTCGACAGAGGACGTAGTGCGTCAATTCGAGCAGTCGTATGGACATGCTGCTCAAGCCGCGCGGAATTGGGCTGACACGCACCACGACCTGAGCCAGGCGCAGATCGAGCAGATCCGTACAGTCGAACAATCCGGCGACAAAGCGGGCGCATGGGCGCAGTTCGTACAAGCGGCGAGCCAACGCGCGCGAGAAGCCGTCGTGTCCGACAACAAGGCAATGACGGATAGCTACGAGACGCTTGGCCAACGGTGGGAGCGTTTTTGGCGGGGCGTCACAGGCAAGGTAGATGAGCTCGCGAAGTTGCAGGATGCGATTGCTTCCCAGCGAGGCATGCTGTATGACGCCGACGCTAATCCGTTCGGGACGAACACGGAGGCGATCGAAAGGGAGATCGCGGCGCTTGAGCGCCGCAAACATGCTCTGCTTGACCAAGCATCTAAAGCAGACTCGCACAAGAAGAGTGTCGACACGTTGGCATCCATGATGGCGCATCACGACGAAGAGATGAAGTCAGTGCGCTCGTGGAAGGAAAAGCTTGACGATGCGAACGCCAGCGCACGCGCAGCCAAAGATGCGATCCTGGGCGTCGCCAGAGCGGCCGGCAAGAGTCATCAGGAGCTTCGCGAGCTTGGGGCACGGCTCGATGCAGATCTGAAGAAGACGATTGCTCACAATGAGTCGCTCTACCATGCGCCAAAGGCCCAGGTCCGGGCGTCGCACACAGATGATGCCGCAAGGCGTTATCTCGACCGGCTTCGTGAGCAGGCTGCTGCGCTTCGGGCGCAGATGTCGACGACCGACAAGCTTAGCGACGCGCAAAAGGAGCTGGCGCGATTCAACGAGAAGATGGCCGCATTAAAGACGCACGCCGCGAATAGGGAAGAACAAAGTCTCGGGCACGCCCAATCAGCGATTCGATTACAGCTCGAGCGGAATATCGGCATGGAGAAAGAATTGAAGCTGCGCGAGGCGACAGCGAAGATCGCCGTGCAGGCGCTGCATGCGCGTGAGAGCCTGCGCGAGTACGGTGAGGAGCAAGCTGGCCGTTACGCGCGCGCGCTCATCGGGCGCGACGCGGATCCATTGCGCCGAGACGAGCAAGCTGATCTGAACGAAATCACGCGCAAGCACCAACGCGAGCTTGATGAGTTGCGAATGAGCGCAAGCTCAGAGGTATTAAACAGCGATGGGTATAGACGAGCGGTGGCTGATGTTCAAGCGAGTCTCGTCGAATCGATCGCGAACCATGACCGGTATTACGCGGAGCTCAGGGGTCGCCAAACCGATTGGCTCGAAGGTGCAAGCCGCGGCATGGCGGAGTTCTTCAAGGACACGCAAGCTCACGCGGAAACTGCACGCCACGCGGTGGTCAACGTCATGAGCCGGATGGAAGACGCGGTGACGAAGTTCGTGACAACGGGCAAGCTCGGTGTGAGAGAGTTTGTCGCCAGTGCGCTCGCCGATCTCTCGAAGCTTGCATTGCACCAGGCAATGGGTGGAATTATTGCAAGTCTCATAGATCGGTCACCGACCACAGAGGTGATTGCGCAGCTTCTGAAGCTACTGCCCCACCGCGCACAGGGCGGATCCATCTCCGGGCCGGGCACGGGCACAAGCGACAGCATTCCTGCGATGTTGTCCGACGGAGAGTACGTGGTGAACGCCGCCTCGGCACGTCAGCATCATGCGCTGCTCGAGGCAATCAATTCCAATCACTTGGCGCATTTCTCCTCGGGCGGCCTCGCGGGTGGGTCGAGCGCGGTCGCGGCACGATCGGAGGGCGCACAGGTTCACCTGGCTGTTCACCATCATGGAGGCTCGAGTCTAAGCGATCACGACCTTCGTGCGCTGCAGGAATGGGTGGGGGTGTTCTTCGACCAGAAGCTTGCGCGCAAGATGGGCGGCCAGGGCGGAGTCGGTTATTTGATGTCGCAGGGGTTGCTCGCGTGAGAGTCTCAGCTATGCATCGCACCTTTACCTGGTCACCTTCTGTTGATGCGGAGGGAACCACGCACATTCGAGTGCGCACGGTGCAGTTCGGCGACGGCTACAGCCAGGCGGTGGCCGACGGCGTGCGTAACGTCACGGAGTCGTGGCCGCTTCGGTTTGTTGGTGACGGGCAAGAAATCGGCGCAATCCGCGCGTTTCTCAATGCCACGCGCGGTACCGAAGCCTTTTACTGGACACCGCCATTAAGCACGCGTGGTCTGTTCAGGGTCGACGCTCAGCAGGGCGTGCAAACGCGCGCGCTCGCCGGCGATCTTTACGCATTGAGCGTGACATTCAAGGAGGTCTTTGACGCATGAGTGAAGTGATCAATGCGGCACGTGCGGACGTGCAGCGGCTGGAGCCGGGTGCGCTAATCAATTTATTCGAGCTCGATCTGACAAGCCGAGGCGGTGAAGTTCTGCGGTTTCACGCGCATCAGCACGGTGGCCTAATTAAATGGCAAGGGCAGCAGTATCACGCATTTCCCGTGCAGATTATGGGCTTTGGACGAACGGGTGACGCCGCACAACCCACGCCTACGCTGAGCGTCGCCAATCTCGACGGCGCGATTTCCAGACTATGCGAGCGATTTGCCGATCTCGTGGGCGCGCCGGTGCGGCGGCGCAGAACGCTTGCGCAGTATCTTGACGATAGCGCGCAAGCCGACCCGCATGCCGAGATGCCCGTCGAGGTGTGGCTAATTGAGCAAAAGACGCTTGAAACGGCGGCGGTGGTCGAATTCTCTTTGAGTTCACCCTTGGATCTGTCGGGGCGCAAACTGCCTGCACGCCAGATTATCAGTGCGGTGTGCCAATGGCAGTATCGCGGTGCTGAATGCGGGTACACGGGACCACCTTACTTCACGCGCAACAACATCGAGACGAAGAAGCCGGAAGAGGATATGTGCGGTGGGCGATTGTCGTGCTGCCGTGCGCGCTTCAAGAAAAACCCGCTGCCTTTTGGTGGCTTTCCGGCTGCAGGCGTGGATGGCGCGCTCACGCGCGGCGGATAAGTGATGCTTGCTGATCGGACGCGTGCGGCGATTCAGGAGCACGCGCTCGCGTGTTATCCGAACGAATCGTGCGGGCTAATCGTGAACGGCGATTACCTGCCGTGCGCCAATGTTTCAAATCTTCCGTCCGAGCACTTCTCCATTTCAGCGGCCGAGTACGCTTGCGCAGAAGACTTGGGATGCGCGCAGGCCATCGTTCATTCGCATCCTGATGCGAGTGCTCTGCCAAGCCTTGATGACCTGTTTGCATGTGGGACGTCAGGCGTTCCGGTGTGGCTCATCCAAAGCGTTGAACGCGGCGAGGGCGGCGCCGCTCAGGCAGGCCGCCTTCACCAATTTACGGCGCAAGCAATCGCTCAAGCGACTGCCACCGCGCCGCTCATCGGTGCGCGCTTCGTGCACGGCACACATGATTGTTATGGCGTCGTGCGACGTTATTACCGCGCAGCGCTCGACCTTGATCTGCCGGACTTCGAACGCTCCGGGAAGTGGTGGATCGATCCCGCCCGCTCGCTGTACCTGGACAACTACGAAGCGGCGGGCTTCGCGAACATTGAGCTCAGTGCAAGCTTGCATACGGGCGACGTCCTACTTATGGCGATTGCGAGCCGATACGGCGTGCCCAACCACGCCGCAGTCTATCTTGGGAACGACGAGATACTGCATCACCTTTGGGGTCAGCTCTCGCGACGTGAGCCGCTGCCCCGTTACCGCAAACACGTGACGCATGTGCTGCGTCACCGGGAGACGATTAATTGGAAGATGTAGTCCGCCCAATCAGGCTCTATGGGAGTCTGGGGGCCAAGTTCGGTCGCGACCACGCCTATGTCGTGCGTTCTCCTCGCGATGCCGTGCGAGCGCTCAGCACGATGGTTCCCGGATTCTGGCAGGAGCTCGTCAAAAGCGGTCAGCGGGGCGTGCGTTATGCGGTGTTCGTGGGCCAGCGCAATGTGGATAAGACGCAGCTCGATTGGCCCTCGGGTGGCGAGCCGATCCGCATCGCTCCGGTGATTGCGGGCAGTAAGGCCGGCGGGATATTCCAGACGATCGCAGGCGTGGCGCTTGCCGCCGCCGGGGCCGCCTCGATGTGGCTCATCCCGAGCAATAAATTCGGCATCGACATGATGCTCATGGGCGGCTCCTTGGCGCTGGGGGGAATTGCGCAGATGCTCTCGCCGCAGACGCCGACTCCGAGCCCGGTAAGTCAACACGGGATGCCAGGCATCCAGAACGTCGTCGCTCAAGGTGGTCCGGTGCCTTTGCTATACGGGCGCATGCGCGTTGGATCAACAGTGATCAGTGCGGACATCCAGGCCATCGATGCTCCGGCGCGTGCGGCCGAGCAGGACATTGCGCCGGTCGCGACGCAGACGTCAGGCGGCATTGAAGGGCAAGAGAAGACGGTTATCAACAGTCGCCTTTGCTGCACCATTGTCGATCTTATTTCGGAAGGAGAGATAGAGGGATTGGCCAACAACGTTGGACCATTTCCCGCTAAAGCTGTTCAGCGTCGCTCTGTGTATCTGGACGGCGTTCGAGTCGAAAATGACGACGGGAGCTTGAATTTCGAAGTTGAAAAATTTGATTTTGTCGAGGGGAAGGCTCAGCAGGACGCCATCAAGTGGGTCACGGCGGCCTCAAGTGAGGTGCAAGTGGGCGTCGAGCTTCAACGTCGTCTGGCCGACGCTTTTAAGGACGGAAAGAAAATCAAGGTCACGCAATTCACGCCCTGTAAGATCGAGGTCGCAGAGCCGGACGTGGATGAGGTGGATGTTACTGTCCAGGTGAATGATCTGTGGTGGGATTCGAATAAGGGGCACACCAACGCGACGATCAAACTTCAGTTTGCACCGTCGTACGATCCGGCACGCAAGAACGTTCCGGCACCCAAAGTTGAGACTAAAGAGATCACGGGGATCTGCCAGAGCTATAGCAAGACATTTACGTTTCCAGTAGAGCTGGTCGGAGGTGCGCGCTTTGTGCTGGAGATCTCGCGTGCGGACGAGATCGATCAAGATAAAAGTGTCGGCAAGAAGCACGGTACGGCACATGTAGTGAGCTACACAAAAAAGCGAACCGGCGAGTTCAAATATCCCGCTAGCGCAGTGGCGGCGATGCGCATCACCTCCGATAAATTCGACCGAATTCCAGTCCGCTCATACGACGTGAAGGGGTTGCTGGTTGAAGTACCGGACAACTACGATCCGGTCGGCCGCAAGTACGGCAAGGAGTGGACCGGGAAGTTTAAGCGCGCGTGGACAGACAATCCGGCATGGATCTTTCGAGATCTCCTTCTCAATGGCCGCTACGGCGCTGGTGCCTGGCTGCGGGATTCCCATGTCGATCGCTTCGCGTTATATGCGATTGCGAAGTACTGCGACGAGGAGGTTCCAAGTAGTGGCGGCGGCACAGAGCCGCGGTTCACCTGCAATTGCTACATCACGACACGTTCGCACGCGTTCGCCTTGTTGCAACAGCTTGCGAGCGTATTTCGCGGCATTGCCTACTGGAGCGCGGGCAGTGTGCTGACGTCGGCCGACATGCCGTGCGATCCGGCATATATTTACAACCCGAGCAATGTCGTGGAAGGGGTGTTCAAGTACACCGGGAGCGCGCTGAAGTCACGTTACACGGCGGTGATGGTCACATGGTGTGACCCGAACAACGGATTTCAGCGGGCCGTTGAAAGCGTCGAGGACCTTGATGGCATCGCTCTATACGGTTACAACACGGCAGAAATCACAGCGTTTGGCTGTACCAGCCGATCGCAGGCGCAACGGGCTGGGCATTGGCTTCTTGAGACCTCGCGCTTGGAGACCGACACCGTGACATTCGGTGTCGGTCTGGATGGAGCGCTTGCGCTTCCAGGACAGGTGATCGAGATTGCCGATCCGTTGCGCTCGCAGCGTTCGATAGGTGGGCGAATTAAGGCTGTGACGGATACAGGCCGTGTGATCCTGGACCGGGAGGTCGAGGCCCTTCCTGGGAGTTACCTTACGTTGATGATGCCGGATGCGAGCATTCATCGCGTGGGGATTGAGAGCGTACACGGTACCGAGGTAATGCCTAGCGGGCCGCTTCCAAAGACGCCTGTTCGGGGTGCGGCTTGGACGATTCAGCCGGCAGCCGAGGTACGGCAGTTGTATCGCGTGGTCGGTGTATCCGAATCGCATGACGGAACGTCTTTCACGATCACGGCGACGCGGCATGCGCCAGAAAAGTTCGCGCTCGTCGACAATGCGGCGGCGACTGACAAGACCGATCAAGCTTATGTGCCGATTGCCGCGCCAAGCGCCCTACGCCTTGAAGCATTCGCGGACTACGGTGCCAGAATGTCGGCCAAGATATCGTGGGGCGCGGTGGCCAGCGCCAAGCAGCATCTGATTGAATGGCATGAGTCGGGTCACGAAGTAAAGAAAGAGCGGCTTGCAAACACGAAGTGCGAGTGGGTCGTGCACGACTTAAAGCCCGGCAACTACACAGCGCGCGTTCAGGCCGAGGTGTGGGACGGTCGCTTGTCGGAGGTGGCTGAGGTGAGCCGGACGCTCAATGGATTGGTCTCAATCAAGGACCTGCGCCTGGGCCGTGATCGTAGAGCGTTGATAATCGACTGCGAGCTCGAAGGCGCAACCAACACACTGCAATGGCGTGTTGAGGTTCGCCTAGGTGAGACGGACAAGTTCGCTGACGCCAGGGGCAACCTATACGGCGAAATTGGCTCCGCACGGATGCGGGTAGCCGAGCGCCGTTCAGGATATTGCTGGGTCCGGGCGATCTATGCGATCCCCTCGCCATCTGGCGACTTCAATAGCCGTCATTCAAGCGCCTGGTTTCCGAGTGAAGCCGGGCCTGGCATGCGATACGAAAAGGATTGACGCGGATGCAAGCGAACGAGACCAAGTGGGGACTTCTACCTTGGAACAAAGGTTTCGACTATAAGAATCGCCGAACGGGCGAACTGGTCCTCACGCAAACCGACGATAAATTCCGAGATTCGCTGCGTGAGGCTGTTTCCAAAAAGCGTGATCTCAGCCATATCGACCTGGGTAAAACAACAATATTTAGTGGCGCTCCGCTATCAGATTCGCAGTTGCGCGCAGCGCGCCTGGCCGACGCAAATCTGGTGGGGGCGAATCTGGAACGAGCTACGATTGAACAAGCCGATATGCGCAGTGCCGATCTAGAGGAGGCAGTGCTCGTTGGCGCGCAATTGAGCGGTGCCGTTCTGTGCGGCGCTAATTTGGTCAATGCCAAGATGGCTGGGGCTGTATTGCGTGGCGCGGATTTGATGGGCGCTAACTTGTACGGAGCTGACTTGAAAGGGGCTGATTTGCGCGATTGCAACCTGAGCGGCGCGATGCTTGAGGGCGCGAACCTCGACGGCGCAATTCGCAGCGACACGTCATGGAAGCGTGGCACTGAGATCAAAAACCGTCATACCGGCGCGGTGATTCTAACCACGCAGAGCGACAACCTTGCTGACGATCTCAGTCAAGCCGCGAACAGGAATTTAAGTCACGCAGATCTTGGCGGCGAGCATCGGGGCAGTGCGCCGCTCGTGAATGTGAAGCTCGCGAACGCCTCGCTTTGCGATGTCGACTTCACTGGAGCAAAGCTCACATGCGCGGACCTGCGTGAGGCTGATTTGCGGGGTGCGATTCTTGTGCGAGCTGCGCTTGAGGGCGCGAATCTGAGTGGAGCATGTCTGCGCAGCGCGGATCTGTCCGATGCTGACTTGCGCGGAGCTGACCTAAGCGGCGCGGACCTGGATGGCGCGTGTCTTTACAAGGCAAATCTTCAGGGTGCCGATCTGGCAGGCACGAATTTGCGTGCTACGTGCTTCAACCGGATTTAGCGATAGCAAAGCTATCGCGTGTGATCGGTCGGCTGTCTGCTGTGTGGCGTGCAAGCTCAGAATTCGTACGCGTCACATTGTTCAAGGAGCACAACACGCTTAAAGTGATAGCGCTCCGCACGTATTGGTAACGGCGTTGCTCGTCCGAATGGACGGGCAATTGCGGAGTAGTTTGTGATCCTCGACCCTGAGGGCCATTTTCAAGCCCTCTTTAAGCCGCCTCGTGCGGCTTTTTTTTCGTCCATTCACGCGCGCCAGGAAGTGGCTAGCGCGATTGAGGAGCAATTAAGCCTCTGCGAAAGGATCGCACATCAAAGCACGCAGACGACACTTATGTGGTGATTAGTGGAGATGCAATGAAAGACGATGTAACCGCAAGCGCGGCAAAAGCGATGCCCGTCATTGGTGGAAACTTTTGGCTGTGGCTGAATAATCACGATATCAATTGGTGGGTAGCGGTGGCGACGCTTGCCTACATTGGCGCTAGTTTCGTGTTCGCCTGGAGAAAAGATCGGCGCGACCAACGCGCGCGCGAACGCGAGTCGGCTCACGCCTGATTCGCATAAATATGAACGGAGCCCCGCTTGCCATCGGCAGTCGGGGCTTTGTTGTTTCTGGAGATCATTGAATGGCAAACCTTGGGAGAGCAGCGCTCGCGGGCATAGCCGGCACCGTGGCCGCGACGACGCTGTATTGCATCGTGCCTCGCTTTGAAGGGGTTGTGCATCGCGGTTACCTCGATCCTGTGGGTATCGCGACGAAATGCAGCGGCGACACGCACAACGTCGTTGTCGGTCAGTCGTACAGTTCGGCCGAGTGCTGGGAGTCGTTGAACCGCCAACTCATGAAGCATGCCGATAATGTGCTTCGGTGTACGCCAGAATTGAAGGACCATCCGAATCAACTCGCAGCCGCGGTCAGCTTTGCCTACAACATAGGCGGCACAGCCTACTGCAAAAGCACAACCGCGAAACGATTCAATGAGCGTGACTGGAGGGGCGCTTGCCGGGCGATGAATGAATCAGACGACGGGCGCGCTCAATGGGTGAGTTCAAGAGGCCGGGTGCTTCCTGGCCTTGTAAAACGGCGCGCTGAGGAGCGTGCACTTTGTGAAAAGGAACTGTAAATGAGGAGTCTGAATCGAATCCGGTCGATAGTGCGCACGTTGCGGCGAGGCCTTCCAACGTCGAGGATGCCCAGACCTTCCGCCGATCGCTCCGGCGAGGCGCGCAGTATTGCTTTGATGATCATGCGCTGGCTCGGTCTTGCGTTCGTCAGCCTGTGCGTTGTATTAATAGCGTGCCTTATGGCACCCGTGCTACCGTTATTTGCCCTCGGTAGTAATACTTTGCCGCGTTGGTTGCGATGGTTCCAGACACCTGATAATTCCTTAGACGGCGACGAAAATTTTAAGAAAAACCTTGCCCCCTTTCCTGGGCCACAGCGGGGCTGGCGGCAGTATGTTAACCGGGTTGTTTGGCTGTGGCGCAATCCTTCTTACGGGTTCGACCTTGAAGTTCTTGGGTTCACCGCGACAGAAGACGCGACTCTGTCCACGTTCGGCACGCTGCCGATGAACGTTGCTCCGCCGCGTACGGGATGGTACTTCGCGGTGGCGGGAAATCTTGACGGTACAACCGCGTGGCAGTTTTATGCCGTAAAGCGTTGGGGAGCGTGGGCGTCGCGCGTGAACTTTGGCTGGAAGCTGTGGAGCGTACCTGGCAGGTGCCAGTTTGTAGTGACGATACAGCCTTACCTTTCGATATCGACGCAATAGCTGGCGCGTCGTACACAAAAGACGCGTGATGTAACCGCTGATTGCCGCGTCCGATCGGCGGATGCAGCTATCGCTTGAACTTCACTGACGCGAGCTTCTCTGTTGGAGCCCGTCAGTCGATATCGCATTGAAATTCTTAAGCGAGGAAAGGACTCGTGTCCTCAACTTTCAGCGACGTAACTCTCCGTCTGGTCTTTGGCGTCGTAATCGGTGCGACGGCGATGCACGCGTTCGACAACGCTCAACTCGTTCTCGAGCAGGCTGCGCATGCACGCGATAACGAAGCGAATGCGCAAAAGCTCAGTGCGGTATCTGATGTTGCGGCCAAGGCCGCAAGCGAATCGATCGCCGCGCATAACGCAGCGGCCGCGCAAATCGCAGCACTCGACAAACGTTTCTCTAAGGAGCTTGCATCTCATGAAGATGATAACGCCAAAAATCGCGATGCTGTTGCTGACGGCACTCGTCGGTTGCGCATCGCAATCGCGGACGCAGAACGCCGTAGCAGTGCCGCAAATTCAAGCAGTGCCGCCGGCGGCGTGGGCGATGGAACGCGTCGCTACGCCGAGTTATCACCAGCGGTTGGAACGGCTCTTTTCGGAATAGTTGACGATGCGGACAACGACGCACGTAGAAAAGCCGAATACCTCCAGCGATACATCTGCGCGCTTCAGAAACAGGGCGTGATCGCGGGCAGATGTTCCGATCGGAGCCGCGGGCGCGAGCTTCCAACGGGCGCTTCTTGATACGGCGAATATTCGACGTAATGATTTGGCGCGAGAAAATCAACGCATAGGCTTCGACGAACTTTCAGCGTCAGCAAAGCAATTACATGAATTGTTGGGAATACCTTTGTGTCAGACAAGGCTGAAATTCGTACGAGTCCAATTGTCCGCCAAGCAGAATATTCATAAAGTAGTATCCGCTTCGCGTCTGTATCAACAGCATGCCTGATCTGAACGGTCAAGCAATTGCGGAGCAGTTTGTGATCCCCGACCTTGAGGGCGAAGCAAGCCCTCCTTAAGCCGCCTTGGGCGGCTTTTTTTTGACCACTGGTTGAGTTCAAGCAAAGAGCGCGACCGGCGTGGTGGATATCCGACGAAGAACAGGCGAGCGTCGGAAGACCACGATGGATTACTTCTCACGGTAGAAAACTCGACGGTCTGGTGACGCGTTGGGCCACGGAGCGCCCGCTTTGCGAGTAAGCTTTTTGACGCAAGTGTGTGTATCTGCAATTCGAACTGACTTCATAAATCGGCGGCGACAGTTCGCCTAAGAGTTCTCTCAGTCCAAATCTGTGTGCTTTACCGGCATTGCATATTGGGCATGCGGGGGGCCTTTGCGGGTTTCTGGTTGAATAAGAACCAACTCGGTTCGTAAGCCGGCGGTTGTATTTTTTAGGCGCATTGACTCACCCGCATTTATGTAGGGCTTCGGTAGTACAACTATCCGTCTACTTGGAAGTAGCACAATGAATGGAGCCATCCTCACTGGGTAGTCGGTTGGATTCGTAATCGTCAAGGTGCTGCCTAACTCTTGAAATTGCAACTTGGTCCATGGTTCGATGTTTTGCCTCAACTCCGCTGGCCCAGAAAAAATCCTCATTGACGCTATTCCCGCGCTTGACCAGAGTGTGGAACTGATTAAGTTGGATGTTGTTTCGGAAAACCTTGCGCTTTTGCGGGGTGCAGGAGGTATGACGTTCGACGCCAACGCCTTAGCGTGGATAGCAAAAGGGTTAGAGTTACCGCACATGCTGCACTGCTCAAAGGAATGCTCTACATAGCCGGTATTATGGCCGGGCCCATGCCCGAGAATCAGCCACGCCAAGATGGTCGTTATGAGATCGTGGGTTGTCATGCCTATATTGTTGCGAGTTAAAGGAACTAAGCTACGCGATGAAGGCGATAACATCAATCAGACGCTTCTCGGACTTGTCATTGAAATGTCCGAGAGCGCCAATACGTCATCGAGGACTGCAGCCCGTTAATGTCGAACTGTCGGATGGAATGCTGAGAAGGCTTTGTATAGCCCAGCCCCAAGGCTCTAAAATCGTCATATCTCTCAGCGTTGCAGCAGACTTCTTATGGGAGCCGTCGGCCTGCTGTCGGCGTCATTGGCGTTGAAACCGGTGCGCATTCCGGGCTATCACTAGAAGTGGAGCAACTGGTTGCAAAATGGGAAATGACGCCGAGTATAGCGCTCGCGCGACAGTTAGATAGTTGCAACGCTATGTCTGCGCGCTACAGCAGGAACAGAGTATCGTCGGCGACAGCAAAGACTCCTTTCCCTCGAAGTGACGATTGTTCTGCCTTTGCTAGACCACGGTATCTACGTCAAAAGGGACTGTTGGGCAGGAAAGTATTGACTCTCACCAAAACCTGTTTGCGGAGGGCTCCATGCTGCGTGGAATCACCCCTCAAGACGCCCAATCATTTTGCGAAAAAATTCAAAGTTGATCGCTTCACTGCGCGCGATCTGTACAGGTGTCACTCCCGCGCCGTGTCCTCCTTCATCCACTTCTCGATACCAAACGTTGCTGTGCCCTTGCGCCTGCATCTTTGCCACCATCTTACGCGCATGAGCCGGATGCACGCGGTCATCGCTCGTCGATGACGTGAAGAGTGCCGGCGGATATATGACATCAGCTTTCACATTTTGATAGGGCGAATAGGACAACAAATTGCTGAGGTCGTCATTTTTATTGGGATCCCCATATTCGTCAATCCACAATGCGCCTTGCAGTAGCAAGTGAAAACGCGCCATGTCGAGTACTGGCATTTCCGACAGCACAGCACCGAAAAGATCGGGTCGCTGCACCATGCATGCCGCCACCAGTAGGCCGCCGTTACTGGCACCGCGAATCGCAAGCTGCTTCGGCGACGTGACATTCGAGTGAATCAGCTCCTGCGCGACCGCAATGAAATCGTCGAATGCCACTTGTCGGTTCTTGCGCAACGCCGCCTGATGCCAGGCTGGTCCAAACTCGCCGCCGCCGCGAATGTTGGCGACCGCATACAAGCCGCCGCGCTCAAGCCACGCGATGCCTGTCGTCGCATCGTACTGCGGATCGAGTGCTATTTCGAAGCCGCCGTAGCCATAAAGCAGGCAAGGGCGGGCAGCGGTGTATGTTTCCACATTGTGGCCGATCAGCCAGTATGGGATGCGTTCGCCGTCCGGCGCAATAGCATGATGGCGCACGGCTGACATTCCGTTCGCGTTGAACTGGGCGGGCGACTGCGCTAGCAGTTGGCAGGGCGCGTTGTTGGCGACGTCGGCATGGTAGAGCGTAGGAGGTGTCAAAAAATGTTCGACTTGAATTAAGACCGTATCGTCCCGCTTGCCGTCGACTGCGCGCACGGACATCTGACCCGCTTCTGGTATGGAAAAATCGCGCCATTCCCACGAAGCGTTGCAGTCGACTGGCGGGCGCATCAACGTTATGTGCGGCCTACCATTGTCCTTTTGGGAGACGACGAGCCAATGTTTTGTATGATCGATTCCGGCGAGCACTCTGCGATCGGACGGTACGAATAGCTCTGTAAAGTCTTGCCCTCCGGCAAGGAAAGTGTCTCGGAGGATGACGAGCAGCGAACCTGCATCATGGCGCTTCCCGTTAACGGTCCATTGTTTGCGCAGCGTGACGATAAGCCAGCGGTTCCAATGATCAATTTCAGCGTGTGCCGGCAGGTCATATTGCCTCCAGCAACCTGTTGTTTCGTCAAGCCAATAGTGCAGCGTTTCGTAGAACGTCAAGTTGCGAAATGCAAAACGCAACTTCGCAGCCGGGTCATAGAAGGCAACCGCAACCATATCGCTTTTTGCGCCCTCAAACGCGACGGGTGCATCGGCGAGACGCGTACCGCGGGTCCAGAGACGCGATTGTCGCGGTAAGCCTGAAGTTGTGACCGCGTCTTCTGCGTCATCGAGGCTGTCATCCCAACTTACGTAGACAGCGTCGCAACTGATCCATGAAATGAAATGTTTCCCGACGTTGGGAATATTGAAGCCGTCATCTATGAAACGATTTGCTTCAACATCGAATTCGCGTACTACGCACGCGTCGGACCCGCCACGAGAGAACTTGATCAAGGCGCGGTTGTGGTCGGGGTGCAATAAAGTGTAGCTAGCCAGCGTCCAATGGATGTCTTCTATATCGGACACGTTCAGGTCAATCGCGCCAACATCCAAAACTGTTTCCCAAACCGGTTCACCAGCAAGCCATGCATGCCAGGCAGTGCGTCTTAAGATACCTAGGGGATACTCATTGTCTTGCCAGGTGTTGTATGCCCAGTCGCCATGACGCGTACACATCACAATCCGGTCCTGCGACGTATATGCCCGTTCGAGGCGCGTCGCGAGTGCGAGGGTGTCTGCTGGCTCGCCGAACGTCACCTCGGTTCGACATGTTTGGGCGTCAACCCAAGCCTGCGCGCAAAGACTATTTAGCGATTCGAGCCCCATGAAAGCGTCGGGATCGTTTGATTTGGGCCAAAGTAGGCCGTCGCAGTGCCGTGATCTATAAGTCATCAATGAGAAAATTAAAAACTGCTCTAGAAAAGAATCGGCGATTCAAACGCAGCTTCAACATAAGAAGGCGTCACAGTGCTCTGGTTATCGCTGCCGCGCGGCTGGTCCGCCTACTTCAACCCCGGTTACGGTAAGGCCCAAAGTTTGTCTTGGATTAACACCACAGGGTTATTCAAATGGTCCATGCCATGAGCGTTCGATTGCAGTCCACGGACGCAGATGCAGATCAAGCGAAGAGGTCGTGATCCCAGTCGGAGTCTCGATGGTGATACCGATTGCGGATGGTGTCATGCCTGACGCCACTCCGCGGCAGAGCTGCCATGACTGTGGCGCGATGTAGCGCTGCGAAAGCACAAACGTTTGGCCGAAAGGGACTAAGGTGACTAGCGGAGAAAGAAAGACGATATGCGCGCTACGATTCTCAATGATTACGTCGCCATATTTGTTTATCGATGCCGAGAGCAACTCGCATGGGTCGTCTTCAAACTTTAGTGCCGTTGGTCGAACAATTAAAGGAATGGATGTCTCTGCTTCCTGCGTGGCAGCGTTGGGATAGGATTGGAACCATTCAAAACGGGCTCGGTACAATTGTTCTGTCTCTGCTTCGCCCGTGAGGAGAACGTAGTCGATAGTTCCACACTCCCCGCTTTCTAAACTCATCATAAGGGGCATTACCATGATCGATGTCGCTTGCGTCTCCGGGAACCGGTGAACTGACGGTAACACTACAATGCGAGACCTGCCTACGTTTTGAACCGCTAGTTTTGTTTGCTTCGCGTCCGTATCGACCGTTATCACACGCGCACCGATGGCTAGCGAATCAAATAGCGAGCTTTTCTCACACTCGTGGTTCAAATCGGTGCTTCTACAAGCTGGCTCTATTCTCACCTTGTCCAGAAGGCGCTTCTTCCCGCGTTGCAATTTCGTGATTATCGATCGTGGTTTGTCGGTGAACGATTGGGTCGGCATCTTATTTTCTCCCTCGTGTGTTTTCCTGTTAAGCATCTGATACCCAGTTTTGCGCGTCTGATTAGTTTGGCCTGAACTTCGGACATAGACAATCGGACCTTTCGTATTCGCATCTCGAATGTGTCCGACCCGAATCGAAGCCTGAGTTCAGTATGGGTGCAGTTTCGCAACGGCGCGTCATCGTGCCGTGCGCCATATTCGTACGAGTCAGATTGAGGGCGGCCGACAGTTCATCTAATCTGACTGCCCTTTGTCCGTCCGGTGATCCGCTATCTTCTGCGGCGTACCTTCACGTTCCATGAGTTGGCTAAAAATGTGTATAAAAGTTATTTCTGCTGAAAGCCACCCGCTAACCGCGCTCGGAGTTAAAACTCTTATCCAGCGTTATGAAGGGATGGATTTGGTGGCAGCCGTTCGAAGAAGCGATGAACTTTCGAATGTGGCGTCAGCGCACGATTTTCACGTCGTGGTAACAGATCAAGAGGCGGCTTGTGAGGCGGCCGGAAAGTCGTTCAGACCGTTGCTAAAAATAATCCTTGAAGACCATCCAGCGGTCGGCGTGGTTCTACATTCTTGTGTCCGCAATCTGGCTTATGTATCGACTTTAGCGCAGCTTGGTGTACATGCGATACTTGATAAAGAAGACATAATCGAGTTTCTACCAGTCGCTATTCTGGCTGCTCACGCGAAGGCTACTTATGTTTCCCCAAAACTTGCAGGTTTTAACATCGCCCAAAGCTCGACTGCTGATGTCAGGCCGTTGTCTCGGTGCGAGATAAATGTGTTGAAATCGGTCTTGGCCGGATTGTCTGTGAAGGAGATATCGTTGACGCTCTACCGGTCAAAGCAAACAGTGAGCACACACAAGAAAAATGCGATGCGAAAGCTTCAAATCAATTCAGACGCCGAGTTATTCCGAGCCTTTTCTGAGCAAGATTTCGCGATTGTTGAGTCCGGGCTTCGTTATATCACTAGTGGTCCGCAATGCAAAGGGTAAGCGGATTGTTTAATGTTAGCCGATATAGGCAATCGATCATCCCAGCTATTTTGTTTTGCGTTGCTTTCGGGCTGTTGGGCTGTACAGATCTGCACGAGCACGGCTATGCAGGCTCTATCCCGAACTCAGATGCATCGCCCACAAATCCTGGGCCAGAGCTGCTTCTTTATCGAGCTGAAGATCTTTCAGGGCGGGTCCAAAGTTTTTTGGCTGACGGCTACGTCGTTGTAGCCGTGGCGGCTTTCGTCACAAGTGACGAAGGTAAGGAAAGGGAGAAAGCAGTACAGTTTGGAACGGACAACAACGCCGACGTTGTGATTACGTGGGACGTGCCTGCCAAGGAGTCCAGCATGAATATACCCTCCGGCCTGCCACCGCGGTTTTGTCGATTCGCGGGCAGCCAATGTGGTTCTAACAGCGTTGTTCGAGCGAACCGCGCGCACGTATATGTCGCAATGGCTAAACGGCCTAATGCCGATACAGCCTAACGAACTGAGTTCCTTAAGTCGGCGGACCGTCAATTGCAAACGATGCCGTGCGGGAATGGCGCGTGTATGACTGAAGCGCAGTGAGAGTATCGGTGGGGGTCCTCCGGTCGCCCATCGATTAGGCGGCCGTGTCGATTTTGAGGCGGCCCTTTCTTGCGATGTTGGCGACGCTTAGATTTGTGTACCGCTTCAGGTTACGCCAGTCCTTATGGCCGGTGACTGCCGCAACTTCAGGAATTTCCCAGCCTGCTTCAAAAAGAGCGCTGGTGGCTTCATGTCGCAGATCGTGCAGGCGGAGGTCGACGATTCCTTTTGCATCGCAGGCTTGCTTGAAGTACTTGCTCGCAGTGCCTTTGTTGAAACGAAAAATAAATTCGTTTTTATGCGGCGGTAGGGAAGGATCAGCGGCCTGCTTGCGTGCGTAATCTTCTGGGACCGGATAGCGCGGTTGTCTTGCAATGACTTCGAACGAGTCGCCGATAAGCGGAACCCACTCGTTGTTGCCGACCTTCTGCCTCGGATGCTTTCGGTCTCGAACTAGCGCCAGATGTTTCTCCTCGTCAATGTCGTCCCAGCGTAGCGAGAACAGTTCCCCGCGTCGGAAGGCACACTGCATGGCCACGCGCAGTAGGTCGGGCATTGCCTGCTCACGTTCCGGGTGTTCCGCAAACCAAGCGAAGATCTTTTCAATTTCTTCTTTCGAAGGGCGGCGTTCTCGCTTTTTACCTGGTCCTATTAGATGCATGTGGTGAAGAGCGGGCCGCGCGGTGGCAACTGCATCGGGGAGAACAATGTCCAGCAGTGAAGCAGTGTGGCGCATTACGGTGCCGAGCTTCGATAGATCCATGTCGATCGTGTAGGCGCCAGCGCCGCCCGTTTTGCGCGCTTGGGCAAATTTGACAATACGCTGCGTGTTCAGCTCCGCCGCTAAGCCACCTCCAAACGCATCTTCCAGCCGTTGCAGAATGTAATGTTCATTCGACTTAAGCTTGATTGGGTGGCCGGACGCAGCGCGTGCCTCGCGATATTTGTCAATCAGGTGTCCGACAGTGACGGCGCGAGCGTCGGCGGCGTTTTGTCCCTTGTCGATCGCTGTTTCCTGCTCGCGTGCCCAAGCTTGTGCCGCGCCTTTCGTTTTGAATGTCTTTGTTATACTCTGCCCGCGACGGCGCACCTGGGCGCGCCAGCGGCTACCAACTTGCAAAATAGAAGCCATCTGTGATCTCCATAGTTGTAGCAGTGCCAGATCAGTCGTTAGCCCAAAAAGTGGGTTTTGTAGCAAAAGTGTAGCAAAGATAGTTTTAAACGAGGTCTCATTGCGTGTCACGGTGCTTCATTTAGGAAGAAGCTCGAACGGCCGGAAACGCAAGCTGGATAAGGCTTAAGGACTGATTATCTTGAGTCCGAGTCGTCCCCTCGGAATGGTCTCTCTCCCCGTAGTTCAATGGATAGAACGAGTGCCTCCTAAGCGCTAGATGCAGGTTCGATTCCTGCCGGGGGGACCATCCTAGGTGCCGACATCACCTAAGAAAACCCCATCGCCCTCTCAAAAACGCCAATCGGCAGGGCGCGCTCATGAGCGGCAAGCGCCCGTCGAATGGATACGCCTCGGCTCGGGCGTCTTGCATCCTGTCGCAAAGCGCGGCCACCTCATGGATTCCCCAGTCCTCGTGTGCGGGACGTCAGTCATTGGTTAACGCACCCATTTGATGTGTCCACTACGGCTTGAGTCGATCAAGTCTGCCGAGACGCTGCGCCACCTACGACGAACCCCAAAGCGCGTTCGCAACCACGCCGGAATCGTTGCAAGCGCTTGGGATAGAGTTCAAGCCGACGCTGTAGCCAGCACGCATATCCAACATTGCCCCTGAGCGTCTTCCGCCATGAGATGCGCCCGTCGACTAAGCGTGCCTCAATCAAATCGATCTTCATCGCCTGTTTAATTTTTTCCTTCCAGTGCCGTTAATCCAGAAAGTTCGCGCTTAGGGAAAAGGTTAAGTGATCGTCGAATTCGATCCATGAGACAACTTCGTTCCAACCTGCCATCAGCGCATATCGCCGCAACTTCTACTGGCGGGTGACAATGCATAACAATCCGGTGAAATTCTCCTTTACTCCGGCCGATCAGGAAGCGCTGGAGAGAAGCCTCGGGCGGATCGCCTTCGCGCCCGACGGCAGCATCCTTCGTGTCAACGAGCGCTTCCTGGAGCTCTTCGACTACAAGGGCTGGGAGCTCGTCGGACGCAATCGCAGCATCTTCAGGCCGCTCGCGACAGGCGCCACCGCGCCGGACGAGATCGATACGGTCTTCGCAACCGCCAAAGCCTTCTTCGGCGAGATGCAGCAATTGAAGCGCGATGGCACGTCCTTCTGGACCGAGGTTTCCTGCATACCGGTCGCAGCCGAAGACGGCGCGGTCGGCGAGACCGTCATGCTGGTGCGCGACGTCACTGACCGCATGATGTCGGCCGCCGACGTCGCCGGCCAGATCGCCGCCATCAACACTTCGCAGGCCGTCATCCATTTCGCGATGGACGGCACCATTCTTCATGCCAACGAGAAGTTTCTGGAGGCCACCGGCTACCGGCTCGATGAACTCGTCGGCAAGCATCATCGAATGTTCGTCGCCGCCGACGAGGCCAGGGACCCGTCCTATGCCGCCTTCTGGGAACGGTTGCGGCAGGGTTTGCACGCTTCCGGCGAATATCGGCGATTCCGCAAGGACGAAAAGGCCGTCTGGCTTCGGGCAACCTACAATCCGATCCTCGACCTCGAAGGACGTCCGTTCAAGATCGTCAAATATGCGGTCGACGTCACGTCGGAGAAGAAGCAGAACGCCGATTTCGAAGGCCAGATCGCCGCCATCGACAAGTCGCAATGCATGGTGACCTTTTCGCCCGACGGCACCATTCTCGACGCCAACCGCAACTTCCTGGAAGCGGTCGGCTACACGATGGAGGAGCTCGAAGGCCGTCACCACCGCATGTTCGTCGATCCCGCTTACGCGCACAGTCTCGACTACGAGATCTTCTGGAGCGATCTGGCCGCCGGCCGTCATCGCAGCGGCGAGTTCCGGCGGATCGGCCGCGACAAGCGCGAAATCTGGCTGCAGGCAATCTACAGCCCGGTGCTCGACCAGGACGGGCGGCCCTTCAAGATTGTCAAATACGCGACGGTGGTCACGCGTGAAAAGCTTCGCCAGGCGGACCACCAAGGCCAGATCGCCGCGATCCACAAGTCGCAGAGTGTCGTCGCCTTCAATGTCGACGGCACGATCCTCGACGCCAACGACAACTTCCTGGACCTGACGGGCTATCGGCTGTCCCAGGTCATCGGTCGCCATCATTCGATGTTCGTCTCGGCCGAGGAGCGCGAAAGCGAAGCTTATGGGAAGTTCTGGCAGACGCTCGCCGCGGGTGAGTATCAGGCAGGCGAGTTCAAGCGGCTCGGCCGCGATGGCCGCGAGATCTGGCTGCAGGCTTCCTATAATCCGATCCTCGACATGAACGGGCGTACCTTCAAGGTCGTCAAGAACGCCGTCGACGTCACCGGGCAAAAGCTGCGACAAGGTGATTACGAAGGACAGATCGCCGCGATCAACAAGTCGCAAAGCGTCGTCTCGTTCGACATGGACGGCAATGTGCTCGAGGCGAACGACAACTTTCTTACCCTGATGGGCTACGCGCTCCCGGAAGTCGTCGGCCGGCACCATCGCATGTTCGTCGACAAGGAAACCGTCGCGCATGCCGATTACGCACGCTTCTGGAGCGATCTGCGCGCGGGCAAGTTCCTGTCCTCGAAGTTCAAACGCATCGCCGCGAACGGGGCGGAAGTGTGGATTCAGGCGTCCTACAATCCGATCTACGACCTGAACGGCAAGCCCTTCAAGATCGTCAAGATCGCCGCCGACATCACCGCCGACGTCTCGCTCGCCGCCGATCTCTCGCGCGCCCAGAAAGAAGTCCAGCACGATCCGGCGACGGGCCTTCCGAATCGGCTCGGCCTGCGCAAGTTCATGCGTCAGGTGCTTTCGGCGACCGACAGCGAGCTCGCGCTCTTCTATCTCGATCTCGATCACTTCAAGCCGATCAACGACACGTTCGGCCATGAAGTCGGCGATCTCGTCCTGCGCACCGTTGCCGCCCGTCTGACGGGCGAGTTGACAGAAGGGCAGCTCGTGGCGCGGATCGGAGGAGACGAGTTTGTCGTCGCGGCCACGAATCTCACGCGGCCGCAGATCGTCGAACTCGCGGAGCGCCTCATCGAGTCCGTGTCGCAGCCGATCGCTCATGGCGAGCGGTGGCTGGAGGTCGGTCTTTCGATCGGTATCGCGCTGACGCCGCAAGACACGCTGGAGGAAGACGAGCTTTTCCGCTTCGCCGACGTTGCGCTCTATCGTTCCAAGGGCAAGCAGCGTGGCACCTTCACCTTCTACGCCGAGGATGCGGAAACCTCCGCCGAGACCGAGCGGCATCTGGCGCACGACATGCTGATCGCGATCAAGGCGCGTGAGTTCGATCTTGCCTGCAGCGTGCGTGTTTCTGCAAACGACGCAATCGCCGTCGAGATTCAGCCGTGGTGGAACCACCCGACGCTCGGCCGCCTCGGCACCGAAACCTACCTGCGCGTCGCCGAACAAAGCGGTCTCGTCGTTCCTCTCGGCGACTGGATCTTGCGCGAGGCCTGCAAACTCGCCACGGACTTGCCCGAGATTACCGTTTGCGTGCCGGTCTATCCGAAGCAGCTCCTGACCAGCGACTTCGCCCAGACGCTGACGCTGGCGCTGCGAGAGAGCGGCGTGGACGCGAGCCGCCTCGAACTGCGGCTCGAACGCGGCACGGCGCGCGTCAACACGGAAAGCCTTCGCTCCGATGTCGCAAAGCTCAGGGCGATGGGTCTCGAAGTCGTCGCCGATAGCGTGCTCGCCGGCGAAAACGCGCTTTCGAATCGCGCCTACTGGAGCATGGACCGGGTGATGGTCGACGCGCGCCTCGGCGCCATTCTCAAGAGACAGGCTCATCCGCTCGCAACCGAGATTGCCGAGATCGAAGCTCGCGACGCCAAGGCGAACATTTCCGGCAAACGCTGCTTCGAGATCGACGCCAAGGCGGCGCTACACAGCTTCGTGGTGCTCGATACGATCAAACCGGGCGAGCTCACGGCCGCGCTTCGCGAGACGAGTAAGAGCGCGGAGGATGCGCAGGCCGAAGACGACGGGATGATCGCGAACAAAGAGAACGTCGCGTGAGAGTCGGTTCTACCGATCTTCGTTGTCGTTGAGCGGAGCCAGCGCCGGGCGCTTCGTTCTCCAACTTCGCCAAAACTTCGTGTGACGGCGCAGACGTGTGGGTGGCGCTTCATCGGCGCGACCCGTGCCCCGATAATGGACGATGGCCGAATCCGCCAGTCGCTTCAAGTCGCTCGGTTCGAACTCGCCGATATTGCGAAGCCGCGCCGGACGCGGATAACGCGGGTTGACGTCCATCCATCGGTAGAGCGCCGGAACGATGCGCGACATGCTGCCCGCGCTCGCGGCCTTTCGAAGCGCCCGCCACGCGGCGAACTCGCCTTCCGCGCGTGCTTTGCGCCACGCCGCCCACTGGCGCCAGCCGCGCTCGATCAGTACACGCATGCGCGGATAAAACCAGATCGCGAGCGCCATCGCCGCCAGGGCGACACACGCATACATGACGTCTCTCTCATCGAGGTAGATCACCGTATGCCGCGCCAGGCCGCCCGGAATGTCCCAAAGCGGCCGTTCGCTCGCTGCATGCGCGCGAAAGCTAAGCGCCGGAAGATGAATCTTTTCGCGCGCGCGAGTGGTCGTGTTCCACCATTCGATATCGATTGCTGGCAGCGTGTACGTTCCCGGACGCTCGACGAGATACGCGACCGTATCCGTGCGCTCGCCCGCGACGAATCCCGAACGGTCCTGCGTGATATTGCGGGTTACCGGCGGCTTCGAATAACGGCGCAATCCGGCGATGTCCGCAAAAGCGAGCGGTGGAATAAGCATCGACTCGGTGCCTTCCGCGCGCTCCGTGACGGCACGCGTCAAGGTGCCGCCGACTTCCAGCTTGCCGTCCGAAGGTTCGATTCTTTGCGTCACGGTAAGCTTTGGCGTGGGGAAAAACGACGCCATGTCTTCGGCCCCCGCCGGCACGCTTGCGACCAACTCCAGCCGGGGCGTCGTAAGCGTGACCGGTCCGTCGCCGCCGCCGGGATGCAGCGTGATGGCGAACGGCGGCACATCGAAAGTGCCCGCCGCGCGCGGCACGATTCGATAGACGCGCCGTACCCCGAACCAGCGCACGCCGTCCATGGTCTCCGAAAGGTTCTGCGCACTCTCGTCAGGCAACGTGACGAACGCATCGTGCACGTCGAACAGCGGCCAGTCCGGCGCGGCCGTGAACCATGTGGTCGTGAGCGCATCGACGACGAGTTGCGCCGCGCTGCCCGCCACCACCTTGCCAGCCGGTTCGAGATGCGCGCGCAACATGGTTCGGGGCGCATCGTCCGCGTGAGCGATCGAAAACACGTTCGAGAGAATGACGAACCCTATCGCGAGGAGCAATCGCATCACGGACTCGCTCCCGCTTCCTGTTCGAAGCGCTGATGCAAAAACGCCGCGGGCGATGTATTCAGATTACGCATCCACGTTTCCTCCGATGGACGCTGTTGCTCGACCAGCACGCGCTGGCCGCCTTTGATCTTCTTCTTGTCCGTCTCGACCTGATCGGGCTTCTGCGTGGTCGATTCGTCACTCTGCTCGTCGTCCTCGATGAGCATCTGTACCAGCTTCCGATTTGCACGCGCCTCCGCGAACCCCGCGCGATGCGCAATCGCGGCGTCGTAAGCCTTCATCGCGCCCGCGTAATCTTTCATCCGCGCGAGCGTGTTGCCGACATAGAACAACGCGTCCGGCGTGTCGAGTCGGGTGAACGTATCGAGTGCGCCGGCAAAGTCGCCGGCAAGATACTGTGCGCGGCCTTTCCACACGGGATCGTCGAAACGCGCGGCGGCACGCTTGTAGTCGCCATGTTCGAAGCTGTAGCGACCCTGCTGATCATGCGTTGCGAAGAGATCGAGCCACTCGAACGACGCGGCCTGCGCCTGCCTGGGAAAGTAAGCCATTGAAAGCGCAACCAGTATCATCGGCAGCCACTTCACCGTCCAGCCGCGCCTGAAGCAATACAAGGCGATGACGAGAATCGGCGCGAGCAGCCAGTAGCCCGATTCCCTCCAGCGCGGCACGATCTTCGAATCTTGCGCCGCTTCGAGATACACCTGCGCACGGTGCTGCACCCATTGCACGTCGTCATCGTCCGCGCGCATGCTTGCAAGCGGAATCGAAGCCGCTTGCGTGACTTTGCGGATGGCGGTTGCATCGAACGTGCCGGTGAGAGGGCGGTCCGCTTCGTCAGTCGCGATTTCGCCGTTCGCTCCACGGATCGCGCCGCCGCGTTCCGTGCCGACCGCGAGCCAAAGCAACTGGTGGCGCGATTCTTTCGCCATCCGAACGAAATCATCCGTATG
Organism: Caballeronia sp. GAWG1-1; assembly: GCF_023631465.1. Taxonomy (NCBI): domain Bacteria; kingdom Pseudomonadati; phylum Pseudomonadota; class Betaproteobacteria; order Burkholderiales; family Burkholderiaceae; genus Caballeronia; species Caballeronia sp. GAWG1-1. The sequence continues at coordinate 135,660 of NZ_JALQDB010000008.1, forward strand.
GCTTTCATCGAAACCGTCGCTCATGAAGACGATCGTACCCGCTGCGTCGTCGGCCTTCTGCAAGACACGCTCCGCAAGCGCCAGGCCCGCAGCGGCGTTCTTGCCGTCATGCGGCATCAATTCGGGCGCGAGCGCAGGCACATAAAGCCCGAGCAAGGCGGGATCTTCCGTGGGCGGCACGACGAGATGCGCGCTCGCCGCGAACACCAGCAGCCCGGTGCGCGCGCCTTTGCGCGCTGCCGCGAGATCGAGCACCTTTTGCCTTGCGCGTTCGATACGGCTTGGCGCGACATCGGTTGCATCCATCGAACGCGCCAGTTCGAGGACGATCATGAGCGGCGCCTTGTCCTGATCGAAGGGCGGACGTTCCTGTTGCCACGTCGGCCCCGCGACGGCAATGGCGGATAAGGCGATCAGCGCGGCCAACGAATGGATCGGCTGCAAACCACGCTTCGCACGCTCGCCGACGATCAGATGCTCCAGCAAATGCGGCGCGATGATGTTGCGCCAGCGTGAACGCACATCGTTACGACGCAACCACGCAAACGGTAATAGCACGGCTGGAATGAGCAGCAAGAGCCATAACGGGCGCAGGAAGTGAAAAGCCGTCAGATCGATAGCCATATCAAGCTCCGATCTCCCCGGGCACGCGACGCGGCGCGCGCAAGAACGCAACGAGACAGGCAATGCCGTGATACAGCGTGAAGAGCGACACCGCGAGCGCGAGCGCCAGCCAGTAGAACTCCCGGCGCGGCCTGTACACCTCGCGCGTGATTTTTTCCGGCGTCATCTTGTCGATCTGCGCGTACACGGACGCGATGTCTTCCGCGCGGCCCATCGCATGGAACGACGTCCCGCCAGTCGTCCGGGCAATGCGCGTCAGTGCGTCGAGATCGACCTTGTCCTCGCCTTCGGTCTGCGGATCGCCGATGCCGATGGTGTGCACCACGATGCCGTGATGCTTCGCAATCTGCGCGGCCTGCGTGGGCGCGATGGCGCTTGCGGTGTCGTTGCCATCGGTGAGCAGAATCAGCACCTTTTCCTGCGCGGGCGTGTTTTCCATGAGTCTGACCGCCAGCCCGATCGCGTCGCCGATAGCCGTGCGCGGTCCCGCCATGCCAATGCGCATGGCGTCGAGCAGCATCAGCACGCTGTCGTGATCGAGCGTGAGCGGCGCTTGCGGATAAGCACCGTCGCCGAACACGATCAGGCCGATGCGGTCGCCCTTGCGCTTCGCAATGAAATCGGCGACTACGCGCTTGACCGCGCTCAGGCGATCGAGCCGTTCGCCGGTCGCGCCATCGATGAAATCGCGCTCGCTCATCGATTGCGACAGGTCGATCGCAAGCAGCAAGTCACGCGCGGGTAACTCGTGCGTGACGGGCGGTTCGAGGAACACCGGCCGCGCCGCCGCAATCAGCAGCAAAATCCAGAGCACGGGCATGAGCAAGCGCTGCAGCCAGTTGCGGCGCAGACGCACGCCGCCGGGCGCGGGTTTCTCGCCGGCAGCATGGGCCATTTCCTGAAAGAACGGCATGCGCACGGCCGTCGATGTCGTGCGATATGCGGGCGCCAGCCACCACACGAAGAGGGGCAAGGGCAGCAGCGCGAACATCCACACGTACTCAAACTTCCACATGATGATGCTCGATCCAGTCGCGCGCCGCGTGAACGAGACGGTCGGCGTCCTGTCGCGTGATGGCGGCGAGTCGCGCTTGCGGCGCATATGTCGCGGTGAAAAGCAGCGCGCCGCTCGCATCGTCGAAGTGACCGTGCGTGGCGCGCAGAAATGCAAGCCAGGTTGCGCCGCTGAGCGAGGCCACTTGCCCGCGCGGCGCGGCGGCAAGCGCGGTACGTTTGATGAGCGGCGCGATCTCGGCAAGCGCGGCCGCACGGCTTGCTTCGTCGGCAAGCTTCGCTTCGATGCGCGCCAGTTCGGCAAGCGCCTCGCGCCGGTAGCGGCTCCTTTCATGCCGACGCCAGGCGAACCATCCGGCGAGCGCCGCCAACGCCGCGAGCAAGACAAGCACGAAAAGCCAGCCGATGGTCCGCGGCATATACGACACGGGCTCGGGCAACGGTAACTCGCGCAGCGCCTGCAACGCGGCGGGCGTGTCGGCGGGCATGAGCGGCGTGCTCATAGGCCGCCTTGCGCCGCGCGACGCACGCGCTCGCCGAATAAGCGCCGCACCTGATCGACGACCGGTTCGGCGGTCGATAACGCCATCAACGGCACGCCGCTCGTGCGCAATAGCTCCGCAATCGCTGCCGCGCGGCCCTTGAAGAGGCTGGCGAGCGGCGCACGCACGCGTTCGTTTTCCATGCGCAGCTCCACTTGCAAGCGTCCTTCGCTCACCACCAGCGCGCGATGCTCGGGCATGCCTTGCCAGAGAGGATCGAAGACGAGCGCCGCGATCACGTCGTTATGCGCGGCAATCTGCCGGAGCAGCCGGCGCGTGCGTTCATCGGCGCCTGCAAAGTCGCTCATGATGCACACCAGAAAGTCGTGCGATGCGATCTGCAACACGCCTTCGAGCGCCGCATTGAGTTGCGCGTAATTCGTTCGCGCGAGACTCTCGGCATGCAACGACGCGTTCATCCGCGCGATGGCGCCGAACAGCAAGTCGATGCGCGCGCGACTTCGCAACGGACGCACGCGGACCACTTCTTCGTCGCCGAACACGACGCCGCCCACGCGATCCCCAGCGGCAAACGCCATCCACACGGCGAGCGCCGCCGCTTCGGCCGCGACCACGGACTTGAGCGCACGGCTCGATCCGAAGAACATGTTCATGCGCTGATCGACGATGACCAGAAGCGGCCGATCGCGCTCCTCGGTATAGACCCGCACATGCGGCTTGCCCGTGCGCAGGCTCACGCGCCAGTCGAGATGGCGTATGTCGTCGCCGGGCAAATAGCCGCGCAGTTCCTCGAAATTCAGGCCGCGTCCGCGCATGCGCGACGCTTGCCGTCCCGACAAGATGCTCGTTACGGGCGCGGGCGCGACGAAGCTCAAACCCCGCGCGCGGCCTTCGAGCCCGGCGAGATGCGCGGCATCGACATAAACGCTGCCGATGGCCGAAGCGGGCGGGCCATGAACGTCTGCTGCGTCGTGCGGCATCGCGGGTTCCCTCCGGCTCAAGCTGGCACGGCCACTTTTTCCACTAGCCGGTCGATCACGTGGTCGGCGCCGACCTTGTCGGCGGTCGCATCGTAGGACAGCAACAAACGATGCCGCAGCACCGGATGGATGACCGCGCGCACGTCGTCTGGCGTGACGAAATCGCGCTCGTCGAGCCATGCATGCACGCGGCTCGCCCGATCCAGTCCGATCGCGCCGCGCGGGCTCGCTCCGACTTCGATCCATTTGCCGAGGTCGGCATCGAGCGCGCCGCCATGACGCGTCGCGTTGACAATCGATACGATGTATTCGTCGATGGCCGGCGCCACCGCGACGCGCCGGACGGCCTCGCGCGCGGCGAACACATCTTCCTGCGTCAGCGTTTCCATGGCGGCCGGCGCGCCCTCGCTTTCGCGACGCAGCAAGCGCAGCATGTCCGCCTCGCTCCGGGGCGACGCATAACCGATCAGCACCTTCATGAGAAAACGGTCCATCTGCGCTTCCGGCAGGGGATAAGTGCCTTCCTGTTCGATGGGATTCTGCGTCGCCATCACGAGGAAGAGTTCGGGCAGCGGGTACGTCTTGCCGGAGATTGAAATTTGCCGCTCTTCCATGGCTTCGAGCAGCGCGGATTGAACCTTGGCGGGCGCGCGGTTGATTTCGTCCGCGAGAATCAGATTGCCGAAGATGGGACCCGGCTGGAACGAGAGCGTGCGTTCGTTGCCCGATTGCAGAAGCGTCTCGCCGCCCGTGATATCCGAGGGCAGCAGATCGGGCGTGAACTGGATGCGCTTCATCGTGGCGGCCAGACGCGCCGCGATGGCCTTGACGGTACGTGTCTTTGCGAGACCCGGAAGGCTCTCGAGCAGCACGTGCCCATCCGCGAAAAGCGCAATGAGAATCTGGCGCACGACGGCCTCCTGGCCGATCACCGCTTGCCCGATGCTCGTCTCGAATCGCCGGATGAGGTCTTGCATGGCTCGCTCGCTAAGAGTGCAACGCGCACGCGTTGCTGATGCGATGATCCCGAAGCTGTCTGAACACGTGCTGCACAAGTTACTAAAGCAAGGCGGTTTCGTCAAAGCCGTGTCGGCCCTTTCGCAAGGATGCCTACCGTTTGCGGCATCGCTCGAAAAAAAGATTGCTAACATTTATTCGTTCGTATATTGGTGGCTCCATTGTGTTGGCTCCCATGCGACACGGTCGGGGTGACGGCAATGGCGAACATACCGGTGAATCACAACGCGGCCGGGCGAAGCTCGGAATTCAACGCAAGGCGCATGGCGCTGTGGGCCGTGCTCGTGCTGCTATGTCCGGCGCTCGTCGGATTCGCGGTGAGCCGCGCGCTGCGCGAGCCCGCCAGGCCGACGGTCCATGCCGTCCTCGGCGACGGCGTGAGCGGCCCGAAAGGCATGGCGTGGATACCCGGCGGCGAATTCCAGATGGGCAGCGACAGCAAGCGCGCGCAAGCCAACGAACGTCCGGCGCATACGGTGCGCGTTCACGGTTTCTGGATGGACGAGCATCACGTGACGAACGCCGAATTCGGCGCGTTCGTGGCGGCCACGCACTACATCACCACCGCTGAAAAGAAACCCGACTGGGAGACGCTCCGGGTGCAGTTGCCACCCGGCACGGCGCGTCCGCCGGACAGTGCGCTCACGCCGGGCGCAATGGTGTTCGTCGGCACACGGGAACAGGTGTCTCTGCAAGACTATTCGCGCTGGTGGCGCTTCGTGCCGGGCGCGGACTGGCGGCATCCCTCGGGGCCGTCGAGCAATATCGATGGCAAGGACGATCATCCCGTCGTGCAGGTCTCCTACGAAGACGCCGAGGCCTATGCCAAATGGGCGGGCAAGCGCCTGCCCACCGAAGCCGAATGGGAATTCGCCGCGCGCGGCGGGCTCGATCAGGCGACCTATTCCTGGGGCAACCAGTTCGCACCCGACGGCAAGCAAATGGCCAACGTCTGGCAAGGCCAGGAAAAGCAGCCGTTCCCCGTCGTCAACGCGAAAGCGGGCGGCGCGGCCGGGACGAGCCGCGTGGGGAGTTTTCCGGCCAACGGCTACGGACTCTCCGACATGACCGGCAACGCGTGGCAATGGGTAGCCGACTGGTACCGGGCCGATCAGTTCAGGCGCGAGGCATCGATAGGCGGGGTGGTCAACGAGCCCGCGGGCCCGGCCAGTTCATGGGACCCGGCCGATCCCGGCGTTCCCGTGGAAGCGCCCAAACGCGTTACGCGCGGCGGTTCGTTTCTGTGCAACGAAGACTACTGCCTGAGCTATCGGCCAAGCGCGCGGCGCGGCACCGACCCCTACAACAGCATGTCGCACCTCGGTTTCAGACTCGTGGTGGATAAGGACGTCTGGCAAGCGGCGCATGGCGCATCGCCGGCGAATCCGACTCGGACCGCCGCTCGCTGAACGCATCGGCGCGGCAACACATTGCTTTTGCGAAAGGAGAGTCGAGTGCGGCGGGGACTTCGACACATTCTTGCTGGCGTGCGGGCCGCGCTGCTGACTGCCGCGTTCGCGGTGCTCCTGGCGGGCTGCGCGCGCTCCGGCAACGACGCGTCCGCGCAGGCCAGCGCCGGCGTGAGCGCCAGCACCGCGCAGATGGCGCAAGGCGTTCTGCCGTCGTGGCGCGGCGGCCGCGCTCGGCAAGCGCTCATCGACTTCGTGCAAACCGTCACGCGCGAAGGATCGCCAACCTATTTGCCGCCCGCGCGACGTATCGCCGTGTTCGATAACGACGGTACGTTGTGGAGCGAACAACCTATCTATTTTCAGTTTGCCTTCATGCTCGATGAAGTGAAGGCGGCCGCGCCGAACCATCCGGAATGGCGTGGCGACCCGGCGTTCAAGGCGTTGGCATCGGGCGACAAGGCCGCGCTCGCGGGCCAGCAAAAAGCATTGCTGAAACTGCTCGCGGTGGCGAACAGCGGCATGACGGTCGATGAATACGACAGCGCCATTCGCGCGTGGCTCGCAACATCGAAGCATCCGACGCTCGGGCGTCCGTACACCGCGCTCGTCTATCAGCCGCAACTCGAACTGCTCGACTATTTGCGGGCGAATGGCTTCAAGACTTTCATCGTGTCCGGAGGAACGATCGAATTCATGCGCGTGTTCGCCGAACAGGTCTACGGCATTCCGCCCGAACAGGTGATCGGGTCGAGCCAGCTCGTGAAGTACGTCGTGCGCGACGGCAAGCCCGCACTCGTGCGCGAACCGAAGCTCGATTTCGTCGATGACGGTCCCGGCAAGCCCGTCGGCATCTACCGGAACATCGGCAGGAAGCCCGTGCTCGCGTTCGGCAACTCGGACGGCGACTTGCAGATGCTGCAATACACGGCCGCGCAGGACGGGCCGCATCTCGAACTGATCGTGCATCACGACGACGCGGCGCGCGAATTCGCCTACGACCGCCAGTCGAAGATCGGCAAGCTCGACCGCGCATGGGACGAGGCGCTCGCGCGCGGGTGGATCGTCGTGAGCATGAAGAACGACTGGAAGGCGGTTTATCCGGCAAGCGCGCCATGACGGGCGACGCGCGAAAGACGTATGGCGCTCAAGGAGAATCACAATGACCAAGCCGCAACTCCGACGCTTCCGCTATATCACCGGCGCGCTCGCCGCGCTCGCCGCGATCTGCGTGCTGATCGTCCCGCCGATCGTCTCGACCGCGCAGACGCCGAACGCGGCGAAGCCCGCAAAACCCGCGCCGGCTCCCGCGCCCGCCGCCGCGCAGAACAATAATCAGAATGGGAAGAAGCCCAACATTCTCGTGATCTTCGGCGACGATATCGGGCAGACCAATATCAGCGCATATAGCAAAGGCGTGGTTGGCTACGAAACGCCGAACATCGATCGCATAGCCAACGAGGGCATGCTTTTCACCGACTACTACGCGGAGAACAGCTGCACGGCGGGCCGTTCGACCTTCATCACGGGCGAAGTCACCTTGCGCACGGGGCTGTCGAAAGTGGGCATTCCCGGCGCGGACGTCGGCCTGCAGGCGCAGAACATCACCATTGCCGAGGCGCTCAAGCCGCTCGGCTATGCGACCGGCCAGTTCGGCAAGAACCATCTCGGCGACCGCGATCAGTACTTGCCCACCAAGCACGGCTTCGACGAGTTCTTCGGCAACCTGTATCACCTGAACGCCGAGGAAGAACCGGAGCGTCCTTATTATCCGAAGAACGACACGGCGTGGGTCAAGGCGAACGCGCCGCGCGGCGTGATCCATTCGTTCGCGGATGGCCGCGTGCAGGACACGGGTCCGCTCAACACCAAACGCATGGAGACGATCGACGACGAAACGACGAGCGCCGCCATCGACTTCATGCAGCGCCAGAACAAGGCCAACAAGCCTTTCTTCGTGTGGATGAACACGACGCGCATGCATTTGTTCACGCACGTGCGGCCATCCATGCTCGGTCAAAGCGGCATGCCGGGCAACGAATACGCCGACGGCATGATCGAGCATGACAACGACGTCGGCAAGCTGCTCAAGGCGCTCGACGACATGAAGATCGCGGACAACACCATCGTCGTCTATACGACGGACAATGGGCCGAACCAGTTCTCATGGCCGGATGCCGCCACCACGCCTTTCCGCAGCGAGAAAAACACCAACTGGGAAGGCGCGTTCCGGGTGCCCGCGATCATCCGCTGGCCCGGCAAGATCAAGCCGGGGACGGTTTCGCGGCAGATGATCTCGGGCCTCGACTGGTTCCCGACGCTGGTCGCCGCGGCGGGCGACAACGGCATTGCCGACCGCTTGCTCAAGGGCGCGGCGATCGGCGGCAAGAACTTCAAGGTGCATCTGGACGGCTATAACTTCGTGCCGTATCTCACAGGCCAGACGAAGGACGCGCCACGTCACGAGTTCTTTTACTTCAACGACGATGGCCTGCTCGTCGCGATGCGCCAGGACGACTGGAAGGTGGTCTTCTGCGAGCAGCGCCAGCCGGGCGGCTATGAAGTGTGGGCGAACCCGTTCACGTGTCTGCGCGTGCCGAAAATCTTCAATCTGCGCATGGACCCTTACGAGCGCGCCGATATCGTCTCCGACCAGTATTACGACTGGACCACGAAGAACGTGTATATCGCGCAATACGCCGTCTCGAAGGTCGCGCCGTTCCTCGCGACGTTCAAGCAATATCCGCCCGCTCAACGGCCCAGCAGCTTCAGTATCGACCAGATGACCGACAACTTGATGAAGAGCATCGAAAGCGCGGGCAAGTGATCCGGGAGCCGAGAGACGATGACAGATCTGAGCGCCGCGATCAAATCCGCCCGGACCAAGGCAAGCCGCCGCGCACCGGCCAGCGCCGATGCGCATCACGCGAGCACCATGCGTCTCGCGTGGCCTGCGTTGCTGTTGTTTGCATCGGGCGGCGCGGCGCTGATCTACCAGGTGTTGTGGGTGCGGCAACTCACGCTCGTGGTCGGCATCGAAGTGCAGGCCGTGACCGTTGCGATCAGTGCGTTCTTTGCGGGACTCGCGCTCGGCGGATGGCTCTTCGGCAAGCTCGCCGACCGGAGCATGCGGCCGTGGTTGCTGTACGCGGGACTGGAACTCGCCGTGCTTGGCCTCGGTCCGGGCGCGACGCACGCGCTGGCGCACTCGGCCGCGCTCTTCGCGACGCTGCAAGAGCGCGCCGGGCCGCTTGCGTGGTTCTTGCCTTTCGCGCTGGTCGGCGCGCCTGCCATCGCGATGGGCGGCACTTTGCCCGTCCTCATGCGTGCAACCGGCGCGTCGCGGCAAGACATCGGTAGCGCGGGCGGGCGGTTGTACGCGGCCAATACCGCGGGCGCCATCGCTGGCGCGTTGCTGCCGGTGTTCGTGCTGATTCCTTTGCTAGGCGTGCAGGGCAGCGCCTATGCGGCCGCGCTTCTCAACGCCTGCGCCGCGATCGGTGCAATGTTGCTCATGCGCCGCGCCGCCGTGCAGAACGGTTCGCTCGATGACCCCGCCGCGCGCGCCAGCGCCGCTTCCTCCGGCTCGCGCATCGCCATTGCGCTCTATGCCGTCGCGGGTGGCATCGCGCTCGGCTACGAGGTGATCTGGTCGCAGGCCATCGGGCAATTCGTCAGCACGCGCAGCTTCGCTTTTTCCATCGTGCTCGCCACGTATTTGCTCGGTCTTGCGCTCGGCAGCGCGATCGCGGCGCGCCATGCCCAACGGATACGCGACCCGTGGAGCGCATTCGGCGTGCTGATCGCGTCGGCGGGTCTGGCCGCGTTCGCGGGCGTCGCATGCGTGGGCGACTGGCTTTCGCTCGCCCAGGGTCACGCAGCCGACTTCGGCCTGAGCGTGACGGGCAACATGCTCGCGTCGATGAGCGCGGGCTTTGCCGTCGCCGCATGCGTGATCGTGCTCGTGCCGACGATCTTGCTCGGCGCGGCGTTCCCTTTCGCGCTCGCCATGGCCGCCGATGGGGACACGGCGCACGGAAGCGGCATCGCAAGCCGGGTAGGGCGCGTCGTCGCGATGAATACCGCGGGCGGCATCGGCGGGACGCTGTTTGCGGGTTTCGTGCTGATTCCGTCGCTCGGTCTGATCCGCTCGCTCGGCTTGCTTGCGGTCGCGGCGAGTCTGATCGGCTTGTCGGCGGCACTGAGCGCGCGTTCCGCACAAAAGGCCGGCATCTGGGCGAGCGCGGGCATTGCGGCGATCTCGGTTGCCGTCGCGATCGTCGTGCCGTCCGACCGGCTTGGCGTGCTGCTCGCCAAGGCGCATCACGGCAGCCTTGCCTATTACGAGGAAAGCTCGGGCGGGACGGTCGCCGTGCTCGAACAAGGCCCTGAGGCGCAACGGTTCCGCCGTCTCTACATTCAAGGTGTCTCGAACTCGGGCGACGCCATGACGTCGCTGCGCTACATGCGTCTGCAAGCGCTGCTGCCGCTCATCGTGCATGCCGGTGCGCCGCGTTCCGCGCTCGTCATCGGACTCGGCACGGGTATCACGGCGGGCGCGCTGCTCGCGTGGCCGGGCCTCGAAAAACGGGTGGTCGCCGAATTGTTGCCGGCGGTCGTGCGCGCGTCGCCGGCCTTCGCGGGCAATTACGACGTGAGCGCCGATCCGCGCATCGAACTTCGAGCCGGAGATGGCAGGCGCGAACTGCTGTCGCGCGATGAACGCTACGACCTCGTGACGCTCGAACCGCCGCCGCCATCGGCGGCGGGCGTGGTGAACCTGTATTCGACTCAGTTCTACCGGCTCGCGGCGGCGCGGTTGAACGAGCGCGGTATCGTCGCGCAATGGTTGCCAATCGCGACGCAAAACGAGCAGGAAACGCGCTCGCTCATCCACAGCTTCATGCAGGTGTTTCCGCATGCCGCGCTCTTCACGACCGAGTTCCACGAGATGATGCTGATCGGCTCCAGGCAGCCGTTGACGCTCGACGTGCCGCGCATTCGCGAGCGCTTGGCACAGCCCGACGTAGCGCGCGCGTTGAACGAGGTGGGCATCGGCTCGGCGGAAGCGCTTCTTGCAACTTATGTCGCGGACCGCCCCGCACTTGCCTACTATGCCGCCGATGCCCGCCCCGTCACCGACGACGATCCGCGCATCGAATACGCGCCGTGGGTCGAGCCGACGGATTTTCCGGCGACGCTGACGCGCTTGCTGGCGTTGCAGAACGAACCGCCGCTCGCAAACGGCGACGCCGGATTCACCGAAGCGCTGCACAGCGAGCGCGACACACTGCATGCGTTTTACCGGGCGGGACTCGATGCGTATCGTGGCGACCGCAACGCATGGGCGGGGGAAATTCGCGCGGTGCTGAGCGCCGACCAGGCGAACCCGTATTACCGCTGGGTGCTCGGCGCGCACGACTGAGCGCCGCATCTTGCTTGCGTGAAATCGTTGTTTTTTCTAAAGGCGATGAACCGGCATGACGTTACCGACACACCACCTCATGCATGCTTTCCGAGTCCATTGGCATCGCCTCGCCGTGGCGCTTTTCGTGGTCGGCGTCTGCCTGCTGCCTTTATCCTCGCGTGCGACCGAGGGCGCGTTGGGGCGGCCCGTTGCGGGCATGAGCGTGCTGTCCGGAATCGGCATTGTTCCGCCAGAGCCGCTGACGCTGGTGAGTCTGCAGCAAATTTATATCGATGGTTCCATCAGCGGCAATCGTCAGGTCCCGATTGCCGGCAAGACCTCGCTCGGGATCGACGGGCAAGTCGCCTTCACGCTCGCGACGGTGCTCAAGGTATGGGGCGGCTTTGCGGGATGGGACTTCGCGTCGGGAATCACGGTTCCGTACGTATGGACCGAAGTGACGGCATCGTTTTCGGCGGGGCGTTTCGGAACGACGAGCAGCGACCGCGCGTCGAATCTGTTCGACCTCTACTTCACGCCTATCGTGGCCGGGTATCACGTTTCCCAGACGGCGCATATCGCGCTCAGCTTCAATTTCTGGGCGCCCACCGGTCACTACGATGCGAACGCGCTCGCCAATCCCAGCCTGAATAACTGGACCTTCGTCCCGCAGGTCGCGTTCACCCAGTTGATGCCGAAATACGGGCTCGAATTCGACGTCGTGGCCGGTCTCCAGTTCTATACGCGAAACACCGCAACCGATTATCAGAACGCGCCATTGTTCACGCTGGATGCAATGGGACTGAAGAAGTTCTCGAACGGCCTGGGGGTTGGCCTCGTGCTCGGAACGGTTCAGCAGTTGGGCAACGACTCGGGACCGCTCGCGGACAGGCTGAACGGCTTTCGGGGGCACGACTTTTCGATGGGTCCGATCCTCACCTACGACACCAAGATCGACGGCAAGCGCCCGTTGTCGGCGAGCTTGCGATGGGTACCGTCGATTGCAAGCACGAACCGGTTGAAGAGCACGGCGAGCGTGATGGCGACCATGTCCGTCGCTTTCTAGGCCGCGGCCGCCCTTCGATCGACGAGTCGAAACGCTGCGTCCCCGGCGTTTTTTCAACTGCACCGCGCCTGCTTTCTGGTCGATAATGCGGCGAACCGTTGCGCCGCCGCGCCCACGACCCATGCGCTCATGACTGAAGTCGAATCCGCCGTCCTCGTTTTCGCGTTGCTGCTCGCAAGCACCGGCTTGGGCGCGATCGTCCGGCCGTTGCTGCCCGAGGAGCACAAGGCGCAGGAGACCGTGCAACTCGTGCAACTGCTGGTCGGCATGCTGGTGACCTTCGCGGCGCTCGTGCTCGGCTTGCTGACGGCATCCGCGAAAACGGTCTTCGATACCACCAACACCGACTTGCGCAGTTACGCGACATCGATCATCGAACTCGATCACACCATGCGCGATTACGGCGCCGACCTTGAGCGCGCACGTGCGCTCTTGCGCTCGTACACCGCTGCGGCGATCGCCAGCACCTGGCCCGACGAAGCGCCGCCCGTGGGCGATTATCCGGCGGTCGGCACATCGCTTGGCGGAGCCGACAATCTCGCGAGCCGCACGCTCGGCGAATTGCTCAATCGTGGCCAGCATGAAGTGCGCGTGCTCGCACCGGGCGATGCCTACCACCAGCGCCTCGCCGACGAATGCGCGACGCGCTTCGAAGACCTCATCGCGCTGCGCTGGAAGCTCGTCGAGGAAGCGCATGGGTCGATCTCCTATCCGTTCGACCGGATTCTCGTGGGCTGGCTGCTCATCATCTTTCTCTGCTTCGGGCTGATCGCGCCGCGCAACGCGCTGTCGCTCGTGACGATCACGCTGGGCGCGCTGTCGATCGCCTCGGCGGTGCTCGTGATCCTCGACCTCGACACGCCGTTCTCCGGTCCGATCATGGTGCACAGCCAACCAATGCGCGACGCGCTGGCTTATCAGAGCCGCTAATCTCCGGTTACGCTGACGCGTGCTTCGTCGCGCTCGCCGACGAGAAGCGCTAATCTCCTGTTACGCTGAGCGGCGCTTCGTCGCGCTCCATCACTCGTTCGCCTACAGAGCCGCTCATGTCCAGTTACGCTGATCCACGCATCGTCGCGCTCTACGACGCGCTCAATCCCGCCGCCGCCGATACCGCGTTTTATCTCGCGCTAGCCGAATCGGCGGGACATATCGTCGATCTGGGCTGCGGCACGGGCTTGCTCGCCTGCGAATTGGCGATGCGTGGCTACAAGGTCACGGGCATCGATCCTTCCGCGCCGATGTTGCGCGTTGCGCGCGCGTGTGCGCATGCGCACGGCGAGCGCGTGACGTGGATCGAAGGCGACGCTTCCGCCTTGCCGTTCGTCGCCCCTGCCGATCTCTTGTTGATGACGGGTCACGTCGCGCAAGTCTTTCTCGACGACGCTACCTTTCTCGCCACGCTCGTGGCCGCGCGCCGGGCGGTGCGTCGTGGCGGACGCATCGCCTTCGAAAGCCGCAATCCCAATGCGCGCGCGTGGGAGCGATGGACGCCGGAGCATTCGCGACGTCGCGTGAGCGGGCCGGATGGACGCGGCGTCGAAGTGTGGCAGGAACTTCACGAGACCCCCGATCCGCTAATCAGCGCACGCGCGGCCTTCACGACGCACTATCGTTTCGACGATGGCGAGACGCTATCCGCAAAGAGCGAGTTGCGCTTTCGCTCGCGCGATGAGTTGGCGCGCCTGCTCAATGACGCGGGTTTTGCGCAGATCGATTGGTATGGAAACTGGGATTGTGCGCCGGTGACGGACGAGAGTCCCGAGTTGATCGCCGTGGCGTCGTGATCGCTCGGACGCGAGCGCGCCACGTTGGCGTGGCGAGTAGCCACGACAACTTCACGACACGCGGTGTATCCTTGGTCGCGGCCTCGGCGCGAAGGCTCGCGCAATCGGCCGGTTTATCGACAAGGAGAACACGATGCTTAAGAAAACGCTCTCGAAAGCGCTATTGCCCGGCGCATTCGCGCTCTCGATGCTCGCTGGCGCGGCACATGCGCAATCGTCGCGCGTCTACTTCGCGGAGCCGAAAGACGGCGCCACCGTCACGAGCCCCGTGCATGTGACGTTCGGCGTGGACGGCATGAAGATCGCGCCAGCCGGCACGATGACGGAAGGCACCGGACATCACCATCTGCTCATCGACAGCGGTCCCTTGCCCAAGGGCACCGTGATTCCCGCGAACGATACCTCGCTGCACTTCGGTAAAGGCCAGACGGAAGCCGATGTGAAGCTGCCGCCGGGCGATCACACGCTCACCATGCAGTTCGGCGACGGCCAGCACAAGTCGTATGGGCCGGAGATGAGTTCCACTATCAAGGTTCATGTGAAGTAACGTGAGGGCGGCGGGGGCAGCGGCGATTCCTTGCGGAATGGCCGAGGCTGCCGTCGCGATTCTTTCGTACCTACCGGCACGCCGCATCCGCATCCAGCCGACGATTGCATCGGCCGCATCGACGTCCCATGCGTTTCGGACCAGCCACGCCGCCGCGCCCTCGTCCATACGGCCAGGGCCTTCGCCGACGACCGCGCGCGCACGCCGCGTTTCCGACTCGCCATCCTCGTCCATTCAGCCAGCGCCCCAACCCTCGGGCCTAACATCGGTACAATGGCCGCTTCCCCGGTATCGCACTGTTCGCATCCATCCCCATGTCGCTTTATTCCATTACGGACGCGCAGCTCGCGTTCGGTCACGTCGCATTGCTCGATCACGCGGATTTTTCGCTCGAAGCGGGTGAACGCGTCGGTCTGATCGGCCGCAACGGCGCGGGCAAGTCGTCGCTACTCAAGATCGTGGCGGGGCTTGCCGCGCCCGACGACGGTCTCGTCACGCGTCAGAACGAACTCTCCACGGTCTATGTGCCGCAGGAACCCGAATTCGATCTCGACGCCACCGTGTTCGATGTCGTCGCCTCCGGCCTGACCGAAGCACGCGCGCTCCTCGACGAATACGACGCCGTCGCCCACGAACTCGCGGATACCCCCGAAGGCGCGCAGCACGACGCCTTGCTCTCGCGCATGAACGCGCTGCAATCGGCGCTCGATTTGCGCGATGCCTGGAACTGGCGCAATCGCGTCGCGACCACGCTCGCGCAGATCGGTCTCAACGGCGACGCGCGTTCGGGCGCGCTGTCCGGCGGCATGAAAAAGCGTGTCGCCCTGGCCCGCGCGCTCGTCGTGCAGCCCGACGTGCTCTTGCTCGACGAACCGACCAACCATCTCGACTTCGACGGCATCCGCTGGCTGGAAGACCTGCTCGTGACACTGCGCACTGGGCTGCTTTTCATCACGCACGATCGCGCGTTTCTGGATCGCGTGGCTACACGCATCGTCGAACTGGATCGCGGGCGGCTCTTGTCGTATCCCGGCAACTTCAGCGCGTACCAGACGAGAAAGGCGCAGCAACTCGAAGTCGAACAGGTGGAAGCGGCGAAGTTCGACAAACTGCTCGCGCAGGAAGAAGTGTGGATTCGCAAGGGCGTGGAAGCACGCCGCACGCGCAGTGTCGGACGCATTGCGCGGCTCGTCGAGATGCGCAACGAACGCGCCAAACGCCGCAACGTGCAAGGCAACGTCAAGCTGGATGTCGGGCAGGGCGAGAAATCCGGCAAGATCGTCTCCGAACTGACCGATGTAACCAAACGCTTTGGCGGGCGCACCGTCGTCGATGCCTTCACGGCCACCGTCATGCGCGGCGACAAGATCGGGTTCGTCGGGCCGAACGGCGCGGGCAAGACGACGCTGCTCAAGCTGATTCTCGGCGAATTGCAGCCCGACGAAGGGCGCGTGCGTACCGGCACGAACATTCAGGCGGCGTATTTCGATCAGATGCGCGCACAGCTCGATCTCGACAAATCGCTCGCCGACACCATCAGCCCCGGCAGCGAATGGGTCGAAGTGAACGGCGTGAAGAAGCACGTGATGAGCTATCTCGGCGACTTCCTGTTCGCACCGGAACGCGCGCGCTCGCCGGTGCGCTCGCTGTCGGGCGGCGAGCGCAATCGGCTGCTGCTTGCGCGGCTCTTTGCGCGGCCCGCCAACGTGCTTGTGCTGGATGAGCCGACCAACGACCTCGACATTCCCACGCTCGAACTGCTCGAAGAACTGCTCGCGGAATACGACGGCACCGTGCTGCTCGTGAGTCACGACCGCGCTTTTCTCGACAACGTGGTGACGTCCGTGTTCGCCGCGGAAGGCGGCGGCAAGTGGCGCGAGTATGTCGGCGGCTTCTCGGACTGGCAGATTCAGCGCGAACGTTCGGAGCGTATCGCCGAGGAAGCCGCGCGTCAGAGCGCGAAGGAAGCGACGAAGGACGACGCGCCGAAGGAAAGCGCGGCCGGCCGCAACGCGCAACGCAGCGTCAAGATGTCGTTCAAGGAACAGCGCGAGCTGGAAGCGCTGCCGGTGCGCATCGCGGAACTGGAAGAGGAGCAAAAGCGCATCGGCGCTCAGTTGGAAGACGGTTCGATCTTCGCGAAGGACGCCAAGGAAGGCGCGCGTCTTTCGGAGCGGCACGCAGCGATCGACGAGGAACTCATGGTTGCGCTCGAGCGCTGGGAAGAGCTCGAAGCCAAGCGCAAGTAACACACGCATTTCAGCATGCCTGGCCGCGACCGCGCGAAATCGGCGCGGTCAGGGCTGGCCTTTTATTCGTCCGATGTGGGCGGCGCGGACGAAAACCGCTATTCTCCTAGCGCGGCCAAGGATCGGCGGGCGGGGCGAGCGCTCCGCACGAGCACATCCGGCCAGGCAGATAACGTTTCGAGCAATCGATCAAGCATTCGCCGGCACTTCGGGCGCATGTCGTGGCATTCCCGCGAGCACGCACGATGCCGGGTCAACGTTCAACTATGACCACGAAAAAATCCAGCGCGGCCGAGTCAGGCACGCAACACCGCGCAGCGCAACGAGAGCGCGCGATGAGCGCGAAAGCGGCCGGCTACAGCGAAGCATCGATCAAGGTTCTCAAGGGGCTCGAGCCGGTCAAGCAGCGGCCCGGCATGTACACGCGCACCGAGAACCCGCTGCATATCATTCAGGAAGTCATCGACAACGCGTCCGACGAGGCGCTCGGCGGCTACGGCAAGCAGATCACCGTCACGCTTCATACGGACAACTCCGTGTCCGTCGAGGACGACGGCCGTGGCATTCCGTTCGGCCTGCATCCGGAAGAAGGCGTGCCGGTGGTCGAAATCGTGTTCACGCGCTTGCACGCGGGCGGCAAGTTCGACAAGGCCGCGGGCGGCGCCTACACGTTTTCCGGCGGGCTGCACGGCGTGGGCGTTTCGGTCACGAACGCGCTTGCCACGCGCCTCGAAGTCACGGTCTGGCGCGACAACAAGATCGCGCAACTGGCGTTCGCCAATGGCGACGTCATCGAGCAACTCGTCACGCGCCCCGGCGACCGGGGCGCGAAAAAGACGGGCACGCGCGTGCGCGCATGGCCCAATCCCAAGTACTTCGATTCCCCGAATTTCCCGCTCGGCGAACTGCAGCGCCTGTTGCGTTCTAAAGCCGTCTTGCTGCCGGGCGTGGAAGTGGCGCTCGTCATCGAGAAAACGGGCGAACGGCAATCGTGGCGATACGAAGACGGTTTGCGCGGCTATCTGCTCGAAGGCATGGGCGGCAGCGACTTGCTGATCCCGCTTTTCGAAGGCGAACGTTTCGCGGAAAGCTCGCGTTCCAGCGAGGAAACCTTCGCCGAAGGCGAGGGCGCGTCGTGGGTCGTCGCGTGGAGCGAGGAAGGGCCGCTTCTGCGTGAGTCCTACGTCAATCTGATCCCGACGCCCGCGGGCGGCACGCACGAATCCGGCCTGCGCGACGGGCTCTTTCAGGCGGTTAAAAGTTTCGTCGAGCTTCATAACCTTCAGCCGAAGGGCGTGAAACTTCTCGCCGAGGACGTGTTCGCGCGCGTGTCGTTCGTGCTCTCCGCGAAAGTGCTCGATCCGCAGTTCCAAGGCCAGATCAAGGAACGCCTGAACAGTCGCGATGCCGTGAAACTCGTTTCGTCGTTCTCGCGTCCGGCGCTCGAATTGTGGCTCAACCAGCACGTGGAATACGGCAAGAAGCTCGCGGAACTGGTGATTCGCCAGGCGCAGGCGCGTACACGTGCCGGGCAGAAGGTCGAGAAGCGCAAGAGTTCGGGCGTCGCGGTGCTGCCGGGCAAGCTGACGGATTGCGAATCGACGGATATCGCGCGTAACGAACTCTTTCTCGTCGAGGGCGATTCGGCGGGCGGCTCCGCGAAAATGGGCCGCGACAAGGAGTTCCAGGCAATCCTGCCCTTGCGCGGCAAGGTGTTGAACACGTGGGAAACGGAACGCGACCGGCTCTTCGCGAACAACGAAGTGCATGACATCGCCGTGGCGATCGGCGTCGATCCGCATAGTCCGGACGACAAGATCGACCTGTCGAATCTGCGCTACGGCAAGATCTGCATTCTCTCGGACGCGGACGTCGACGGCTCGCACATTCAGGTGCTCTTGCTCACGCTTTTCTTCAAGCACTTCCCGCAATTGATCGAACGCGGTCACGTGCATGTGGCGCGTCCGCCGCTCTTTCGTGTCGATGCCCCTGCGCGCGGCAAGAAGCCCGCGCAGAAACTCTACGCGCTCGACGAAGGCGAACTCGAAGCCATCCTCGACAAGCTGCGCAAGGATGGCGTGCGCGAAACCGCATGGACCATCAGCCGCTTCAAGGGCCTCGGCGAAATGAGCGCGGAACAGCTCTGGGACACGACCATGAACCCCGACACGCGCCGTTTGCTGCCGGTCGGCCTGGGCGATCTCGGCTTCGATCTCACCGTCTCGCGCATGACCATGCTGATGGGCAAGGGCGAAGCCGCGTCGCGCAGAAGCTGGCTCGAAGAGAAGGGCAACGAAGTGGAAGCGGACATCTGAGGCTCGCAATTTGGCCCAAAGCGCCCGCATGCAACGCGCCCTGAACGCATAACAACGGATATTCGATGGGAATCACAGACGATCTCTTCGCCGATCAGCAAGCAGCACCGGAAGGCGAACAACTCACACTCGGCGATTACGCCGAACGCGCTTATCTCGACTACGCGGTGAGCGTGGTCAAGGGCCGCGCGCTGCCCGACGTGTGCGACGGGCAAAAGCCCGTGCAGCGCCGCATCCTCTACGCGATGAGCGAGATGGGGCTCGCCTCGGGCGCGAAGCCGGTGAAGTCGGCGCGCGTGGTCGGCGACGTGCTCGGCAAGTATCACCCACACGGCGACCAGTCCGCCTACGACGCGCTCGTGCGTCTCGCGCAGGACTTTTCGATGCGCTATCCGCTCATCGACGGTCAGGGCAATTTCGGCTCGCGCGACGGCGATGGCGCGGCAGCCATGCGCTACACCGAAGCGCGTCTCACGCCCATTGCGCGCCTTTTGCTCGATGAAATCGATCAGGGCACCGTCGATTTCATGCCGAACTACGACGGTTCGTTCGAAGAGCCGAAGCTCTTGCCCGCGCGTCTGCCGTTCTTGTTGCTCAATGGCGCATCGGGCATTGCGGTGGGTCTCGCGACCGAGATTCCCTCGCACAATCTACGCGAAGTGGCGCAGGCCGCCGTCGCGATGATCCGCGACCCGAAACTCGGCCATGCCGGCGTGATGGAAAAGCTGAACGGCCCGGACTTTCCGGGCGGCGGGCAGATCATCTCGAGTCACGCGGAAATCTCGACGGCCTACGAGACCGGACGCGGCAGCCTTAAAGTGCGCGCCCGCTGGAAGATCGAGGAACTCGCGCGCGGTCAGTGGCAACTCGTCATTACCGAATTGCCGCCGAGCACGTCCGGACAGAAGGTTCTCGAAGAAATCGAGGAGCTCACCAACCCGAAGATCAAGCTCGGCAAGAAGACGCTCACGCCCGACCAGTTGCAGACCAAGCAGACACTGCTCGGCTTGCTCGACACCGTGCGCGACGAGTCCGGCAAAGACGCGCCCGTGCGGCTCGTATTCGAGCCGAAGTCGAGCCGTATCGACCAGACCGAATTCGTGCATTCGCTGCTCGCGCATACGAGCCTCGAATCGAACGCGGCGATCAACCTGGTGATGGTCGGCGCGGATGGCCGGCCGCGGCAAAAGGGCATCGTCGAAATCTTGCACGAGTGGGTCGGCTTCCGCTTCGTGACGGTGACGCGCCGCACGCAGCATCGGCTGAACAAGGTGAACGACCGCATCCATATTCTCGAAGGGCGGATGATCGTCTTCCTGAATATCGACGAGGTCATTCGCATCATCCGCGAGGCGGACGAGCCGAAGCAGGCGCTGATCCAGCGCTTCAACCTGTCGGACCGGCAGGCGGAAGACATCCTCGAAATCCGCTTGCGTCAGTTGGCGCGGCTCGAAGCGATCAAGATCGAGCAGGAGCTGGCCGACCTCGGCACCGAGAAGACGAAGCTCGAAGATTTGCTCAATAGCGATGCCGCGATGAAGCGTCTGCTCATCAAGGAAATCGAGTCGGACGCGAAGCAATATGGCGACGATCGCCGCACGCTGATTCAGCAGGAAAAGCGCGCGACCTTCGAAGTGCGCGTGGTCGACGAACCGGTGACGGTGGTCGTCTCGCAGCGTGGCTGGGTGCGCGCGCTGAAAGGCCACGGACTCGATCCGGCGGGCTTCACCTTCAAGGCGGGCGACAGTCTTTACGCGGTGTTCCAGGCGCGCACGCCGGACACGCTCATCGCTTGGGGCAGCAACGGGCGCGTGTATTCCGTGGCGGTCGCGTTGCTGCCGGGCGGCCGTGGCGACGGCGTGCCGGTCACGTCGCTGATCGAACTGGAGTCGGGCTCGCACTTGCTGCATTACTTCGCGGCGACGGCGGAGCAGCCGTTGCTGCTGGCATCGAGCAATGGCTTTGGCTTCATGGCGAAGCTCGGCGACATGGTGAGCCGCAACAAGGCGGGCAAGGCGTTCATGACGATCGACGAAGGCGCATTGCCGCTTGCGCCGATGCCGGTCGTGCCGGGCGCGAACTATGTCGCGTGTTTATCTAGCACGGGGCGACTGCTCGTGTTCGGCATGGACGAGATGAAGACGCTCTCGGGCGGCGGACGCGGCGTGATTCTGATGGCGCTCGATCCGAAGGAAACCTTGCGTCAGGCGCTTGCCATCGATGCACGCGGCGTGGTGATGATCGGCACCGGACGCGGCGGCAAGCCGAAGGACGAGAAGCTGTCGGGCTCGCAGTTGCAATTGCATCTGGGCAAGCGGGCGAGAAAGGGCAGGACGCCGGATGGGACGTTGAAGGTCGCGGAGTTGAGGCCGGTGTTCGAGTGAGGGCGATTGCGGGTCCGTCGCGATGCCGGTTTGCTTCCGGCATCGCGCTCTACAAGACCGACCGGAATCTCGCGAGAGATTTACAAGTAGTGACGAGCCCCTGCTTCGACAGGATGTCGAGATAACGGTCCACGTCGAGCAAAGGGTTCCTTAGCTGTCTGCGTTGACGTTGGGCCGCGAGCACCACGGCGGCTTCGTCGAGATCGAAAAGATTGTCGACGAACACATCGGGGTGCTGCGCCTCGACGTCGTAGGTCGACAAGACTTCGTTTGGAAAATCGCGCTCGTTGAACGTGACGATAACGCTCGCGCCGCAGCGAATTGCCGCCGCCAGCACATGGCGGTCGTTGGGATCGGGAAGGTCGAGCGCGTCGATGAGTTCGTCATAGTGGGTGACGAGTGCGTCTGGAATGGCGGCATCCATCAGGGCGGCCGTGCGGTCCACTTGTCGTGCCGACAAGTCGGGACGGTTACGCAAGAGATTGCGCTTCCATTCGTCGTGTATTCGCGCGCTCCATCGCGCTCTGAAAAGCCCGGACAAACCCAGCCACATCAGAAAGTCTCGCAACGGCGCCGGGTACAACACGCACGCATCATAAATAACCGTAAAGCGGGAACTCCTCATTCGTAACCCATTCCTAGTTCTTGTGCCTGTCGGGTTAATGCTTCCATGGCCTGCTCGCTTTCTTGATCGCGCTCGGCTTTGTAGCGCATGAGGTCCGTGAAGCGCACGCGGCGATGCTTCCCGGTCTTGCGAAACGGCAACGCATTGGATTCGAGCAATTTGACGAGATGCGGTCTGGAAACATTGAGCAGATCGGCGGCCTCTTGCGTGGTCAGTTCGGCGTGAACCGGGACCACTCTTACAGCGTTGCCGTCCGCGAGTTCGGCGAGGATATCGACGAGCAGCCGAAGCGCCGAAGTTGGCAATTCAACTTGATGCGCCTTTTCATGGTCATCGTAGATTTGAATGCGTTGAGTCTGAAATCCGGTCGAGAGATAGGCGGCAAGCGTGCGCTGTCCTTCGCCCGCCACCTGTACTTCGCGTTCGACCGGCAGCGTCGTCTCGGATATGGCTGGATGGGTCATGGCTGTTCTCATGTACGTTCGGCAGGCTTTCCATTTTATTCGAAATAAACGAAAATCGCAGCAAACAAAAACGGCTACACATCGCGTCACTCGCGGCACCTTCCTCCCGAACCTAATCACCCGATAATCAAAAGACCCATGACCCACGCCATCGAAGCCGCCCTTTTCCTGCATCTGCTCGGTGTCGCCATATGGATAGGCGGGATGGTCTTCGCGCATTTCTGCCTGCGCCCGGCGCTCGGCGATCTCACGCCGCAATTGCGCCTGCCGCTCTGGGAAGCCGTGTTCGCACGCTTCTTCAACTGGGTCGCGGGGTCGGTGCTCGTGATTCTGCTCACGGGCGGCTTCCTGCTGTGGCAGTTCGGCGGTGGTCACGCGGCGTGGCCGCTGCACGCCATGGCGGGGCTCGGCATCGTGATGATGCTGATCTTCGGGCACATCCGCTTCGGCGTGTTTCCGCGCATCCGTCGCGCGGTGCAGGCGCAGAACTGGCCCGATGGCGCGCGCGCCGTGGGCACGGTGCGGCGCCTCGTC
Organism: Caballeronia sp. GAWG1-1; assembly: GCF_023631465.1. Lineage (NCBI taxonomy): Bacteria > Pseudomonadati > Pseudomonadota > Betaproteobacteria > Burkholderiales > Burkholderiaceae > Caballeronia > Caballeronia sp. GAWG1-1. Next base: position 158,585 of record NZ_JALQDB010000008.1, read on the forward strand.
GTGATCAACCTGGTATTGGGCGTGGTGACGATCGGTACTGCCGTCTTGTCGCGCGGCTTTTGAGTCTCAAACGCCGCGTTCGTCGCTCAGCGCGGGACTCGGCGGCTCTTGACCCGCATGGCCCGCATCTTTCTCCGAGCGTGGCATGACCCCTCGTGTCAAGCCGCATACGCCAAAGCGGTCGAGCAGCGCCTGCACGCCATCCGCCGGTACAGGCCGCGAGAACAGGAAGCCTTGCGCTTCCACCGGACCGAGCGCCGCGAGCCACACGATCTGCTCTTCGCGTTCCGTGCCTTCCACGACCACCGTCAGGCCGAGCGAACGCGCGAGATTCACGATGGCCGACACCATCACGCACACGCTGCGGTCTTCGGGAATCGCCTGGATGAAGGAGCGATCAACCTTCAAGGTATCCACCGAAAAACGGTTCAGATACGACAGCGACGAATAGCCCGTGCCGAAGTCGTCCAGCGCGATACGCACGCCAAGACGCTTCAACGCCATGATCTTTTCCTGCACGAGCTCGGGGTATTCAACCATCACGGTTTCGGTGATCTCGAGTTCGAGCTTGTCCGACGGAATGCCGCTCGCCTCGATGGATCGCGCCACCGTCTCAAGCAAGTCTCCCCGCCAGAATTGCACGGCCGATATGTTCACCGCGAGCGACAAGCCGGTGTAGCCCTCGCGCTGCCATTGCGCGAGCTGCATGCAGGCCGTGTGAACCACGAAGTCACCCACCGCGACGATCAAGCCGGTCGACTCCGCAACCGGAATGAATTCGTTGGCGGGAATCAGCCCATGCTGCGGATGATTCCAGCGCACGAGCGCCTCGAAACCCGTAATGCAGCGCCGCGCCAGATCGATCTTCGGCTGATATACGAGAAAGAGCTGCTGCTCCGTCAACGCGACGCGCAACTGCTGCTCCCACTTCATCAGATGATCCGCGCGATGCGACAACTGCGGCGAATAGAACTGATAGCAGTTCTTGCCCGCGTCCTTCGCGCTGTACATCGCGAGATCGGCCTTCTTCAGCAGATCGATCTCGCTTTCGTTCGATACCGAAAAGAGCGCAATGCCGATGCTCGCGTGCAGCACGAACGCACTGCCGCGCACATCGAACGGCGTGGCGAACATGGTCGAGATGTCGTCGGCGAGCGTGATCGCGCGCTGCTCCACTTCCTCGCCCTTGACGACCACCACGAACTCGTCGCCGCCGATACGCGACAGCGTGCCGCTTTGTCCGACGGTTTCGGCGAGACGCGACGCCGTCATCTGCAGGACGATATCGCCCGCGTTGTGGCCGAGCGTGTCGTTGACGGTCTTGAAGTTGTCGAGGTCGATGAAGAGCAGCGCAAGCCGTCCGATGTTCTCGGTGTGCGCCACGTCCTGCCGCAGCCCGCGCAGAGTCGAATAGCGATTACGCAAGCCTGTCAGCAAATCGTATTCGACGAGATGCGTCATCTCGCGCTCGCGCCCGAGCAGCTTGCCGATGAGACCAGTGGCGACCGCGAAGAAGCCCAGCATCGCGAGCGAGATGAAGCCCGCCATCAGCAGATACACGTTGCGCGTGTGATTGAAGTCGACGAGTTCCTCGCGCTCCGAAAGGCCGACGAGCACGCCGAGCGGATAGCCGTCGATATGCCGGTAAGACACGATGCGCCTCACGCCGTCGATTGGATCGACGTAGATGCCCGACGCGTGCTCCGACGTCGGATACACGCCGCTCGCGCTGAACTCGCCGTGGACGGGGCCGCTCGCGTTGCGCGCGCCACTGCCCTTGGCCACGGCGTTCGGCGCGTGTGCGTCGGAGGCCGCAGACGAAGCGCCAGAGGCGCCGGATACGCCAGCTACGCCAGAAGTGCCCGCTCCGCCGCCCGTACTGCGCGCGAGCACCGAGCCGTTGTCGGACACGACCGCGATCACGCCTTCATGCCCGATGGACGCGACGTTATAGAAATCGCTCGTGAAGTACGCGGGGTCTTCCGAAACGACGACCACGCCCGCGAACGAGCCATCGGAATGATTCAACCGCCGCGTGATCTGCAGCGTCCAGATGCCGGAGACGCGTCCGCGCACGGGCCGGCTGATATAGAGCAGGTCGTCGTTGGAGTGGACGTGAACCTTGAAGTGCTCGCGATCCGACAAGTCGATGGGCTTCGGATGCGGATCGGCCGTCGTGGCGATGAGCGCGCCGTGTTCGTCGATGAGCGAGACTTGCACGAGCGTGTCGCTCTGCACGACGCCTTTGTCCACGGTCGCGATGAGATCGAACTCGCTGGGCGACTTCTCGTATTCGTACTTGACGAAGCGCGTGATCTGATCGACCTGATGGATCGCCTTGATCGTGTGCTGTTCGAGCGCGGAGGAGAGGATGGCGGCGGACGCCATGGATTCGTGCGTGGTGGATTCACGTTCCACCGAGAGCCGCGTGAAGATCACGGCCCACAACGACACCAGCACCAGTGTGCCGAGCACGGGAATGAGCAACAGTGCGCGCCGCCGCCGCGCGCCCGGTGTCGCGGAGCGCGCGTCGCTGGCCTTGATGCGCGAGCGCTTCATGGAAGGCGTGGGCCCGCGAGGGCATGCAACGCTTCGGCTGACGAAGAGCACGAGAGGTTGCAAGCTGCCGAGCGCGCGATGTGTATGAAGCGGACCATGTCTTCTTGCGTTGAGGCGAAACGAGCCACTATACCGCGCGAGTTGGGCGACCACGCTTCGAACGACGATGCATGGCGAATCTGGCGCCATGCGCTTCGCGTGAGAAGCGTTCGGCGCCCGGCGGTTACTTGAAGCCGTGCGGCAACTGAAGCAACTACAACACGGATTTGACGATGAGGGTGCGACTTATCTGACAGCATACGTTTGCGCCGAAGCGCAAGCGGCTGAATACGACACGAATCGCGCTCGAGCTTTTGTGGTCCCCGATTGTTCAGATATTAGCGAACAGACCCGAGTTCGGAAAGGGGCGTCGCCAAGGGGTATACGCGTGGCACGACTTGCCGATGAACCGGCGTCCCGCAAGCAAAATGTGCCATCGAATATCGTAACGAAATGGCTGCCGATGCCTGCCGACGAATCGTTTCGGCAGGCGCGAATGCATCGGCGAGGCGCTTTCGCCGCGCATGCGTCTTCAGCCGTTCTTGGCAAGCATGCAAACAAAAAACCCGGCGCCTGATGACGCCGGGTTCTTGCGACCGTGCGGTGCGAAGGCGAAAGCGTCAGGCTACTTCGGCGATCAGTTCGATTTCCACACATGCGCCAAGCGGAATCTGCGCCACGCCGAATGCCGAACGCGCGTGCTTGCCGGCATCGCCGAAAATATCCGCGATGAGTTCGGACGCGCCGTTGGTGACGAGATGCTGCTCGGTGAAGTCTGGCGTCGAATTGACGAGGCTCATTACCTTGACGATACGGCGCACGCGGTTAAGGTCGCCCACATGCGCGTGCAGCGTCGCGATCAGGTCGATGGCCACGTTGCGCGCGGCGGCCTTGCCTTCTTCGGTGGAAAGCGTGTCGCCGAGCTTGCCCGTATAAACCTTGCCGTCTTTCTTGGCAATGTGTCCCGACAGATAAACCGTGTTGCCGCTCTGCGCGCTCATCACGTAGGCGGCGGCGGGCGCGCCCGCGGTGGGCAGGTCGATACCGAGTTCCTTCAGCTTGTCGTAAACGTTGGATGCCATCGATGACTCCTGGAGTGAGTTGAAGCGCGACGCCAATGAAGCGCCGCGCGTGGATCAGACGCTCGCGCGCAGCAGTGCGCCGAGCCTGGCGACGCCTTCGTCGATCTTCGCGGGCGGCACCGTCACGAACGAAAGACGCAGCGTGTTGTGCTCGGCGTCGTTGGCGAAGAACGGACCGCCCGGCACGAACGCCACGTTCTCCGCGATGGACTGTTCGAGCAGCTTCATCGAATCGATATGCTTCGGCAGCTTCACCCACACGAACATGCCGCCTTCGGGCCGGTTCCATTCGACACCGGCGGGCATGTGACGTTCGAGCGCGTCGAGCATGGCCTGACACTGGTCGCGATACAGCGCGCGGATGGTCGGCACATGTCGATCGAGAAAGCCGTCCTTGATGACTTCATGAACGATACGTTGCGTGAGACTCGGCGTATGCAGATCGGTTGCCTGCTTGGCCTGCACGAGTTTGAAGTGCAGGTCCTCGGGCGCGATGATGTAGCCCACACGCAGACCCGGCGCCAGCACTTTCGAGAACGAGCCCAGATGGACGATGTGATCGGGCGCCATCGAGAGCAGCGTGGGCAGCGGAGCGCCGGCGTAATCGAGCGCGCCGTAGGGGTCGTCCTCGATGATCGGAAACGCGGCGCTTTGCGCGAACGCGGCGAGCGCGCGGCGGCGTTCCAGCGGCAGACGGCGACCCGTCGGATTCTGGAAATTCGGCTGTGCGTAGAGCAGGCGCGCATCGGCGGTGAGCGCAGCGCTCAGTCCTTCGGGGATGAGGCCGGCCTCGTCCGTCGGCATCTGCACGTAATGCGGCTCGAACATCGAAAAGGACTGCAGCGCGCCGAGATAAGTCGGCGTTTCGACGAGCACGCGGCTGCCGGGATCGACGAGCGTCTTGCCAAGCAGATCGAGCGCTTGCTGCGAGCCCGTCGTGATGAGCACCTGCGTCGGACGAATGGTCACGCCGTCTTTCGAATAACGCGCCGCGATCCATTCGCGCAGCGGCATGTAGCCTTCGGTCGCGCTGTACTGAAGCGCGGCGGCGGGCTGATCGCGCAAGATGCGTTCGGACGCGACGCGCATTTCCTCGACGGGAAACGTCTGCGGCGAGGGCAGGCCGCCCGCGAAGGAAATGACTTCGGGCCGCTCCGTGACTTTGAGGATTTCACGAATCGCCGAGCTGGTGAGCTTGCGGGCGCGTTCGGAAAGTTGCCACGGCGTGGCGCGCAGATCGGCTTGATTCATGGAATGTCTCGCTTGGGGTTTCCGGGGTTGACTACAACTGGCTGAAGCTGGTCCTGAATCCGGCGGCAAAGTGCACGGCCGCCTGAAATGTCGATTATCGCCCAAGCGAACTTGCGTGCACGGTCTCGGGCTTTCGGCCTGGGTGCTTATCTTGCGCTGTTCGGGCTTGCCGCCGCAACGTGCAGCGGCGCCGCGCGCACCGCCGTCTTGCGCCCGAGCACGACTGTCACGATGACAGCGGTCGCGTAGAGCCACGTCGTCGCGCTTACCTGTTCGCCGAAGAAGAGCGCGGAGAATGCCATCGTGAAAAAAATCTGCAGTAATTGCACTTGTCCGACGCGCGCGATGCCGCCCATCGCGAGACCCGCGTACCACGCGAAAAAGCCGATGAACTGCGAGAAGAGCGTCACGTAACCGAACGCGAGCCACGTGCGTAAAGCGAGCGGCTCGGGATGAGCCGCGTGATGCGCCCACGCGAGCCAGCCGACCGGCAGCACGAGGAAGGGCGCCGATAGCACGAGCGCCCAGCAGATCACCTGCCATCCGCCCATCTGTCTGGCGAGCCGCGCGCCTTCCGCATAGCCGAGCGCGCCGATGCCGACCGCGACGAGCATTAGAAGGTCGCCTGCCTGCAAGCCGCCGCCGCCCGTCTGCAAGGCGAACGCGATGACGATCGCGCTGCCCGCGATAGCGCTCACCCAGAAGAGTTTCGATGGCCGCTCGTGCGAGAGCCACGCGGCGTAGATCGCGACGCACAGCGGCTGCAAGCCATTGACCACGGCGCCGTGCGACGCGGGGACGGTTTTCATCGCCCAGGCGGAAAACACCGGAAACGCGACGATCACGCCAAGAGACACGACCGCGAGGCTCTTGATCTGCGGCCAGGACGGCCGCTTTTCGCGGCGCCATGCAAGCAGCAAGGCGGCGGGCAGCGCGGCGACGAGCGCGCGCCCGAGCCCGTTCAGAAGCGGATGCACTTCCTGCACGACGATGCGCGTCATCGGCAGCGTGAGGCTGAAGATGACGACGCCGATCAGGCCGAGCAACATGCCTTCGGTTTCGCGGGTTCTCATTGTTCCATGTCTCCTTTGGGGCGGGCTCTTGGGCTCGCTGGTTAGTCGTCGTTGTCGTCGGTCGGTGCGGCGTCGGCATCGACCGTGGCTTGCTCATTCGTCTCGGCTTGCAGTTCGCGCGGATCGCTTTGCATGCTGGATGCACCGCCTTCTTCGGCAGACGAATCGCCATCCGACGCAACCGCCGCAGCCTTGTCTCGCACACGCCTTCGCTTGCCTGCCGCCTGCCGCGCCTGCTCGTTCGCAAGCCGCGCCGCCTCCACCGATTCCGCCGATTCGCCGAGCGTCACCATCGAGCCATCTGGCAGCTCGAAACGCGCGACGAGAGCGGGCGCGCCACGCGTTGGCTCGACTTGCATCAGATGCGCCGCGCCGAGCCATTCGAGCTGTTGCGCCACCGCATCCGCGTTCGGATGAAACCCCGTGAGCGATGCCAGCGCAATGCCCGTTTGCGGCAACGTATCGCTCGGATGACGCGGCGTATCCCATTGGATCAGCGCGGGCAGCACGCCATCGCCCACGCCCTGCCACGCGGGGAACGCGCCGTCGTCCGGCACCGTCAGCCCCCACGTATTGCCGGAGCGCGACATTGCCACCACGGGCGCGATGCGTTCCGGATACTGCTCCTGCCAGCGCACGAGCGACTTCGGCCGATCCACCCGAAGCACCCAGTGCACGAGCTGCGGACCGTCTTCGAGGCGACGCTGCAATGCCGGGTCGTCGAGCGCGAAGAGGCGCGGGCGCGATGTGGCGGGCGAAGGCGCGTCCGGATCGATTGCGATCACTTCGATATAAGCGCCGCCCCACAGGCTCAAGAGCCGGTTGTGCGTGCGCATGAGCGGATGCGCGCCACCGGGCGCGGTCTCCACGCCGAACTTCGCGGCGATGAATTGCGCGCCCTCGGCAAGCGTGCGCGCGGCGATCACGAGATGGTCGAGTTTCAGCGGATGAGCGGTCATGGCACAAGCCCGAAGCGTCAATACAGGGGCCGATAGCATAACCGCTCGCCCGCGCCGCCCGAAGCGCACGGTTACGGAAAGGATGCGCCATCCAGTGCAGCCCGAATGCAGAATGTAGCTGCTGCCACCAGAACAGTAACGGTACAATCGGCGGAATACTGTTCTGTACAGTTTTGAGCATATTGAACACTTTGCCTGAACCGCACATCCGCCACGGAGGCCCGCATGTCCGTCCCGCTCGATCAGATTCCCGCTCCACACGACGCCGCGCAGCTAACGCTCGTCGATCAGCTCGTGCAGTGGGGACGCCGCCGCATCGACGAACGGGTGTTCCGGCCGGGCATGCGCATGCCGTCCATCCGCAAGTTGGCAGTCGATAAAGGCGTGTCGCGCTTCACCGTGGTCGAGGCTTATGAGCGGCTCGTCGCGCACGGCTATCTCGATTCGCGGCGCGGGTCGGGCTTTTACGTGCGCGACCGTATCGTGGCCGCCGCGAGCCCGGCGCCGGAGCAGGCGCCCGTGCAGAACGCAATCGACGTGGTCTGGCTTCTGCGCAACATGCTGCACAGTTCGAGCCCCGAGAAAGGGCCGGGGCTCGGCTATCTGCCGAACCGGTGGCTCGACGGCGAGCTCATCACCAACGCGCTGCGCTCGATGAGCCGCATGTCCGGCGCGCAGATGCTCGGCATGGGCACGCCGCATGGTTTTCTGCCGCTGCGGCTGCAGTTGCAGACGCGTCTCGCGGAACTGGAGATCGGCGCGACCGAGCAGCAGATCGTAATGGTGTCGGGCATCACGCAGGCCATCGACCTGATTTCGCGCCTTTACGTCAAGCCGGGCGATGCGGTGATCGTCGGCGATCCCGCGTGGTTCCAGATGTTCGGCCGCTTCGCATCGCAGGGCGCGCGGCTCGTCGGCATGCCGTACACGCCGGATGGGCCCGATCTCGACGCGCTCGAGTCGCTCGTCGCGACCTGGCGGCCGAAGATGCTGATCATCAACTCGGTGCTGCAGAACCCGACCGGCACGTCGCTCACGGCGGCGCAGGCGTTCCGCATACTGCAACTCGCGCAGCAGTACGACTTCATGGTCATCGAGGACGATATCTACGGCGATCTGTGTGCGCCTTCGTATCCGGCAACGCGGCTTGCATCGCTCGATCAACTCAAGCGCGTAATTTTTCTCGGCAGCTTTTCGAAGACGCTCGCCGCGAATCTGCGCGTGGGCTATGTCGCGGCATCGGCGGAAGTGGCGAAGGCGCTCGCCGATCAGAAGATGCTCGTCGGCATGACGACACCCGAACTCAACGAACGCGTGCTTTACAAGGTGTTGACCGAAGGGCATTACCGGCGGCACGTCGAACGGCTGCGCGGGCGGCTCGACGCCGTGCGTGACAAGACCGCTCGCATGCTGGACAAGACCGGTCTGAAGCTGTTCACGACGCCATCGGCCGGCATGTTTCTTTGGGCCGACACGGGTGTCGATTCGGAAAGTCTCGCGGCGGCGGGGCACGAAGCTGGCTTTTTATTGACGCCGGGCAGCCTGTTTTCGCCGAATCAGTCGCCGACTACGTGGATGCGCTTCAACATCGCCAACTGCGGCGATCCGGCGTTGCCGGAGTTGCTGGCGAGTCATCGGGAAAAGACGGCGCGGCGGGGTTCCTAGGCGAGCGGCTCGGCTGAATGGGTGTCGTGGAAAACCGCGCACCCCGGCCGCACGTCAACTCTCCCGATGCGGCCGATTCCGAAGACGAGGCAAATGCCGCCGGTCCGATGGCGCATTCAAAAACCCCGCCAGCACGTGTTCGAAGAGCGCAAGCGCACCCGGCATCAACCGATACCGATGCTCATAAAGCCGCGCCTGTCCGCCGCAAAACTTTAGCGCGTAATAGTCGGCAAGCAGGTTGCCTTGCGCTTCCATGTTGTAGTCCGCGAGACCTTTGTCGGCCGCAAGCGCATAGCGATAAGGCAGGCCGATACGAATCGCCCCGCGCAGCCTCACCCAATAGCCGAGCTGGAACTGCCACACATGCGTCATCTCGTGGATGAACCACATGCGCTCACCGAGGTCGCAGGCGGAGAAGTCGTGCTGGTAGCATGCGCGTGGAAAATAGAGGTTGCCGTTCGGCGCCATCGCGGTGTGTCGCGGTTGCAGTCCGAACGGCAGATAGCCGCGAGCGTGAACGCGGACCGTCGAATAATCGATCGAAGCGCCGAACACGCACCGCGCCAGCGCGATCTCACCGGGCGTGAGCGGCCGTGCGCGTATCAAGGGCTTCGGCGTGTGAAACATGGTCGGGCGATCGGTCGTGCTAAAGCGTCATCCTAACCGGCTTTTCACTGGCTCTTGAAATAGCCCGTCCCGCCCATATATCGGACGAATTCTGCGTGTGTTCGCGGCGCATGCCATGCAAGTGGCTTAAGATCGCACGCCGCGCATTCCGAACCGCATCTATAAAACTCAACCAGAGGACCCGACCATGGCGCAAGAAACCATGAGCTTTCAGGCGGAAGTGAAGCAGCTTCTGCAACTGATGATTCATTCGCTCTACAGCAACAAGGAAATCTTCCTGCGCGAGCTGATCTCGAACGCATCGGACGCGGCAGACAAGCTGCGCTTCGAGGCAATCGAAAACAGCGCGCTCTACGAGAACGATCCGGACCTGCGTATCCGCGTGTCGTTCGACAAGGCGGCGCGCACCGTCACCATCGACGACAACGGCATTGGCATGAGCCGCGAAGAAGCCATTTCGCATCTGGGCACGATCGCGCGCTCGGGCACGAAAGAGTTCTTCTCGAAGCTCTCCGGCGACCAGCAAAAGGACGCCGCGCTCATCGGACAATTCGGCGTGGGCTTTTACTCGGGCTTCATCGTCGCCGACAAGATCACGGTGGAATCGCGCCGCGCCGGTCTGCCGGCATCGGAAGGCGTGCGCTGGACGAGCGCGGGCGAAGGCGAGTTCGAAGTCGAGAATATCGAGCGCGCGCAACGCGGCACGACCATCACGCTGCATCTTCGTCCGGAAGAGGACGAACTGCTTTCGAGTCACAAGCTCAAGTCGATCATCCAGAAGTATTCGGATCACGTCGCGCTGCCCATTCTCATGAAGAAGGAAGAATGGGACGCCGAGAAGAGCGAGATGGTCGAGAAGGACGAAGACGAGACCGTCAATCAGGCGAGCGCGCTGTGGACGCGTAACAAGAGCGACATCACCGACGAGCAATACAAGCAGTTCTACCAGCATATTTCGCACGATCACGACGACCCGCTCGCGTGGACGCACAACCGCGTGGAAGGCCGCAGCGAATACACGCAACTGCTGTATGTGCCGAAGCACGCGCCGTTCGATCTGTGGAACCGTGAGCATCGCGGCGGCCTCAAGCTCTACGTGAAGCGCGTCTTCATCATGGACGATGCCGAGCAATTGCTGCCCGCGTATCTGCGCTTCGTGAAGGGCGTGGTCGATTCGGCCGATCTGCCGCTCAACGTCTCGCGCGAGATCCTGCAGGAAAGCCGCGACGTGAAGGCAATTCGCGAAGGCGTGAGCAAGCGCGTGCTGTCGATGCTGGAAGAAATCGCATCGTCGTCGGCCGAAGCAACCGAGGACGCCGACCGAGAAAAGTACACGAATTTTTGGAAGGAATTCGGTCAGGTGCTGAAGGAAGGCATTGGCGAGGATTTCAGCAACCGGGATCGCATCGCGAAGCTGGTGCGTTTTGCATCGACGCATAACGACTCCGACGTGCAAAACGTCTCGCTCGCCGATTACGTCTCGCGCATGAAGCCCGAGCAGACGAAGATCTATTACGTCACCGCGGACAGCTGGCAGGCCGCGAAGAACAGTCCGCATCTGGAAGTGTTTCGCAAGAAGGGCGTGGAAGTGCTGTTGCTGACGGATCGCGTCGACGAATGGATGCTGTCCTTCCTCAATGAATTCGACGGCAAGCCGCTAGCGAGCGTCGCGCGTGGCGACCTCGATCTGGGCGCGCTGAACGACGAGGAAAAGCAGCAGCAGGAAAAGGTCGGCGAGGAATTCAAGCCGCTCGTCGAGAAGATGAAGGAAGCGCTCGAAGGCAAGGCCAAGGACGTGCGCCTGACCTTCCGCCTGACCGATTCGCCGAGCTGTCTCGTGGCCGACGAAGGCGACATGAGCGGCTACCTGCAACGCATGCTGAAGGCAGCGGGGCAGAACGCACCGAAGATGGAGCCGATTCTCGAAGTGAACCCGGAACATCCGCTGGTGAAGGCGCTGCAGACCGATGGCGCGAATTTCGCGGATTGGTGTCATCTGCTGTTCGATCAGGCGTTGCTGGCCGAAGGCGGATCGCTGGAAGATCCGGCGAGTTTCGTGAAGCGGACGAATGCGTTGTTGTTGGCGCGTTGAGGTCGAGGGTTGGTTGTTGAGGTGAAGGACGCGCCGTTGGGGTTTCGACGGCGCGTTTTTTTGCGGCTACGACTTCTTGGCCCGCTCTGGCACGGAAGCGGACTGAAGCGTTGTCGTTAGCGCGCTAGAAGTCTCGACCTTTGGATGCGCGCTGCCGGAACGGACCGGCAGCGCGTATTTTTACTTGCGCTCCTTGTTGGACTGGGCGAGCACGGAAGCAGCTAGCGTCTTCGTTTCCTTCGAATACTTCGGGCTTTTCAGCACTTCGCTTGCCTTGTGCTCCATCGCGCCGCTTGTTTGCTTCGCGCTATGGGCCTGTGATAGAGCCGACGCGGCAAGACTCTTTTTGATCTCCGATGCTTTCGGATCATGAAGCGTCTCGGATGCCAAATGCGCCACCTTGTTCGACGTCTGCTTTGTGTTTTTAGACATTTAGATATCCTTTTATAAATGCGCTGATCGTGAAATCCACGGTCTGCAATTCAGTGTGCTGCGTTGCGCGCCGCCATTCCATACGATTTGTCCGAAGGGCCAGCGCGGTTTTATAATTAACGCCATGCTGACCTGCACCGATCCCGTCGACCGCCATTGGCGCAGCGCGCCGCTCGCATCGCTTACGAGGCATCAAAAAGACTGGCTCACACGCGGCGGCTCCCTGACCGCGCACTTGCGCGCGCTAGGACAAGTCACTGTGGAAGTGACGCGCGAATGCGTCGCCGCGCCGTGGCTTGACGAATGGCAAGCGCTCGGCGTCACGCCGCGCACGCCGGTGTGGACGCGCGAAGTCGCGTTGAAGGTCGATGGCGTCGCAGTTGTAGTCGCGCACAGCATCGTCGCGCTGTCGCACAGCACGGGCATCTGGCAATCGATGCGCCGCCTGCGCACCCGCCCGCTCGCCGAACTTCTTTACAGCGACAGCAGCGTGTCCCGTTCCGTACTCGCAAGCCGCGTCGTCACCGCGCGGCATCCGCTCCATGCGCTGGCCTTGCGCGAAACGCCGCCCGGACATGCTCTGCACGCGCGCCGCTCGGTATTCCTGCGCCACGGCGCGGCGCTCATGGTCACCGAATGCATGCTCGATGCGCTCTGGGCCCGGCTCGCGGAATCGGCAAGACCGCGGGGTGTTCATCATCGTGAGCATGCGCGGGCGTTCGAGCACCTGAGTTCGCATGCAAAGCGCGTCGCGGACGAGAAAGCCCGATGACGCTGACCGGATTCGCGCCCGTGGCCGACCGCGCCACGCATACGCTGATTCTCGGCAGCTTTCCGGGCGTCGCATCGCTGACGGCGACGCAGTACTACGCGCATCCGCGCAATCAATTCTGGCGGCTCGTGGGCGCGGTGATCGGCGAACCGCTGCATGAATTCAGCTACGAGGAACGTCTGCAACGCCTGCTCGCTCATCGGATCGGCTTATGGGACGTGCTTGCCGCATGCGAGCGCCAGGGCAGCCTCGACAGCGCAATCCGCAACGCCGCCGCGAACGACTTCGACGCATTTCACACGCGCTTTCCCGCGCTCGGGAAAGTCTGCTTCAACGGCAAGACTTCGGGCCGCTTCGAGGCGCAGGCGAGCGCCGCGGGTTACGCGACGCTCGTGCTGCCTTCGTCGAGCGCGGCCAATGCTATGCTCTCGTTCGACCAAAAACTGCGCGTCTGGCGCGACATTCTCAGCACACAATGAAGAATCTGATCAAGCGCGCATCCGCCGAAGCACGCGCGTTCGGCCGCAACAAGGACGCGGCGAAACAGGACCGCCGCCGCATCAAGGGCGATGACGACGATCTCGCCAACGCGCCGCGCATCGACGCGCCGCGTAAGCCGCGCTTCGCGCCCGTGACGTTCTCGGAAGAGGGCGGCGTGCGTTATCTGCACTTCGGCACTGAATGGATCCAGGGCGCGATGCGCATCAAAAAGCCCGATCACCTCGAACTCGAATACGCGCAGCAGATGATGGCGTGGCTGCTTTTCATCGAGACGCCGGCGCGCATCGTGCAACTCGGGCTCGGCTCGGCCGCGCTCACCAAGTTCTGCTATCGCTTCCTGAAACGCGCGCAAGTCGAAGCGGTCGAGTTGAATCCGGCGGTCGTGATCGCCGCGCGCGCCATGTTCGAGCTTCCGTACGACGACGCGCGCCTCACCGTCACCGAACGCGACGCGTGGGAGTTCGTCAACGACCGCGCGAACCACGGCACCATCGGCGCGCTGCAGATCGATATCTACGACGCCAGCGCGCGCGGTCCCGTGCTCGACAGCGTGTCGTTCTATCGCGCGTGCCGGGCGTGTCTCACGCCGGATGCGGGCGTCGTCACGATCAACCTGTTCGGCGATCACCCGAGCTTCGTGCGCAACATGCGGCATCTGAACGAGGCATTCGCCCATCGCGTGATCGCGCTGCCGGAAGTACACGACGGCAACCGTATCGCGCTCGCCTTCGCCGGTCCCACGCTCGACGTGCCGTTCGCCGCGCTCGAAGCCCGCGCCAGGCTGATCGAAGCGCAACTCGGCCTGCCCGCGCGCAAGTGGGTAAAAGGCCTGGCCGAAACCGCGAAGCTGCCGATGACCGGTTCGTTCACCATCTGATCCCCGGATCCGCTCCAGCCAATCCAGCCAATCCAGGCAGGCGATCTCGGCGATTTTTACGATCTCATTTCTTATCAGGGGATTAGTCGGGATTCCCCCTGCTTGACCCGCGTTTTTCGGTCCATATACTCCTCCTGTTATTTCGGGGCGCTTTCAGCGGCGTGCCATGCAAGATGGCAACCGGCCTTTCGAGCGAGCGACCGACCGTCCTCGCCTGGCCGCGTCCAAAGCGAATGCTCAAAACAATAGGGAGACCGTCATGGCTCACGAAGCTGCGACCGGCACAGGACAACCACGCAACAAGCATTGGCTCTGGCTTCTGATCCTTCCGTGGATCGGCGTGGTTTGGGTGCCGTTTTACAACAAGATCGAGCCGGTTCTGTGGGGCTTTCCGTTTTTTTACTGGTATCAGTTGCTGTGGGTGCTGATCAGCGCGGTCATCACGGCCGTCGTCTATAAGAAGACCAAGGCGCTGTCCTCGGGTCGTGCCACGCCCCGACAAGGAGCCCCGCGATGATGAATCTCACCGCGACTTTCGTCTTCGTCCTGTTCTTCGTCGGCGTGACGATTCTCGGCTTCATCGCCGCGCACTGGCGCAAGGGCGATCTCGGCCAGCTCGACGAATGGGGCTTGGGCGGCCGGCGCTTCGGAACCGTCGTCACGTGGTTCCTGCTCGGCGGCGATCTCTACACCGCGTACACCTTCGTGGCCGTGCCGGCGCTCGTGTTCGGCGCGGGCGCGACGGGCTTCTTCGCGCTGCCTTACACCATCCTGATCTATCCGTTCGCCTTCGTCGTGTTTCCGAAGCTGTGGAGTATCGCGAAGCGGCACGGCTACGTAACCGCCGCCGACTTCGTGCATGCACGATACAACAGCCGCATGCTCGCGCTGGCGATCGCCGTGACGGGTATCGTCGCGACCATGCCGTATATCGCGTTGCAACTCGTGGGCATCGAAGTGGTGATCGGCGCGCTCGGCTTTTCGACGCAAGGGTTGCTCGGCGACATGCCGCTCATCATCGCGTTCGCGATTCTCGCGGCCTACACGTACACCTCGGGCCTGCGCGCGCCCGCGATGATCGCCGTGGTGAAGGACGTCCTGATCTACATCACCATCATCGCCGCGATGATCATCATTCCCGCGCAGCTCGGCGGCTTCGGGCACATCTTCGGGGTCGTGCCGCCCGCCAAGCTGCTCTTGAAGGCGCCCGATACCGCGAGCCTCAACGGCTACAGCGCGTACGCGACGCTCGCGGTGGGTTCGGCGCTCGCGCTGTTCCTGTATCCGCACTCGGTGACGGCGATTCTTTCGTCGAACTCGGGCAACACCATTCGCCGCAACATGGCACTGTTGCCCGCGTACTCGCTCGTGCTCGGGCTGCTCGCGCTGCTCGGCTACATGGCGCTTGCCTCGGGCGTGAAGGACATGCCGGAATACGCGTCGTACTTCAAGGCCTACGGCGCGAACTTCGCCGTGCCGGCGCTCTTTCTGCATTACTTCCCGTCGTGGTTCGTGGGCGTGGCGTTCGCGGCCATCGGCATCGGCGCGCTGGTGCCCGCGGCGATCATGTCGATCGCGGCGGCCAACCTCTACACGCGCAATGTGCATCGCGAGTTCGTCAACCGGTCGATGACGCCCGAGCAGGAAACCAACGTCGCCAAGCTCGTCTCGCTGATCGTGAAAGTGGGCGCGGTGGTGTTCATTCTCGCGCTGCCGCTTACTTATGCCATCCAGTTGCAACTGCTCGGCGGCATCTGGATCATCCAGACGCTTCCCGCGCTCGTGCTCGGTCTCTATACGCGCGTGCTGGATCATCGCGGTTTGCTGATCGGCTGGGCGGTGGGTATCGGCACGGGTACGTGGATGGCCGTATCGCTGCAACTCAAGGGCTCGATCTTCACCGTGCATATGTTCGGCTACGCCGTGCCGGGCTATGCGGCGGTGTGGGCGTTGATTGTCAATCTCGTGGTGTCCATCGTCGTGAGCCTGCTGGTACGCGCGCTCGGCCTCAAACGTTCGGATGACCGTACACGTCCGGAAGATTATCTGGACATCGTGGAAGGTTGATCGCGCGATTTCTCCGCGTTTGATACCCTGAACGCCCGTAACCGCCTTCCGGCTGTTGCGGGCGTTTCGACTTCGGACCACGAGCGACCATGCCCTTACAGACTTCCGTGTCACCCCGGCGCATGCAGGCAAGGCGGCTCATGCACGGGCTCGCTTCGCCGTATTTTCGATACCGGCATGCGAACGTGATCCACGCGGTGCGCGTCGCGCTCGGCATGGCAACCTCGTTTCTGGTGACGACCGGCATCAACGTGCCGCATGGCGTGTGGGCGTCGGTGTCGCTGCTGGTCGTGATCGGCGGCTTGCAGCACTACGGCAATATCCGCAAGAAAGCCGTTGAACGGGCACTGGGTACGGCGCTCGGCGCGGGCATCGGCCTCTTTCTAATCCTCGTGCATGCGCTGTTCGGCTCGCTCCTGCTGTTTTTCTTTCTAATGTCCCTGTTCGCGGGCGCGTGCGCCTACTACGCAATCGGCAAGGCGGGCTATGTCGCGCTGCTGACCGCGATCACAATGGTCATCGTCTCCGGTCATGGCGATCTTTCCTTCGATGTCGGGCTGTGGCGCACGGCCAATGTGATGATCGGCATTGCCATCGCGCTGGCGTTCTCGTTCGTGCTGCCGCAGTACGCAACGTATTCGTGGCGCTATCGGCTGGCGGACAACCTGCGCGAATGCGCGCGGCTTTACGGCGCATTGCTCGATGGCAAGCCGCTGTTGCCCGAGGAAACCACGCGGCGCTTTCTCGCGATGAGCCAGCGTCTCGTGCAGGCGCGCGGCTTGATGGAATCGGTCGCAAAGGAAACACATGTGCCAATTGCGCGGCTAGAGGAGATTCAGCGCCTGCATCGTTCGATCCTGGCGGCGCTGGAGATGCTGGCTTCGTCGGCGGTGGAGAATTTCGGCATCGACTGCACGCCGCGTGAGCAGGAGGCGCGGCACAAGCTGCTGCGCATGTCGCGCGCGCTGCGTTTCGGACGCGTGGGTCTTTTGCACCGAAGCGTGGACCTGACCGTATTCACGCCGATGCCAGGAGAAGCGAACGAAAGGGATTTATCGACGCAGGGCATGCACTGGCTCGCGATGCGTTTTGCGGAGCAGGTGGAACGCCTGCGCTTGCGACTGAGTGAGATCGAGCGGCAGTGGAACATAGAAGGCGCACGGCCGCTCAACGATTGACTGTGCTCGTCTCGCGCCTTCAGTGAGCGGGCTGTCACGCCTGCGCGGGTGCTTCCTCGGTGGTATTGACCACGTTGATGAGCCAGGGCACGCCGAAACGATCCTTCAGCATGCCGAAGCCTGCCGTGAAGAACGTGGCCTGCCACGGGGTCAGCACTTCGCCGCCTTCGACGAGCTGGTTGAACATGCGCTCGCCGGAAGCCGCGTCGTCGGCGGCGATGGACAGCGTGAACCCCTGATAAGCCTTCGACGGCTGACCGAACTGGCCGTCCGACACCATGATGGCGTTAGGTCCCACGCTGAAGAGCGCGTGCATGACCTTGTCCTGCCATTCGGGCGGAACGCTCGCGCTGTCGGGCGTGTCGCGAAAGCGGATCAGCGCATGAATCTCCGCGCCGAGTGCGGTTTGGTAGAGAGCGAGCGCGTCCGCGCAGTCGCCGTTGAAGAACACATAAGTATCGAGTTGCATGACTGACTTTTCAAGCTCTTACGTTTTGCCTCAGAGCCTCGCAGTCTATTGCAACGCGCGTTTATGGAAACTGGGAAAAGGTCAATTTAGGTCAAAATAAACGGGAATAGTGCGTTTACAGAAACACTGACCCATGACAACAAAATGGCGCAGTGTGAGTGCGCCATTTTGTTGTACTGCATGCGGGGAAGCGCCCGGCTTATTGAAGCGCGGTAATCAGCTTTTCGAGCTTTATTGCATCGGCAGCGAACGCGCGGATACCTTCCGCGAGTTTTTCGGTGGCCATGGCGTCGTCGTTGACGAGGAAGCGGAAGGTCGGCTCATCGACGCTGATCTTCTCGACGTTCTCGTTCTTGACCGAATCCGCGGAGAGCTTGCGCTCAACCTTCTCCTCGCTGTCGGCGAGTTTCTTCAGGAGATCGGGGCTGATGGTCAAGAGATCGCAACCCGCGAGTTCCGTGATCTGGCTCACCGTGCGGAAACTCGCGCCCATGACTTCCGTCTTGTAGCCAAACTTCTTGTAGTACGCGTAGATGCGGCGCACCGACTGCACGCCCGGATCGTTAGCGCCGCCCATTTTCGCTTCGTCCCATTCGGCGCCCGCCGACTTCTTGTACCAGTCGTAGATGCGGCCGACGAACGGCGAGATCAGTTGCGCACCGGCTTCCGCGCACGCGACGGCTTGCGCCAGCGAGAACAAGAGCGTCATGTTGCAGTGGATGCCTTCCTTTTGCAGCACCTCGGCCGCGCGGATTCCTTCCCACGTGGACGCCAGCTTGATCAGCACGCGGTCCTTCGAGATGCCCGCTGCGTCGTACAGCTTGATGATTTCGTGTGCCTTGTCGATCGAGCCTTTGGTGTCGAACGAAAGGCGTGCGTCGACTTCGGTCGATACGCGGCCCGGAATGATCTTCAGAATCTCCGTGCCGAACGCGACGAGCAGATTGTCGATGATCTGACCCATCGGCTTGTCCTTGTGCTCCTTGACGGTCTTCTCGAGCAGCGGCTTGTAGTCGTCCTTCTGCACGGCCTTCAGGATCAGCGACGGATTGGTCGTGGCGTCCTGCGGCTTGAACGCGACGAATTGCTGGAAGTCGCCGGTATCGGCGACGACGGTGGTGTATTGCTTGAGCTGGTCGAGAGCGGATGTCATGTCGAGTTGTCGGCGCAATGCGCCTTGTCAATTGCGGTGGCCCGCGGTTTGCCCTTGAACGCGACGCCGCATGCGATGCTTCGGCTGCGGCGCGCCCCTGATTTCTCACTTCATCATTCTAGTCCCGCGCACGGGTTTCACGCTTGAAAGCGCGCACGCGGCATGCCCGGCTTCGACCGGAGCTGCACGGCGCGGTTCCTTACAGCGCGGTCACTCGATGCTGTACGCCAGCTCGTGCCAGCGCCGCACCGTGCCCGAACCGATCTGCCCGCGTGGAAAGCGCATGGCGCGTACTTCCTTGAGGGCGCGCGCGTCCTTGGCCGTATCGCCGCAACTTTTTTTGAGCACGACATCCTGGACGGTGCCGGTGTCGTCGAGCAGGACGCGAACGATCGTCTTGCGCTTTGTCGCGCCGGCGGAGATGCCGCGCGCCAGTAATTTGTCGATCAGAGACATGACGGTGATGCAGAAGTAGTTGCAATGTCTCGGCCAGATAATGCCGGCCGATACCGTCATTTTAGGCGCTCGGCCGGCGCGCATTAAGGATCAGATGCGTCACGACGCCCGCGATTAAACCCCAGAATGCGGAGCCGATCGACAGTAGGGTCAGCCCGGAAGCCGTCACCATGAACGTGACGAGCGCCGGCTCGCGCTGGCGCACGTCGTGCATGGCGTTGGCGAGTCCGCTCATGATCGAACCGAAAAGCGCGAGCGCCGCGACCGAAACGACCAGCGCTTTCGGGAACGCCGCGAACAGTGCAGCGATGGTCGCACCGAACGTGCCCGCGACGAGATAGAAAATGCCGCACCAGACCGCTGCCGTATAACGCTTGTCGCGATTTTCATGCGCTTCGCGGCCGGTGCAGATAGCGGCCGTGATCGCCGCGAGATTGACGCCGTGCGAGCCGAACGGCGCGAGCAGCAAGGAAGCGATGCCGGTGGTCGAAATGAGCGGCGCGGAAGGCGTGTCGTAGCCGTCGGCGCGCAAGACGGCGATGCCCGGCACGTTTTGCGAGGCCATCGCCACGATGAAGAGCGGAATGCCGATGCTCACGATTGCCGAGACGGAGAACGACGGCATCGTGAAAACGGGGTGTGCGAGCGCCACATGGAAGCGCGAAAAGTCGAGCAGTCCGAGCGAACCCGCGACGGCGATTCCGGCGATGAGCGTCGCCGGAATGGCGTAACGCGGCGCCAGGCGCTTGGCGATGAGGTACGTGAAGAACATCACCAGCACGAGCGCCGTCTGCATTTGCGCCGCTCGAAAAATCTCGATGCCGATTTCGAACAGAATGCCCGCAAGCAAGGCTGCGGCGATGCCCGACGGAATGCGCTTCATGAGCGTGTCGAACCAGCCCGTCACGCCGATCGCGGTCAGGAGCACCGCGCACACGATGAACGCCCCGATCGCCTCGCCATACGCCACGTTCGGCAGCGACGAGATGAGCAAGGCCGCGCCCGGCGTCGACCACGCGACGACGATAGGCGCGCGATAGCGCAGCGACAAGCCGATCGTGCACAGCGCCATGCCGATGGAAAGCGCCCAGATCCACGACGAAATCTGCGCGTCCGACAGATGCGCGGCCTGGCCCGCCTGGAACATCAGCACGAGCGAACTGGTGTAGCCGGTCATCATCGCGACGAAGCCGGCGACGATGGCGGAAAGGGAGGTATCGGCAAGCGGGCGAAGCGGGGCGGGCGTGGAGGAAGAGACGTTCATGCGTGGTGGATGGTTATTTGGACAGCGCGCGCATCGCGCTTTCGAGGCCTGCCATGGTGAGCGCGTACATGCGGTTGCCGAGGACATGGCGGATCGCGGAAACGGACTGGCGATATTCCCACAGCCGCTCGGGCTCCGGGTTCAGCCACGCATGATGCGGGAACTGATCGGCAAGACGCCGCAGCCACACCGCGCCGGCTTCGGCGTTGTTGTATTCGACAGAGCCGCCCGGTTGCAGCACTTCGTAGGGACTCATGGTGGCGTCGCCGACGAAGATCAGCTTGTAGTCCGGCGTGAATTTGTGCAGCACGTCGAAGGTTGGCGTGCGTTCGGCATGCCGGCGCCGATTGTTCTTCCACAGATAGTCGTACACACAGTTGTGGAAGTAGAAGAACTCGAGATGCTTGAACTCGGCCTTCGCCGCCGAAAAAAGCTCTTCGACGCGCTTGATGTGATCGTCCATGGAGCCGCCGACATCGAGCAGCATCAGCACTTTCACTTTGTTGTGGCGCTCCGGCACCATCTTCAAATCGAGCCAGCCGGCGTTGGCTGCCGTGCTGCGAATGGTGTCGGGCAAATCGAGTTCGTCCGCCGCGCCTTCGCGCGCGAAGCGGCGCAAGCGTCGCAAGGCGACCTTGATGTTGCGCGTGCCGATTTCCACCTGATCGTCGTAATCGGCATAGGCGCGCTCGTTCCACACCTTGACGGCGCTGCGCTCGCCGGGCGAATCGCCGCCAATGCGGATGCCTTCCGGGTTGTATCCGCCATGTCCGAATGGCGACGTGCCGCCCGTGCCGATCCACTTGTTGCCGCCTTCGTGGCGGTCCTTTTGCTCGTCGAGCAGTTCCTTCAGGCGCTCCATCAGTTTATCGATGCCGCCCATTGCCTCGATGCGCTTTTTCTCTTCCGGCGTGAAGTCGCGTTCGAGCCGCTTCTTGAGCCAGTCGAGCGGAACCTCGAAGGCTTCGTCGGGCAACTCGGTGATGCCATGAAAGTACGCGCCGAACGCGCGGTCGAACTTGTCGAAGTACTTCTCGTCCTTGACGAGCGCCATGCGCGCGAGGAAATAGAACTCGTCGAGCGAGGGCGAGATGACCTGGGCCTTCAGCGCTTCGAGCAAGGTCAGGTATTCCTTGACCGAGACGGGCAGCTTCGCGTCGCGCAGCGAGTAGAAAAAGTCGATCAGCATGGCGCGCTCTCCATAGCGAGGTGAATCAGCGGTCGAGCCGATACTTCAGGTGCGCGCGCACCGCGGGCCATTCCGACTGAATGATCGAGAACACGACGGTATCGCGCAACACGCCGTCGCGTCCTATCTGATGATTGCGCAGAATGCCGTCCTGCTTCGCGCCAAGCCCCGCAATGGCTGCACGCGAGCGGTGA
The DNA here is from genome assembly GCF_023631465.1 of Caballeronia sp. GAWG1-1. Taxonomy (NCBI): domain Bacteria; kingdom Pseudomonadati; phylum Pseudomonadota; class Betaproteobacteria; order Burkholderiales; family Burkholderiaceae; genus Caballeronia; species Caballeronia sp. GAWG1-1. The sequence goes on from NZ_JALQDB010000008.1 coordinate 180,484, forward strand.
TTCATGAAATGCGTGCGGAACTCGACGGCGATGGCATCGAGCCTTTCGAAGGCATGCGTGAGCAGGAGCAGCTTGGCTTCGGTGTTGAGCGCGGTGCGCTGCACGCGCTTTGCATACCACGTATGGCCGATTTCCAGCCGCCGATGCGTTTCGTCGACCGCGAAATAGCGCGTGGAACCGACGACATCGCCGGTCTTCGCATCGATCACCGCGAAGGGATGCGCGCCAAGACGGTCGCGCATGTCGAGCGCCGTGTCGATATATGCGCGCGTCTTGTCGGGCGAGGGCACGAAGGTGTACCAGAGTTTCCACAACTCGCCGTCGGAAGCAGCGACCGTGAGCGCGGCTTCATGTTCGACGGTGAGCGGCACGAGCTTGACGTGCTCGCCTTCGAGCGTGACGGGTTCGATCCAGCGGCTCATGCGTGCTTTTTCCAAGGCTTGGTTAGCGGTTGTTGCGGTTCATGAACAGAAGCCGCTCGAATAGCGCGACGTCCTGTTCGTTCTTCAGAAGCGCGCCGTGCAGCGGCGGCACGATCTGCTTTTGATCAGTCGAGCGCAGCGCTTCAGGCGGGATGTCGTCGGCGAGAAGCAGCTTCAGCCAGTCGAGCAGCTCGGAGGTGGACGGCTTCTTCTTCAGGCCCGACACGTTGCGCAGTTCGAAGAAGCTCTGCATCGCGGCGGCGAGCAACTCCTGCTTGATGTCCGGGTAATGCACTTCGACGATTTCTTTCATCGTCTGCGCATCCGGGAACTTGATGTAGTGGAAGAAGCAGCGGCGCAGGAACGCGTCGGGCAGTTCCTTCTCATTGTTCGACGTGATGATGACGAGCGGGCGATGCCGCGCCTTCACGAGTTCCCGCGTCTCGTAGACATAGAACTCCATGCGGTCGAGTTCGCGCAGCAGGTCGTTCGGAAACTCGATATCGGCTTTGTCGATCTCATCGATCAGGAGCACCGTCTGTCGATCCGCTTCGAAGGCCTGCCACAGCACGCCCTTGACGATGTAGTTGCGGATGTCCTTCACGCGCTCGTCGCCGAGTTGCGAGTCGCGCAGGCGCGAGACGGCGTCGTATTCGTAGAGGCCTTGCTGGGCCTTGGTGGTCGACTTGATATGCCATTGCAGGAGCGGCATGCCGAGCGCGCTTGCCACTTCCTCGGCAAGCATGGTCTTGCCGGTGCCGGGTTCACCCTTGATGAGGAGCGGGCGTTGCAGCGTCACCGCGGCGTTCACCGCGAGTTTGAGGTCGTCGGTCGCGACGTATTGCGATGAGCCTTCGAAACGCATGACGAAGTCCGGTGAGGAAAAAAATCCCAGTATAAGTCAGAAGACCTTTTGGCATCGGGGCTTGCCGGGGTATCGTGTGAGCCGCTTCAGGCACGCCGGAGCACGCGCGCCGGCCCTGCATCCGAAGTCGGGCGAAGTCAATCGGAATGTTTGTGCAGGGACCAATTGTCGCAGGCGGGTTAGCTGCTTTTCAGCCGATTCCCCTTGTCAGCAGGGCTTTCGCGCGATCTCCCCTTGTGGACGGTGGGGAGGTCGCGCGGTACAATTAGCCCGATTTTTTTGGCCTGCGTGGCTAAATAGCGAAAACAGTCCCGAGAAGGTTGTGGTGCGCTCGGCGCGGCCTTGGCCCCAGGCGGTAGAAGCGCGCCGGATTTCCCCTCATGCTAGGTTAGAAGCTATGAACAATTTTGTCGGCAAATGTGCCGTGATTGCAGCGCTGTCGGGTCTTGCCGGCTTCGCGACCCAGGCGTCGGCCGACGTCGTGGGCAACGCAAAGGCCGCTGAGGGCAAGGTCGCGATGTGCATCGGCTGCCACGGCATACCCGGCTATCGCACGGCGTATCCCGAAGTTTATGAAGTGCCCATGCTCGGCGGCCAGAACGCGCAGTACATCGCCAACGCGCTGCATGCCTACAAGAAGGGCGACCGCCACTTCGACACCATGCGCGCCATCGCGACTACCTTGTCCGATCAGGACATCGCCGATATTGCCGCGTACTACGCCGCGCAAACTCCCCAATCGAAGAACAATCCCGACAAGTGATCCGTGCTTTTTAGCGTTTGACTCGATGCGACGCGCGCGCACTCATGCGCCGACGTCGATACGGCAATCCGGTATTGCATGGACACAGGAGAATTCATGATGCCCTCTCAGGCACTCCACACAAGCTTCAAGGCGGCATGCGCGGCAGCGGCGCTCATCGGCATGGCGGCGTTGAATGTTGCGCACGCGGCGGACGTCGGCAACGGCAAGGCACTGTCCGAGAGCCACAATTGCTCGGCCTGCCACGGCCCCAACCTCAATAAACCAGTGAGCGGCGAGTATCCGCGTCTCGCGGGTCAGCACGCGAGCTATATCTACTGGGCGCTACGGCAGTATCAGATTGGCGGCGGAAATCCGAATTTCGGCCGCAACAACGCCATCATGGCGGCGCAGGTGCAGAACCTGTCGCAGAGCGACCTAAAGGATCTCGCGGCTTATATCGAATCGCTCGATGGCAACCTCGTGCTGAAGAAGTAAGCGCGCTTCGGTTCGTTCGCATTAAACGAAACACCCCGCATCGAGCGGGGTGTTTTGCTTTGTCGCGCGGCTTCGAAGATGTTTAGTCCGGCGAAGTTAGTCCTTTGAAGCTCGACGCTCGATGAGCGCGAGGTATGCGTCGGTATCCGGCGGCGTGTTGCTGCGCTGCGCTTCCCAGATCACCTGCCCGAGGCATTCCATGATGGCGTGCTGCGCCTCGTGCGTGGAACCAAGCCGCGCGGCCAGTCGCTCGTGCGCTCGACGAATGCCAGGCGGCTGATCGATCGACAACTGTTCGGTGATCGCAAGATGCATCGACAGATGCAGAAACGGGTTGCTCTGGCCGCGATCGGGTGAATAGTCCGCGCCTTGTGCTTCAGGATCGATGAGCGCGTCGTGATATTCCGGATGCTCGCGCATCCAGTCGGCGGCCATGCTTTCGAGCGGCGTGAGAATCTCGCTCGCGCGCTCCTTGCGCCAGGTTTCGGTGAAGAACTGACGGACTTCGTCGCGGCTAGGGTTGAACATAAGGTATTGATTCGATTGCGGGATTCAGTCCGCTATTGTAGAGCTAGGGGTAGGGGTTCTGCTTGAGCGGTGGGGCAATTGGCGCTTGGCTGCCCGGCGATTCAAACCACCGGCGCCGGCGTCTTCGGCCGATATTCGCAAAGCGGCTCGATCGCGCAATGCCAGCACTCCGGCACGCGCGCCTTGCAGATGTATCGCCCATGCAGGATCAGCCAGTGATGCGCGTGCTGCAAAAATTCAACCGGGACATACTTCTCCAGCGCGGTTTCGACCGCGCGCACGTTCTTGCCCGGCGCCAGTCCCGTCCGATTGGCGACGCGAAAGATATGCGTGTCGACGGCAATGGTCGCTTGCCCGAACGCAATATTCAGCACGACATTCGCTGTCTTGCGTCCGACGCCTGGCAGCGCTTCGAGCGCCTCGCGATTGTCGGGCACTTCGCCGCCGTGTTGCTCGATCAACATCCGGCACGTCGCGATCACGTTCTTCGCCTTGGTCCGATACAGCCCGATCGTGCGGATATAGTCCGTCACGCCTTCCTCGCCGAGCGCAAGCACCTTTCCGGGCGTGTTGGCGACGGGGAACATCTTGCGCATCGCTTTGTTGACGGAGACATCGGTGGCTTGCGCCGAGAGCATCACGGCGATCAACAGTTCGAATGGCGTCGTGTATTCGAGCTCCGTCTTCGGCTCCGGGTCGATGCTTTGCAACGTTTCGAAGATGGCGCGGCGCTTTTTGGCGTTCATCGTGAGTTCGGGGGATCGTTGTTCGCGTCTTCCTGCATGGCGAGCCGCCGGCGGCGCTCCTCGGCGGCATCGATCTGCGCTTGCACGGCGGGGCTCACGTTGTCCGTGTTCTTCGGGCCGGTGCCTGCGCGCGCCATCTCTTCCTTCTTCTTGCGTGCGCGGTCGAGCGCGGCCTGAATGATCGCGCGTTTCCTGGCTTCGGGGTCGTCGGCTTGCGCGGCGGCGCTTGCGGCTGCTTCAGGCCGTGCGGAAGATGCCGCCGCTTGCGCCCGACGCGCCGATGCACGCGCTTCGGCCGCCGCGTGCTCACGTTCGTCGCGCGCCACGCGCCGGTCATGACGCTCGCGCGCCGCGTCGGCTTCCGGTTGAGACCACGCATTCCAGCCGGTGGCGTCGCCGGTCACGGGAATCATCGCGATGCAATCGACGGGGCAGGGCGGCACGCATAGATCGCAACCCGTGCACAGTTCGGGAATGACCGTATGCATCTGTTTCGCCGCACCGACGATTGCATCGACAGGGCACGCCTGCATGCAAAGCGTGCAACCGATGCACACGTTCTCGTCGATCACGGCAACGGGACGCGGACGTTCGACGCCATGCGTGGTGTCGAGCGCAATCACGGGCTTGTCGAGCAATCGAGCGAGCCGCGCGATACCTTGTGCGCCGCCTGGCGGGCACTGGTTGTAGTTTGCATCGCCCGCGGCGATGGCTTCCGCATAAGGCCGGCAGGCGGGATAGCCGCACTTGGTGCACTGGGTCTGCGGCAGCAAATCTTCAATGCGCTCGGCGAGCGTCTTTGAAACGATAACGGTCACGAAGGGGTCGCGATATGGCTTGGGGAGTCGAGGCAGGGAGGAGCGCAAGAACGGCTCGACCACAATCAAACACGTATGACGGTTGCTCGCTGCCTGCAATCGGCGCGCTTATTCCGCTTTTGACGACGGTACGCGCTCGGGTTTAGGCGTCATTATCGCCGAAGTCGCAAATAGTCGTGCTGCGAACGCTTAATCCCAATTGCCAATGACGTGGCGATGTGCGCATAATCAAAGCGCTTTACCGTTTGACCGCAGGACGGTGTTCCCCAATAACCATGGGCAGCGCCCGTTCACGTCATGTACCCAAACGCGGGCCGCGTGACGCTCATCCGGACAACGCGGCTCCTGAATCATGCCACCATGAATCAGCCGAAAATCAAAAGAGATCCTGAAGGCACCCGTCGCCGTATCCTGCTGGCTGCTGCAGAAGAGTTTGCAGCGGGAGGACTGTTCGGCGCGCGCGTCGATCAGATCGCGCGCCGGGCCGAAACCAATGAACGCATGCTCTATTACTACTTCGGCAGTAAGGAGCAGCTTTTCACGGCAGTGCTGGAACACGCCCTCGGCTCGCTGGTGGAAGCCGAGCGCACACTCGACCTCGACGGCGTGGCGCCCATCGAGGCCATCACGCGCCTTGCCCATTTTGTCTGGGATTACTACCGCGATCATCCGGAATTGCTGAGGCTGATCAACAATGAAAACCTGCACGAGGCGAAATACATCAAGAGCTCGAATCGCACGCGCGAACTGATCTCGCCCATGCTCGAAACGGTCACCGCAATTCTGGATCGCGGCCAGAAAGCCGGGCTTTTTCGAAACGATGTCGACCCGTTGAAGTTCTATATCACGCTGTCGGGGCTCGGCTACTACATCGTATCGAATCGATTTACGCTCGAAGCTACGTTTGGACTCGACTTTAGCGAAACGTCGCAGCGCGAACAAATGGTGCGGATGAATACGGAATTGCTGCTCGCGTTTTTGACGCGTCGTTAATCGTCTGACACGCGGCCAATAAAAAAGTCGCGCCTGGAAACAGGCGCGACTTTTCGTCTTTTACGGAACCGGTTCTAAGAACCGGCGCGTAGTCGAACTCGGTCACTGAATCTCAGGCCGGCACGGCTTCCTTCTTCGGCGCCTTGTCGTGTTCGAGAATGAACTCGCGCAGTTGCGGATACACCATCGTGCGCCAGCGGCGTCCGGAGAAGATGCCGTAGTGACCAGCTTTTTCCGCCGTGAAGTGCCGCTGATTCTGCGCGGGAATGCCCGTGCAGAGATCGTGCGCGGCGCGTGTCTGACCGCTGCCGGAGATGTCGTCCAGTTCGCCTTCAATGGTGAAAAGGGCCGTCGCCGTGATGTCTTGCGGGCGCACGCGCTCGCCGTTCACGTCCCACGTGCCTTCGGCAAGACGGAACTCCTGGAACACGATACGGATGGTCTCCAGGTAATACTCGGCCGCCATGTCGAGCACGGCGTTGTACTCGTCGTAGAAACGGCGATGCTGCTCGGCGTCGTCGTCGTCGCCGCGAAGGAGGTTCTGATAGAAGTCCCAGTGCGCGGTAAGGTGGCGCTCCGGATTCATCGCGACGAATCCCGCGTGCTGCAAAAAGCCCGGATACACCTTGCGGCCCACGCCCGGATAATTCGCCGGCACCGTATAGATGACGTTGTTCTCGAACCACTCGTACGAGTGCTCGTTGGCGAGCGAATTGACCGATGTCGGGCTGCGGCGCGCGTCGATCGGGCCGCCCATCATGGTCATGGTGCGCGGCGTGTCCTCGCCGCGGCTCGCCATCAGCGAAATGGCGGCAAGCACCGGCACGGTCGGCTGACACACCGAAATGACATGCAGGTCCTTCGCACCGATATGGCGGATGAACTCCTGAATGTATTCGACGTAATCGTCCAGATGGAACGCGCCATTTTCGATCGGCACCATGCGCGCGTCCAACCAGTCGGTGATGTACACCTTATGGTCTTGCAAAAGCGTGTTCACGGTGTCGCGCAAGAGCGTTGAATGGTGCCCGGAAAGCGGCGCGCACACCAGCACGATAGGCTCGTCCTTCAACTTGGTGACGGTGGCGCTGTCGTCGGCGAAGCGCTTGAAGCGCAGCAGTCGGCAAAACGGCTTTTCGACAACCGTCTGCTCGACGATCGGAATGTTATGGCCGTCCTTCACGATCTGGTGAATGTCGAACTGCGGCTTTTCGTAGTCTTTACCGAGCCGGTACAGCAATTCGTAGCCGGCGGCAAAACGGCTCGCGCCGGGAACATAGGAAAGCGGGCTCGCCGGATTCACAAACGACTTCGATGCGGCCTGGGCCCAGGCGGTGAGGGGCGACAACATGGCCCGCTGAACTTCGTGGATTTGGTAGAGCATGGTTGCCCCGTGAAAAACCGGTCTGCGTGTCGATCCCGGCAAGACTTCCGGCGATCAGGCTCAACGACGCTCGATAATCCCCGCGTGCGGCGGGCTGTCGCCGCACGCGAGGCACTGTCTCTTCCCTTACTGCAAACGTCTGATGCTTGATACTGGGCAACTTCTGGGCATTTAACGACACGCCCGGCTCGGAGCTTGAGCCGAAGCAGAATTTTCTGCGCAACAAACGCACGATTCCACCAAACGGTTAAAAATACCAGCTTTTGCTTCGCTACGCGCAACAGTTAAATTTTGTGCGTTGCACCAATCTTAACTGCATGGCATTCGTATTCCAAACACGACTTTGCCTATTTCTTGGCCATCGCGGCTTCCAGCGCTGGATTTGCCTTGAGATTTACGTCTTTCGAGTCGCCAGCAGGTTGACCCGTCGCTTCGGCCATCTCTTCCTCGTGCCGCATCAGATTCATGCCGGTGTGCACCAGCGCCACGTGCGTGAACGCCTGCGGAAAGTTGCCAACCATGCGCTTCGCTATCGTGTCGTACTCCTCGGCCAGAAGGCCTACGTCGTTGGCGAGGCCGACGAGACGCTCGAACATCTGATGCGCCTCATCGAGCCGCCCTTGCAGCGCGAGGTTGTCGACCAGCCAGAAGCTACAAGCCAGAAACGTGCCTTCTCCAGGCGGCAGACCATCGGCGACTTCGGTCGTGTGATAGCGCTTGACCAGCCCATCGTGCGTCAGAGTGGTTTCGATTGCATGTACGGTTCCGGCCACTCGCGGATCATCGGGCGGCAAAAAGCCGAGCAACGGGATCAGAAGGAGGCTCGCATCGAGCGCATCGCCGTCATACGTCTGCGTGAACGAATTGATTTGCGGATTCCAGCTTCTCGCGCAGACGGCGGCATGCACGCGCGCGCGCATCTCGCGCCAATGATCCACCGGACCTTCCAGATCGAACTTTTCCGCCGATTGAATCGCGCGGTCGTAGGCCACCCACGCCATCACCTTGGAGAACGTGAAATGCTTGCGGCCGCCGCGCACTTCCCAGATGCCTTCGTCGGGCATCTCCCAGACGGTGTCCAGGTGCTGAAGCATGGCGCACTGGATCGACCATGCGGTTTCGTCGCTTTGCAGGCCACCGACGCGCGCGAGATGCAACGCGTTCATCACTTCGCCATAGACGTCGAGCTGCAACTGATTGACCGCGCCATTGCCGATGCGCACCGGTTGCGCGCCTTCGTAGCCCGGCAGCCAGGGAATTTCGTATTCGGGAAGACGCCGCTCGCCCGCGATGCCGTACATGATCTGCACCTGATCGGGCGAACCCGCCATCACGCGGCCCAGCCACGCGCGCCAGGCGCGGGCTTCGTCGTAGTAGCCGCCGCGCATCATCGCGAGCAGCGTGATGGTCGCGTCGCGTAGCCAGCAATAGCGATAATCCCAGTTGCGCGTGCCGCCGAGCTGTTCGGGCAGCGACGTTGTCGGCGCGGCAACGATGCCGCCGGTCGGCTCATACGCCAGCGCCTTGAGCGTAATGAGCGAACGGCGTATGGCGCTGGCCCACTTGCCCTTGAGTTCACTTTGGCTAGACCATTCGCGCCAGTAATTTTCGGTGCGTGCGAGTTGCGTGTGCGGATCGTGCGCGGGCGGCAGCCGCAAATGCGATTGCGAATAGCACAGCGAAAAGGGCACGCGTTCGCCCGCGCCAACGTCGAAGTACGCGGTCGTGCGCATGTTCTCGCCGACGAGATCCACGGGCGTGCGCAGCACGGCGAGATCGGGACCGGCAATCGCGCGAATGCCGCTTGCGTCGGGCAGGCGGCTGACCCACGGAATCGCCGAGCCGTAGTCGAAGCGCAGCACCAGTTCCATCTTCATGCGCACCGAGCCGCGTTTACCCACGACGATGCGCACCAGTTCCGAATGACCGTTGCGCGAAGGCATGAAATCGACGATCGTCACCGCGCCATCCGGCGTCTCGAAGTCGGTTTCGAGGATCAGCGTGTCTTCGCGATAACGACGCCGGATGACCGGCGCTTTACCGTCGGGCATTTCCGGCGCGAGCAGCCATCGGCCGTGTTCGGGTGTGCCGAGCAACGCCGAAAAACACGAGGCTGAGTCGAAGCGCGGCCAGCAGAGCCAGTCTACGGAACCGTCACGGGAAATAAGTGCTGCGGTGTGGCCGTCGCCGACCATGGCGTAATCTTCGATCAATGCTGGCATGCGGACATCTTCCTGCTGGCGGCGCCCGAGAGCGCCGAGGGTTGGAATGAGAACGACACAGACATGTAAGACGCAAAACGCGAACCCTTGGTCTGGCCGCATTCTGCCGCATTCGTTCACGGTGAGCAGGAAACCGGGCGAACGCTCCTCTATCGCAGCGGCAACGGCGCGTCCCGCAGGGCTGGCGGAAACGCCCGCGTGACTCGCCGATGAAAACTTGCCGGAACGATCGGCCAATGTTTAAATGAAGTCTTACGAACGGCCTTCAGGTCGCGTCGTTCAACTGCGCGTCGGGGCCATGTCGCGCTGTCATCGAACCTTCTTTCGTACCACGGTCTCACGCTTCGCACGTCGCATATCGGTTCATCACTTCGTGATTTCGAGGAACAGGACACCATGCACAATCCGTCGAAAGCTGACTGCATCGCCATTCTTTCCGCAGCAAGCCGGTTGAACGAGCCCGACACTCTGCTCGCGCTCGATCCCGGACATCTCGGTTTGTCGCGCAACGCGATGGAAACCGCCGCTGTCTTTCTCACCGAGCGCGGCTGCTTCAGCGGCTATTCCTTCGACGCGGCGGGCGTCGCGGTAGGCGCGCTGTCCTTGCAAGGCCGCTTGCGGCTGGAACAACTCGCCAACGGTTGAAACGCGAAGACTTTCGCGTCCAATCCTAGGACATGCGCGCGGTTCAAGCCGCGCGCATGCGTTCGTCAGAAATGCGCCGAGCCCATGCCGAATAGCCCGATCAGTCCAATCACGATCAGATAGATCGCGACGATGAAGTTCAGCAGTCGCGGCATCACGAGGATGAGAATCCCGGCGATCAGCGACACCAGCGGCCCAAGGCTTACGTGAATGTTCATCGCAGCAACTCCTTTTTGTTGTTGGTTCGAATGGTTGGGTTTAGCCTGTTGCGGTTTGCCCGGTGGCACGGTGGGAGCAAAACTTGCTCGCGCCACGCCAGCCAGACGATGCCGCAGCCGTTCGCGCATCGCCCTCGATAACAAGCATCAGAAGACGATGAGGAGCTTTCATGCACCCGAGCCATCCGTTGCCGGAACGGTTGTCCGCCGTCGCGGCGAGACGCACGTCGCAAGTGCCGCGCCCGCTACAGAATACGCTCACGAGTTCGCTCTTGGCTTCATTCAAGCCGCATAAGTGGGTTCGGGGTGTCGCGTTGATCCTGTCGATCGCGGCCACGCATGCCGTAGCGCAGACGCCCGCGATCGCGACGCCGGCCGCGGGCGCCAGTGGCGCTGCGGTTTCATCGGGCGGCGAGGTGCTCGATCTGCTCATCGGCACTTACACGGGCGGCGGCAAGAGTGAAGGCATCTATGTTTATCGCTTCGATACCGGCAATGGCGAACTGACGCGCGTCGCGTCGGCGCAGACGGTGAACCCGTCGTATCTCGTCGTGAGTCGCGATCACAATTACGTGTATGCCGTGAACGAACTGCCCGGCGACAACGGCCCGGCTTCGCAACGCGGCGGCATCAGCGCGTTTCGCTTCGACCGCGCAACCGGCCAGTTGAGCTTTTTGAACCGCGTGTCGGCGGATGGCAACGACCCGTGTTACCTCGCGCTCTCGCCGGACGGCAAATATTTGCTGACAGCCAATTACTCGGTGGCGGCCAATCCCGGCGGCAGCTTCGCGGTGTTTCCGATCAACGCCGATGGTCACGTCGGCACCTCCGTGCTGACGGTGCATCACGAAGGCAACGGGCCCGTGAAAGGGCGGCAGGACAACTCGCACGTCCACTCGACCGTGTTCTCGCCCGATGGCAAATATCTCTTCACGCAAGACCTGGGCGTCGACAAGGTGTTCGCGTACCGCTACACGCCCGATGGCAGCCGCGGCCTGTTCGGTCCGACCGATGCGCGTTACACGCCGATCAAGGCTGGTTCGGGCCCACGGCATTTGATTTTCGATACCGGCGGCAAGCATGCTTATCTCACGACCGAAATGAACGCGTCGGTGCTCGTCTTCAACTATCGCGACGGCAAACTCAGCGAAACGCAGAGCGTGCCGATGACCGCGCCCGGCTTCAAAGGCAAGATCGGCGGCGGCGCGGTGCATCTGTCGCCCGATGGACGCTTTCTGTATGCGACGAATCGTGGCGACGCGAATGAGCTCGTCGCGTTCGCGGTCGATCCGAACAACGGCCATCTCAAGCTCTTGAAACGATATCCGACGCTCGGCAAGACGCCGCGTGAGTTCGCGATCGACCCGAGCGGGCGCTGGCTCATCGTCGGCAATCAGGACAGCGACAGCGCGTTCTTCTTCCGGCGCGATCCGGCATCGGGCGAACTGGCATCGGATCCGAAGCGGCTTTCTATCGGCTCGCCGGTCGATTTCAAGTTCGTCTCGCCGTCTTGAGAAGTTTTGCGCGGTGCGTTGTCGATCGCGGCAATGGTCCGTTCCAGGCTTTCGTCACGTGACCGACACGCGAAGCCGTCACGGTTTCATCTCTGTGCACGGTCTTCGCGCTTCTCATGCGGCCCGTGCAACCGATGGCAACGGCGGCGTTGTGTTCTTCCGGGTCCGCCACGAGTTCTAGTACGATGCTGCGTCGGCTCGCGCAGCCTGGCATTTGGAACCGAAAGGTATCCTGATGAAATCGAAAGACAACGGAAATTGCAGGGAAAGCAAGATTGAACACGACTTACACTTCCGGCCGCGCCGGGCGTCCCGAACCGGGCCCGCAGCCTGACAAGAACGAAGCGGCGCCGCCCGGCTTCATCAGCGCGTTCCGCTTTGCGGGCGGCCAGGCGCTGCGGCTTTCGTGGGACGAAGCGCGCGATGCAATCACGGGCGACGGACCGACGTGGCTCCATCTCTCGGCCAACGACGATACCGTCGAAGGCTGGCTCGAAGGCGTGAGTTCCATGCCCGATGTCGCGCGCGAATTTCTGAACGGCGAGGACAAACGTCCGCGCGTGCACATGGGACCGAATTTCATGTACGGCGTCGTCGCCGACTTGGAGCTCGTCGCGGCGACGCCCGCGGGCGCGGAGCCGGGCGCACGCGAGGCGATTCGCGCGACTGGCGCGTTGCGCTTTTACGTCGACCGCAACCGCATGATTACGGTGCGCGCGCGTCCCTTGCAGTCGACCGACCGGCTGCGTCATGCCGTGCTCGAAGGCGCGATGTTCCGCGATACCGTCGATCTTTTCGCGGGTCTGATCCGCGCGCTCAACGAAACCTTCGCGGACCGTATCGATGAAATCGGCGACCGTCTCGACGATGTCGAAGAGGGCGTGCTCGAAGGCGGCCATTCGAACTGGCGCGTCGAACTCGGCGTGGTGCGGCGGCGGCTGGTGGAGGTCAAGCGGTTTATCGACCCCGAGCGTAACGCGCTCACGCAACTCGTGACGCGCCGGCTTGAATGGGCCGAACCGCGCTCGATGGAAGCGCTCGTGCAAGCCATTCAGGTGCTCAACGGATTGGGCGGCGGGCTCGAAGGACTTTACGAACGCGCCAAACTCTTGCAGGACGAAATCGCCGCGCTGCTTTCCGAGGACATCAACCGCAAGCTCTTGTGGCTCGCGATCATGTCCGCGTTGTTATTGCCCGCCACGCTCGTGACGGGCATCTTCGGCATGAACGTCGCGGGCTTGCCGGGCACGCACAATCCCGCTTCGTTCTGGGTGGTGGTCGGCGTGATGGCGGGCTGCGCCGCCATCACGATCTTCCTGTTGCGCCGCTTGCGGCTCTGGTAAATACGCTTAGTCGGCCGGGCCCGGCGGTGCGAGCACTTCGCGGTTGCCGTTGCTGCCCATCGAGGAGACGAGCCCGGCCGTTTCCATCTGCTCGACAAGCCGCGCCGCGCGGTTATAGCCAATACGCAGTTGCCGCTGCACCGACGAAATCGAGGCGCGCCGTGTGCGCAACACGAACGCGACCGCTTCGTCGTAGAGCGGATCGGCTTCGGCCTCGGGCGTTTCGCCGAACAGGTCTGGCGACGCGCCTTCGGACGTCGGCCCGGACAGAATGCCTTCCTCGTATTCCGGCTCGCCAAACTGCTTCAAATATTCGACCACGCGATGCACTTCGTCGTCCGCGACGAACGCGCCGTGTATGCGTTGCGGATAGCCGGTGCCGGGTGGCAGGAACAGCATGTCGCCTGCGCCGAGCAGCGATTCCGCGCCCATCTGATCGAGAATCGTGCGCGAATCGATCTTGGACGACACCTGAAACGCCACGCGCGTCGGAATGTTGGCCTTGATGAGACCCGTGATGACATCGACCGAAGGCCGCTGCGTCGCGAGAATCAGGTGGATGCCGGCCGCGCGCGCCTTCTGCGCAAGACGCGCGATCAATTGTTCGATTTGCTTGCCCGCGACCATCATGAGGTCGGCCAGTTCGTCGATGATCACGACGATGAGCGGCAGCGTCGATAGCGGCTCGGGTGCATCGGGCGTCAGCGAAAATGGATTCGTGAGCTTCTTGCCGGCCGCTTCGGTGGCGCGGATCTTTTGATTGAAGCCCTGCAGATTGCGCACGCCCACCGCCGACATCAGCCGGTAGCGCTTTTCCATTTCGCCGACACACCAGTTGAGCGCGTTCGACGCGAGCTTCATGTCGGTGACGACGGGTGCGAGCAGATGCGGAATGCCTTCGTAGACGGACAGTTCCAGCATCTTCGGGTCGATCATGATGAGGCGCACGTCCTCAGGCGTCGCCTTGTAGAGCAGCGAAAGGATCATTGCGTTGATCGCGACCGACTTGCCGGAGCCCGTCGTGCCCGCGACCAGCATGTGCGGCGCCTTGGCAAGGTCGGTGACGACCGGATTGCCGACGATATCCTTGCCCATCGCGATGGTGAGATTCGACTTCGACGCGCGGTACACGTCCTGTTCGAGAATCTCGGACAGACGGATCATCTGGCGTTTCGCGTTCGGCAGTTCGAGACCCATGCAGGTTTTGCCGGGAATCGTTTCGACGACGCGGATCGACGTGAGACCGAGGCCTCGCGATAGATCCTTCATGAGGCCGACGATCTGACTGCCGCGCACGCCGAGCGCCGGGTCCACTTCGAAGCGCGTGATGACGGGGCCAGCGGACGCGCCGACAACCGTGACGGGCACCTTGAATTCCTGCAGCCGTTGTTCGATTAGCTGGCCGGTTTCGGCGAGTTGCTGTTCGGAGACGGGTTCGGCGTCTTCGGATGCGGGTTCGAGCAGATCGAGCGTAGGCAATTCAACTGCGGATGCGTGCGGCGCGTGGAATTCGAATTCGGTGGGCGCGAAACCGCGTACCGGCGGGCGCGGGGCGCTTGCTGGCGACGTTGTTGCGGCGGGTGGCGCTTCGGCTTCGGCCTCTTGCAACGGGACGGCGACAGGGAAGCGCACGATGTTCGATGGCTTTTCCGGCGCGTCGAGGGCTTCCTCGCGCGCGGCCTCGTGGACGGGCGACGTCGAGGCGCTTTGGATCGATTCATCTCGAAGCGACGCGGGCGCGTGCCGCACGGTGCCGTCGCGCGGCAACGCGGGTGCGCCTTGGCCGGTTTCGTCGCCAGGCAACGTGGGTGTGCTTCGGAATGTTTCGTCGGGAGGCATTGCCGTCGCGTTTCGCAAGGGGTCCGCAACAGACGGAGCGGGCTGGTCGAGAGCATCGTCGAATACGTCCGCGAGCGGCGGCGGCTCGTCCATCGGCAGGAACGACGGCAGCGGAGGTGGCTCGTATCTCGGCGACGATGACGGCTCGTCCAGCCACGGCGGTGTAGGCGTTTCGGTGTGACGCGTTGGCTCGACCAAGTCAGGCTCGATGCGCTCCGGCGTGAACTCGCGATGACTGGGTGGTGTAGCGGGCGTTGCGGGCGCTTCCAACGAAACCGCTGCCGGTGCTTGCGACGCAACGTTGGCTCCCATGCGTGAAAAAACGAGCGCGCTTGCCCCAACGGAGGTGGCATCGTCTGAAATGGCGCTGTTCGCGTTCAGACCGCCGTCGATCAACGTGTCCGCTGGCTTCGGAGAGAAGTCGACAGGTTCCGAACTCGTTGGCGCTCGCGTCACGGCGTCGCTCGCAGATTGCGATGTGACTTGCGAGCCAGACGCTGCGGCCATATCCGCCACGATCGCTTCAGGTTCACGCGCGAGCCCCGTTCCGGCGAGCGACGTCCATAACGCGGCGTTCTCCTCGATAGATCGCAGCGTCGCCTGAACGGACTCGGGCGGCGGAGGTGGTTCGAGCGGCGGAAGTGCCGAACGCGCCAGCGCGTCGGCGGGCGTTGGCAGCGAACGCCCAGCAAAGTCACGCGTGGCCGGTGTTGCGGTCGGACGAGCGGGCGGCGT
This sequence comes from Caballeronia sp. GAWG1-1, assembly GCF_023631465.1. Classification (NCBI taxonomy): domain Bacteria; kingdom Pseudomonadati; phylum Pseudomonadota; class Betaproteobacteria; order Burkholderiales; family Burkholderiaceae; genus Caballeronia; species Caballeronia sp. GAWG1-1. The sequence continues at coordinate 195,996 of NZ_JALQDB010000008.1, forward strand.
GCGCCGCACGAGCCCAGGCGAAGTCTGCCCCGCACGACTTTGTGCGGGCATCGGACCGCGTGCATTGCCTCCTGCCGATACTGAAGCGGTGCCGCCCCGGGCCAGTGCAGCCGATGCAGCCGGAGCCGCACCCGCCCGAGAAACATTCCCGCGCGGCTCGACCGCAACCGATGAGGCAGCATTGCGCGACGCAGAAGCCGCAGCCATTCCCGCGGAAGTTCGCGCCGACGCTGTCGTGCCATTCGCGCCTTGTGCCGGCCGCGCCCCCGGCGACACCGAGGCACGCGGCTGCGTGGACGGATTCAACCATCCACCGGGCGCGACCGGCTCGATAGGCATCGGCCGACCGGACGCGCTCTCCGCTTCGAACGCGGATCGGCTGAGACGCACGGCGGCATAGTTGGTCGACGCGGTATTCCTCGCTGACGCCTGATCGCGATTCGCGCCGCTCTTGCCGATCGAAGGCGGACGCCACGCGGTAGGCCGCCGATAGCGTCCGCGTTGCTTGCCGGTCGGCAAACCGAGCGTGGGCTCATCTTGCGGCACGCGCACGGACGAGGCATCGAAACGATCCGCGCCGATGCCGCGCACGGGGATCTCGCGCGTCGTCTTGGTCTTGTCGCGCGCACGACGCTCGAACCAGCCGGATGCATCGCGTCGCCCACGGCGTTCCTTCTTCGGCTGCGGTTCGCGCTCGTTTTTTTCGGGTGGTGTCAGCCAGCTCTTCGGCAAATCGAAGCCGAACGCTTCATCGAACCAGATCAGCACCGAGCGCCACGAGAACTCGACGAGCCACGGCGCGAACATTGCCAGCACGAGGGCCGCAACGGCAATCGCGCCAGCCGGATAAGCCAGATTGACGAGAAGCAAGGCAAGCGCCCGACCACCGCGATTGATATTCGCCTGCGTTTCGACGCCACTTGCAAGCAGGCCTTCGAGCACGCTGCTCGACAGCAATACGCAGATGAAGCCGACCCACAGCCGGATCGTGCCGGGGCCGCGCAGTCCGCTGCCGCTCGGGAGCACCGATTTCACGATGCGCCAGAGGAGCGGAAGGATCCAGACGACTGATGCACCGAACCAGCCGAGAACTACCATTTGCATGCTAGAGATAGAACCAATGTTGGGTGAGACGTATGAGACAGGACCAGACTCGCTGCCGGCTTCGGACGCATGCGCGTTCAACCAGGCAGTTTAACGGTTGCGGCGTGCGCCGATAGGTATGGCGCGAGCACGCAACACCTCGCGCTTACTTTGGCCGCGGCGCGAACGTGAGCACCTGTCCATCGGCGAGCGTCAGTTGCAACGCTGGCGGCGGGTTCATCTGAACGCCGCTTCTGGCGACATGTGCGAGCCCATCCAAATACGGCTGCTCCAACGCACCGCCCGTGCCGGAGACGCAGGCCATGCGCGTACCGGCGAGCGGGCCGAACGTGAGCTTGCCGTCTTTCAGGTCATAGGCGCCCGCGAAGCGGTTGCAACCGGAAAAGCCGCTCGCGCGCCGATGGCCGCTCGCCGTCGAAAAGTCGAGCGTGATGGGCTGCGCGCCGCCCGCGTCCTGAGGAAGCGCACGCGGCTTGCCACTTGCATCGGTCCACCGCGTGAGCTGCCATTGCGTGTCGTCGAGCAATTGCGTGGCGGCGGGATTGTAGGGATCGGTGGGCGGCGCGCTCGCGTCGGGATGCTTGGGGAGCGCGCAGCCGGCGATGAAACCCGTGGCGAGCAGCAGCACACCGGCGCGCCGCGATGCACGTGTGAGCCACGCCGGCGCTCCCCGAAAAAGCGGCGACGAAGACGGTGTGCGGATGAAGTGCGTGGGCATCGGGGAGTCCTGAAACTGGCGAAACCGTAAGGGTATCGCACTCGTCCTACGATTTGTCCAGCGCTCGATGCAACAAAATGATCGGCAGCGCTTTCCTCCCGTCGACGATCTTCGAAAAGCACGCAAATGCCTTGCAACTGAGCAGCGATACCGCTTGTCATACTCTCTTGGCGCCTGTCAATAGACCGAATGGCAGAGCTGTTGCACTAAGCGGTGCGTGTTAACATCCGGGCCATTCTCGCCTCATCGAATGTTCGAGCAACAGGCGCCACCGAATCCGATTTCTGGAGCACTCATGCACACCGACTCGCAACGCGACCCCGCTACCGGCACGAATGCCGCGACCGACGTCGAGCGCCGCATCGGCACGCCGCTTTCGGCGCATGCCACGCGCGTGATGTTGCTCGGCGCGGGCGAGCTCGGCAAGGAAGTGATCATCGCGTTGCAGCGGCTCGGCGTCGAGGTGATCGCGGTGGATCGTTATGCGAACGCGCCGGGGCATCAGGTCGCGCACCGGGCGCATGTCATCGACATGACCGATGCCGTGGCGCTGCGCGCGCTCGTCGAGCAAGAGTCGCCGCATCTGATCGTGCCCGAGATCGAGGCAATCGCCACCGACGCGCTCGCCGACATCGAAGCCGCTGGCATTGCCACCGTGATTCCGACCGCGCGCGCCACGCAATTGACGATGAATCGCGAAGGCATTCGCCGCCTGGCCGCCGAGACGCTTGGCTTGCCGACCTCGCCGTACGCGTTCGCGCAGTCGCTCGAAGAGATGAAGGCGGCGATCGCGAAGATCGGTTTTCCGTGCGTGGTGAAACCCGTCATGTCGTCCTCGGGCAAGGGACAATCCGTGCTCGGAAGCGACGCGGATGTCGAGCCCGCCTGGAACTACGCGATGGCGGGCGGGCGCGTGAACCACGGGCGCGTGATCGTGGAAGGGTTCATCGACTTCGAGTACGAAATCACGCAACTCACCGTGCGCGCGGCCGACCCCGCGACCGGCGAGACGGCGACCTTTTTCTGCGAGCCGATCGGCCACGTGCAGGTGGCGGGTGACTACGTCGAATCCTGGCAGCCGCAGGCGATGAGCGCCGTCGCGCTCGCCCGCTCGCGCGATGTCGCGGCGAAGGTGACGACCGCGCTCGGCGGACGCGGCCTCTTCGGCGTGGAACTCTTCGTGCGCGGCGATGACGTATGGTTCTCGGAAGTCAGTCCGCGTCCGCACGACACGGGTCTCGTGACGCTCGCCACGCAGCGTTTCTCCGAGTTCGAACTGCACGCGCGCGCCATTCTCGGCTTGCCCGTCGATACCGCGCTGCAAACGCCGGGCGCATCGGCGGTGATCTACGGCGGCCTCGACGAAGCGGGTATCGCCTTCGAAGGCGTGGCCGAAGCGCTTGCGGTGCCGGGCGCGGATCTGCGCCTCTTCGGCAAGCCCGAGAGCTTCGCGAAACGGCGCATGGGCGTCGCGCTCGCTACTGGCGTCGATACCGGCGAAGCGCGTGAGCGCGCGAAGCTGGCGGCGTCGAAAGTAAAGCCCGTATCGAGTCGACCGGGCTGACCATCGCCTGCAAATGGCAGGGAGAAGATAGTGAAGCGAATCATCATGGCCGCGTTGATCGTGGCGTGCGCGGGACTTTCGGGTTGCGGGCTGGCCGCGGCTCCGTGCCGGATCGCGTCAGCGGGTTTGAAGATCGTGCCGGTGGTCGGCCATGTCGCGGCCGCGCCCACGGACGCCTGCGCGGACGTGATCGATCCATGATCTTCGGGCCATCCATCAAGGCTCGCCGAGCCGCTTCCCACGATTTCCGGACTCGATGATGAAACGATCTCTCGTACTTTCGGCCGCGCTTCTTATGGCGTCTTCCGTCGCCACGACCGCGCGAGCGATGCCGCTCACCGTGCCGCAAATCCAGACCGCCTCGACGCAGACCACGCGCTACGACTGCAAGGACGGCAAGAGCGTGTCGGTGCAATACACCAACGCACGCAATCACCAGAGCTTCGCGGCATTGACGGTGGATGGCCGCAAACTGCTGTTCGTCAACGTGATCGCGGGTTCCGGGGCCAAATACGTCGCGGATCAATATACGTGGTGGACCAAGGGACCGCAGGCCAATCTCTATGACGAGATGGCGGCCAAGGACTCGCCGCCGCTGCTGGCCGATTGCGAGGCGCACAACAAGTAAGCGCGGCCCACGTCGTGCGCCTCTGTCTCATGAAGCGCGGAAAGGGGCGGATCGACGCCGGATGCTACAATGTGCGGCTTTCCGGCTAAGATTTTTGCCCTGCAGCGTCGTGGTTCGCATCGGCTCGCGTGGCCTTCCACTTGAGCGTGCGTCGGCCGCTTCGAAGGCGTCATCGAGCCGTGTTCCATCGCAGCGGGCCTTGTGCCCGAACCTGCGGCGTTCCGCAGGCCGCGACCATCGGCCGAATCTGCGTCAGGCGTTCGTTTTCCTGCCCGGCGCGCTTCAAGTGCATGGCAAGCGCCGCGCACAAATGCTTGCGCGGACAACCCTCCGCGTCACCGAAATACTCACGCGTAATCGACCGAACGCCCGCTTACGCACCGCTTCAAGCGGATTTTTAGCGAAAGCCCAATAGTCACCATGTCAGATTCCGTCGCCACGAACCCGTCCACCGCGCCTACGTTCGATCAGTTCGGCCTGGCCGCCGACATCCTCAAGGCAGTGAGCGAGTCCGGCTATACCACGCCCACGCCGATCCAGGAGCAGGCCATTCCCGTCGTGCTCGCGGGCCGCGATGTGATGGGCGCGGCGCAGACCGGCACGGGCAAGACCGCGAGTTTTTCGCTGCCGATCATCCAGCGTCTTTTGCCGATGGCCAATACGAGCGCCTCGCCCGCCCGCCATCCCGTGCGCGCGCTGATGCTTACGCCCACGCGCGAACTCGCCGATCAGGTCGCCGCCAACGTGCAGACCTACTCGAAGCACACTGCATTGCGCAGCACGGTGGTGTTCGGCGGCGTCGACATGAATCCGCAGTCGGATGCACTGCGCCGTGGCGTGGAGATTCTCATCGCGACGCCGGGACGGCTGCTCGATCACGTTCAGCAAAAGACGCTCAATCTCGGCCAGGTGCAGATGCTCGTCCTCGACGAAGCCGACCGCATGCTCGACATGGGCTTTCTGCCCGACCTGCAGCGCATTCTGAATCTGCTGCCTAAGGAGCGTCAGACGCTGCTGTTTTCGGCGACGTTCTCGCCTGAAATCAAGAAGCTCGCGGCAACTTACTTGCGCAACCCGCAGACCATCGAAGTCGCGCGCAGCAACTCCACCGCGACCAACGTGCGGCAGATCGTCTTCGAAGTGCACGAGAGCGACAAGTCGGGCGCCGTCGCGCAACTGATCCGCCAGCGCGGATTGAAGCAGGTCATCGTGTTCTGCAACAGCAAGATCGGCGCGAGCCGGTTGGCGCGCGTGCTGGAACGTGATGGCATCGTCGCCACCGCGATTCACGGCGACCGTACACAAGGCGAGCGCATGCAGGCGCTCGACGCGTTCAAGCGCGGCGAGATCGAAGCACTCGTCGCAACCGACGTGGCCGCGCGCGGACTCGACATCGCCGAATTGCCGGCGGTCATCAACTTCGACTTGCCGTTCAGCGCGGAAGATTACGTGCACCGTATCGGTCGCACGGGGCGCGCGGGTGCGTCGGGCGACGCGTTGTCGCTGTGCAGCGCGAACGAACGCAAGCAGCTTGCCGACATCGAGAAGCTGATCAAGCGTCCGCTCGAAGTGATGACGCTCGAAGTAGCGACGCCGGTGCGTCGTGAAGGCGCGCGGCGCGACGAGCGGCCGGTCCGCCCGGAGCGCAGCGAACATCGGCATGGCGCGCGGGAAGAAGCGGGTCCGCGCCGGCGCACGTCGGGGTCGTCGTATGATCGGCCGCGCGGGCGTCAGCAGCCGGTGGACGAATTCTTCCTCAAGCCTTACGAGCCCTCGCCCTCGGCGGTGAAGCGGCATGAGGAAAGCGTCGAGCCGGAGCGCAAGAGCGCGCCGAAGCAGCCGTTGGCCGCGTTGCTTGGCGGGTTGGGTGCGTTGCGTAAGTCGACTTGAGTTGGCGCGTGAAGCTCTGAGAAACGGTGGTCTTTGCGACTGCCGTTGAACCGTTGAGCACGGTACGTGTGGGATGAAAAGGGCAACCGGTCAGGTTGCTTTTTTTATGTGCCGCTCCTTGATCACTTAAAGGCCGCAGCCAACGTCCTGACGCGACAAAAGGCCCAATCTCGTACCGCACTCGTCAGTCGAACGCTTACGCGGCGCGAGCGATTAGCCCCTCAGAAGCGAACGCATGCCGCTAAATAATCCCGAACCGACGCGCCCACTGCGCGGTCGCATCCGCATAAAACGACTCGAGCGAACCGGCGGCGGCCACTTCGATACTCAAATGCCGCGCCGCCTGCACCAACGCATCCAGCGGCGCGTCACGACCAAGCGGCGCCGCGCCCGTCTGCTTGCTGAGTTTCTCGCCCGCATCGTTGCTGACGACAGACACATGCAGATACGACGGCGTCGGCACATCGAGACATCGCTGAAGATAAATCTGCCGCGCGGTCGAATCCAACAGGTCTGCGCCGCGCACGACATGCGTAATGCCGGCTGAAGCGTCGTCGACGACGACAGCCAGTTGATACGCCCACAGCCCATCTGCACGCTTCAAGGCGAAATCGCCGACTTCGGCCGCAAGATCTTGCGTTTGTATTCCCTGCCAGCGATCCACGAAACCGACGCGCGCCGCGTCGCCGTCCGGCACGCGCAGTCGCCACGCGCGCGCGGGACGGCCATGCAAGCCGCTTCGACAAGTACCGGGATAAGCGAGCGTCGCGTGACGCGCATGCGCATGAACGAGCGAGTCGGCGATCTCGCGTCGCGTGCAGCCGCAGGGATAAACGAAGCCGGCGGCAAGCAAGCGCTCGAATGCATCTTGATAAGCCGCGTCGCGTTGACTTTGCCAGACCGGCGGTTCGTCCGAATGCATGCCGAAATGCGCGAGCGTTGCGAGAATCTCGTCGGCCGCGCCGGCCACCGTGCGCGGTGCATCGACATCTTCTATTCGCACGATCCAGCTACCGCGATGCGCCCGCGCATCGAGAAGACTAGCAAGCGCGCTGACGAGCGACCCCGCGTGCAGCGGCCCGGTGGGCGAGGGCGCGAAGCGGCCACGGTAAGTCATCTATAAGGCTCGTTCAAGGTTCAGGCGGCCTTCGCATCCGGATGACACGCGGGGCACGTGGCGCCCGGCACGTACAACGGCGACTGCTGATCTTCCACGCTGACCACCGCGCGGCAGCCGAAGCATTGCGAAGTGGAGGTCTGCTGCAGGTTCGGATCGAGCGCCGTGCGGTAGTCGAACACGAAACATTCGCCCGAGTAATGCGCGCCGCCCACTTCCTCGAAATATTTAAGGATGCCGCCTTCGAGTTGATAGACGTGATCGATGCCCACTTCCTTCATGTGAATCGCAGCCTTCTCGCAACGAATTCCGCCCGTGCAGAACGACACCACCGTCTTGCCTTCCAGATCGGCACGGTTTTGTTCGATCACCTCGGGAAACTCGCTGAATTTCGTGATGCGGTAGTCGAGCGCGTGGTCGAACGTGCCGACGTCCACTTCGAAGGCATTGCGCGTGTCGAGCATGACGACCGGACGGCCTTCGTCGTCGTGACCACGGTCGAGCCAGGCCTTGAGCGTCACCGGATCGACGGCGGGCGCGCGGCCGAGTTCCGGCTTGATCGCGGGCTTCTTCATGGTGATGATCTCGCGCTTGAGTTTCACCAGCATGCGGCGAAACGGTTGCTTTGCGGAGAGGCTTTCCTTGAATTGCAGATCGGCGAAGCGGTCGCCGAAGAGCGCGTCGCTCCGAATGTAATCGATGAACTCGCGCACCTCCGCGACCGGCCCCGCGATGAAGAGGTTGATGCCCTCCGGCGCGAGCAGAATCGTTCCCTTCAGGCCAAGCGCGCTGCAGCGTTCGGTGACGAGCGGGCGCCACGCGGCGCTGTCGTCGATGGAAACGAATTTGTAGGCGGAGAGGTTCAGAATGCTCATGATCGGATAACGGGGCAAAGCCGGTAAAAAGGGCGGCAAAAAGCGGATGCTGGGACGCCGCGCAACTCCGTATTATCCCGCAAATGGCGCAGGTCTTTTCGCAGGCGCGGGCCGCCGCGTTCGCGCCGTTTGCGCCAGCGCAATTTCGAGAATCGCCGAGGGCTTGTCCGTTCGGCTAACGCGCGCCCCTTAGCCGTTTTCGCGATGGGCCGCATGTACAATATCGTCATGTCAGATCCCCGCTTCGTTCATCTTCGCGTCCACTCCGAGTTCTCGATTGCCGACGGCATCGTGCGGCTGGACGACGTCGTCAAATCCGCCGCGAAAGACGGTCAGGGCGCACTCGCGCTGACCGATCTCGCCAACGCGTTCGGCCTCGTGCGCTTCTACAAGGAAGCGCGCAGCAAGGGCATCAAACCCATTGCCGGCTGCGATGTCTGGATCACCAATCCCGCCGATCGCGACAAGCCTTCGCGGCTGATCCTGCTCGTGCGCGACAAGACCGGCTATCTCAACCTGTGCGAACTGTTGAGCCGCGCGTGGCTGACGAATCAATATCGCGGGCGCGCGGAAGTGCTCGTCGAATGGCTCGAAGAAGGGCTGGCTGAAGGTCTGCTCGCCATTTCCGGCGCGCAGCAGGGCGACATCGGCATGGCGTTCGCGGCGGGCAACGCGGCAAGCGCGCAACGCAACGCCGAACGCTGGTCGGCGCTCTTTCCGAACGCGTTCTACATCGAACTGCAGCGCGCCGGTCAGCCGGGCGAACAGGCTTATTTTCAGGAGGCCGTCGCGCTCGCCGCAAAGCTCGGGCTGCCTGTGGTCGCCACGCATCCGCTGCAATTCATGACGCCCGACGACTACACCGCGCACGAAGCGCGCGTGTGCATTTCGGAAGGCGATATCCTCGCCAATCCGCGTCGTCAGAAGCGCTTCACGACCGAGCAGTATTTCCGCACGCAAGACGAAATGTGCGCGCTTTTCGCGGATATTCCTTCCGCGCTTGCCAATACGGTCCAGATTGCGAAGCGCTGTAATCTCACGCTCGAACTCGGCAAGCCCAAGCTGCCGCTTTTCCCCACGCCGGACGGCCTCACGCTCGACGACTACCTCGTGCAGTTGTCGAAGGAAGGCCTCGAGGTGCGGCTCGCGCAGCTCTATCCCGATGAAGCCGAACGCGAGGCACAGCGCGAGACTTATTACGCGCGGCTCGAATTCGAGTGCGGCACGATCATCAAGATGGGCTTTCCGGGCTACTTCCTGATCGTCGCCGACTTCATCATGTGGGCGAAGAACAATGGCGTGCCGGTGGGTCCCGGCCGCGGTTCGGGCGCGGGCTCGCTCGTCGCTTATGCGCTCGGCATTACCGATCTCGACCCGCTGCGCTACAACCTGCTGTTCGAACGCTTCCTGAATCCCGAACGCGTGTCGATGCCCGACTTCGACATCGACTTCTGTCAGGAAGGGCGCGACCGCGTCATTCAGTACGTGAAGCAGAAATATGGCGCGGACGCGGTTTCGCAGATCGCCACCTTCGGCACCATGGCGGCGAAGGCGGCGGTGCGCGACATCGGCCGCGTGCTCGATCTCGGCTACATGTTCACCGACGGCGTCGCCAAGCTCATCCCGTTCAAGCCGGGCAAGCACGTGACCATCGCGGACGCGATGAAGGAAGAGCCGACCCTGCAGGAGCGCTTCGACAACGAAGACGAAGTGCATCAATTGCTCGAACTTGCGCAGCGCGTGGAAGGGCTCACGCGTAACGTCGGCATGCACGCGGGCGGCGTACTGATCGCGCCGGGCAAGCTCACCGATTTCTGTCCGCTCTACACGCAGGGCGAAGACGGCGGCGTGGTCAGTCAATACGACAAAGACGACGTGGAAGCCGTCGGTCTGGTCAAGTTCGACTTTTTGGGCCTGACTACGCTCACCATCCTGGACTGGGCCGAGCGCTATATTCGCCGGCTCGATCCCTCGAAGAAAGACTGGAATCTCTCGCAGGTTCCGCTCGACGACCCTGCTTCGTTTTCGATCCTCAAGAAAGCGAATACCGTCGCCGTGTTCCAGCTGGAAAGCCGCGGCATGCAGGGCATGCTGAAGGACGCGCAGCCGGACCGCTTCGAGGACATCATCGCGCTGGTGGCGCTGTATCGTCCGGGCCCGATGGACCTGATTCCGAGCTTCTGCGCGCGTAAGCACGGGCGCGAGATCGTCGAGTATCCGGACCCGCGCGTCGAGCCCGTCCTGAAGGAGACCTACGGCATCATGGTCTATCAGGAGCAGGTGATGCAGATGGCGCAGATCATCGGCGGCTATTCGCTCGGCGGCGCGGACTTGCTGCGTCGCGCGATGGGCAAGAAGAAGCCCGAGGAGATGGCCGTGCATCGCGAGTTGTTCCGCGAAGGCGCGGCGAAGAACGGTCTCACCGCGCAGAAGGCGGACGACACCTTCGACCTCATGGAGAAATTCGCGGGCTACGGCTTCAACAAGTCGCACGCGGCGGCTTACGCGTTGCTCGCTTATCACACGGCGTGGCTGAAGGCACACCATCCGGCGGAATTCATGGCGGCCAATATGTCGCTCGCCATGGACGACACCGACAAGGTCAAGATCCTCTTCGAGGACTGCATCGGCAATGGCATGGCCGTGCTGCCGCCGAACATCAATCAGTCGGCGTATCGCTTCGAACCGGTCGCCGAAGCGGACGGCAAGCGCTCGAAGACCATTCGCTACGGTCTGGGCGCGGTGAAGGGCAGCGGCCAGAACGCAATCGAGGAAATTCTGCGTGCGCGTGAAGACGGGCCGTTTGCGGATCTCTTCGACTTCTGCGAGCGGATCGACCGGCGCGTCGTGAATCGCCGCACGGTCGAAGCGCTGATCCGCGCGGGCGCGTTCGACTGCCTGCACGAGAACCGCGCGCAACTGCTGGCCTCCGTGCCGCTCGCCATGGAAGCCGCCGATCAGGCCGCCGCCAACGCCATGCAAGGCGGTCTCTTCGATATGGGCGACGCGCCGCTCGAAAAGCATCGGCTCGTCGATGAACCCATGTGGTCCGACAAGAAGCGCTTGCAGGAAGAAAAAACCGCGCTCGGTTTCTATCTGTCGGGCCATCTCTTCGACGCCTACAAAGGTGAAGTGCGCCGCTTCGTGCGGCAGAAAATCGGCGAACTGAAGGAGGGGCGCGACAAGCTCGTCGCGGGCGTGATCTCGACCACGCGCACGCAAATGACCCAGCGCGGCAAGATGCTGATCGTCAATCTCGACGACGGCACCGGCCAGTGCGAAGTCACCGTGTTCAACGAGCAGTTCGAAGCCAACAAGGCGCTCTTCAAGGAAGACGAGTTGCTCGTGGTGCAAGGTCAGGCGCGTAACGACGCCTTCACCGGCGGCATTCGCTTTACCGTCGATACCGCGATGGACCTCGAACGCGCGCGCAGCCGCTACGCGCAGTCGGTAAAGGTCGAGATGAATGGCAACGCGGATTCCTTGCGTCTGCGCCGCGTGCTCGAAGCGCATGCGGCGGGTGCGGAAGCGCCGGCGGCCGTGGCACCCCCCGCGCGCGAAAACGGCAGGCAGCGCCAGTCCGCACCCATCCCGAACGGCTTGAACGTGAGCATCGTTTATCGCAGCGAGCATGCGGAAGGCGAAGTTCGGCTCGGCGATGCCTGGCGCGTCAAGCCCACCGACGAACTCATCACCGCGCTGCGCGGCGAGTTCGCGGGCAGCGCAATCGAAATCGTCTACTGATGCGCATCGGCATCTCGGCGAACGCGCTCAAACTGAGCGGCGGGCTCGAACGCTACGCCATGGACCTGGTGCGCGGTCTTGCCGCCGCCGGCTTCGAGGGCCGCCAAAAGCCTGCGTTCTTTGCCCGCAAGATCGACTCGTCGTTGCCGGAGAGCAAGCTCGTCGAGGCGCATCGCATCAAGGTGTCGTTTCTGCCGGGCAAGCTGCGCGACGTGTATTTTTCGTGGGCGCTCAAGCGCGCGCGCAATAAGGCCAGGGTCGACGTGCTGATCGGCTGCAATCGCGTGGAAGGCTCGGAGATTGCCATCTGCGGAGGCACGCATATCGGCTTTCTGCGCGCAACCGGGCGTCGCGAAAAGCGGTCGGATACGCGGCAGATCGCGCTCGAACGCAGGCAGTATCGGGACGCGCGCGTGATCGTCGCGCACTCGGACATGATGCGCAACGAGCTTCGCGGGCTTTACGGCATCGACGAACGGAAGATTCGCGTGCTTTATCCGCCCGTGGATGGCGCGCGTTTCGCCTTAGCCGATGAAACCTCGCGCGCCCGTCTGCGCGAACGGTTCGGTTTCAAGGAAGACGAAATCGTGCTGCTCTTTCCTTCGAGCAGTCACGAGCGCAAGGGTTTGCCGCTGATCGAGAAGGCGCTCGGCGGCGCGGGCTTGCCGATCGTGATCGCCGTCGCCGGGCGCGCGCCCGAGAAGAGCGCGCCGAACGTGCGCTATATCGGCTACGCGAAAAATATCGAGGACGCTTATCGCGCGGCGGACTTCACCATTCTCGCGTCGAGCTACGAGCCGTTTGGGCTCGTGGGCATCGAATCGGTCATGTGCGGCACGCCGGTGATCTTTCCGGCCTGCATCGGCTGTGGCGATGCCATCGACGAAAGCGCCAAGCACGTTTTCAAATCTGGCGATGCGGACGACCTGCGGCGCGTCGTCGCTGCGGCAATTGCTTCACGACGCCGCGTATCGGGCAATGCCGTTCGTTATGACGCGAGCGTCGCGTCGCATGTGAATGCGCTGCTGGCGCTGGCGGAAGAAATCAGCGGCGGTCGTTGAAGCCGCTGAGCCAAGCTGTGGCGCCTATCGTCTCTCGTTCAGATGCTCGAGCTTCAAGAACCGGTAATACACCGTCTGCGCATTGAAGAGCGCGATCATGAAGCCCGTGCGCCCATCCAGAAAACCGCGGCGCAGAAAATAGGTTCGCAAAAAAGCCCACGTGCCGCGTGTAAGCGCAACCCCGAAACCACCGCGCTTGCCTGCCGCATGACGCTGCACGGCGCCAGCGGTCGAATAAGCGTCCAGCTTGCGCAGCACGGTCTCGAAGTCTTCGTAGGAGTAGTGCATTAGACGGCCATTGAGCCTGATCGCGGGCTCGTTCGTGGAAAATACCAGACGCTCGTGCACGAGATCCGACGAGAAGCGCGCCGCGCCCCGCTTGAACAGCCGGGGAATCCAGTCCGGATACCAGCCGCTATGTCTCACCCACGTTCCGCAAAAACTCGATAACCGGTCGACCGAATAGACATCCGCTTGCGGGCGAGCGATGGCGGCTCGAATCGATGCGGCGAGTTCGGGCGTCACGACTTCGTCGGCATCGATAGACAAGACCCAGTCGGTGGCGAGCGCATCCAGCGCGCGATTCTTTTGCGGCCCGAAGCCGGGCCAGTCGCGCGCTTCGATCACGCGCGCGCGATGCGCCTGTGCGATACCCACGGTGGCGTCGGTGCTGCCGCCATCGACGATGACGATGTCATCCGCGAACGAAACCGAGTCGAGACATTGCGCGAGCCGCGCGGCCGCGTTGTAGGTGATGATGGCGATGCCAAGCGTTGGCGAGTTCATGTTGCCCGAGTCCGGCCTCTGATTCTTGTCGTGGTCATGTGTGATTGGAAAAGCCTAGCCGCGCAAATGCCATTTCACGAAGAAGAACGGCGAAAGCAGCCACGGGCACGTCGCATACACGAACATCTTGATGCGAAATCCCGGACTGACTTCATTCGATCCAGCCAGCAACGCGACCTTGCGCGCCAACGACGCGTCGCCGAACACGGCGCTCACGTAGCGCTCGCGCGCCGACTTTCGCGCCAGCATTGCGCGCATCTGAGCGCCGACGCCGACCTTGTCCGCGTCGCTTTCGAGCTGACGCGTCTCGCCCGATCCGTTGATATTCGCAAGCTTGATACGCGCGACGAAATCCGCCGGCGTGCGCCATTTGCGCTTGCTCGACAGCCCGCCGCGCCGGTACAGCACGAGCGGTTCGTGCAGCGTATGCGCGCCGTGACTCATGATCGCGCGAAACGCCATGATCTGGTCTTCGCCGTAGATGCCAGGCGCGATCGGCCCGAACTCCTCGAAGAGACGCCGCGCCCACGCATGCGCCGCGCCGACCAGATGAGGCCGCCGTTCCATCCAGTCGTCGAAGCTGCGATAGTCGTCGAGGTCCGTTACCCGCAGGATGTCGTGCGTATTGCCTTCGGCATCGAGGTCTTGCAGGTCGGTCGCGATGAGGTCGTGGCGCTTGCCGCTTGCGAGCCACACTTCCATGACGCGCGTGACGCGTTCCGGTCGCGAGATATCGTCGCCCGCCGCGATAAAAAGCATCTCGCCCGATGCGCGCGCCGCGAGCGCACTGAGATGCGCGCTGATACCCGTGTTCTTCTCGTTTCGATATAGCCGCACCGTATGCGGCCCGCGATATTCGCGCACACAGCGCTCGGCGACGGCGTAAGTGGCGTCGGAGGAGGCATCGTCGGAAATGAGGATTTCCAGCGGCGACCAGGTTTGCGCGAGCGCCCCGGCAATCGCGTCGGCAACGGTTTCCTGCTGATTGAAGGTAATGAGCAAGAGACTCGCGAGCGGCGCGTTCTGCTCTGGCTGTGATATTCCTGACATGTACGATTCTGAGTGCTTCGAAGGCCCGGCGCGTCTTGGCCACGGCGTTGCGCGCTCGCAGAGAGCGAATCTCATGCCAGACGGCAGCGGCTATAATAACCCGCGATTTGGGGATAGGCGACCGGGCCGGCCGGTCAATCCCGCTTAAGGTTCATCGATTTGGAAAAAACTCTGCGCTACATGATCGCCAGCATGGTCTTGCTGGCGCCCGCAAGCACACTCGTCGTGCGAGGAGGGACGGGCTACTGCTTCTTCGTGTTGCTTGCCATCGCGCTCTTCGCGGGGTTCAGCAAGCCGTTTCGTCTGAGGCTCGGTCTGCTCGTCAACGCGTTCCCGCTCTATACGGTGGCCATGCTGTGCTTCATGGTTTATCTGCCGTTGCAGCAAGCCATCGAAGGTTATTATCTGCCGCGCGAATTCGACGGCATGTCGCGCTTCGCACTCGCGTTGCCGATTTTCCTGCTGCTCGTCAACGTGCCGATTCGGCAACTGAAGGCGCTCGGCTGGGGCTGCGCGCTGGGTGCCATCGGCGCGGGTTTCTGGGCCGTGGACAGCGCCATCCACATGACGGTGACGGAACTCGATCGCCTCGGCAACGATTTCACCAATCCGATTCCCTACGGAAATACCGCGCTCCTGCTCGGCTTTCTTTCGGTGATGTCGATCCGCTGGGATCGTTATCCGAACGCGCTGGCGAAGCGCCTCGGCATTGCACTGAAGCTGCTCGGACTGGTGGGCGGCATTTACGCGTCGTATCTGTCGGGCACGCGCGGCGGCTGGCTTGCCATTCCGCTCTTTCTCGTACTGTGCCTGCTCAATTTCGGCTGGATCAAACACCCTTGTCACTGGCTGACCGCGCTCGGCGTCGCCGTTCTGGCGATGGCGCTCTTGCTCGCCTCGCCGATCGGCCGTGAACGTGTGCAGGCGACGCGCTCCGACATCGCGCGCCTGTCGCACGGCGCGGCGGCGGACAGTTCGCTCGGCGCGCGGCTGCAGTTGTGGACCGCGTCGATTCATCTGTTCGAGGCGAATCCGGTCTTCGGCGTCGGCAAGGGACATCTGAAGAATTCGCTCAAGGGCATGGCCGATGCCGGCGAGGTATCGCCGCTCGTCGTCAATCAACGCGCGCACAGCGAGTTTTTCTCGACGATCGCGGAATTGGGCGCGTCGGGTGTGGTCTGCCTTGCGTTGCTGTATTTCGGGCCGCTCGTGTATTTCCTGCGCTACCGGAAGTCGCCGCATCCCGATGTGTCGACGGCGGCGTATTGCGGGATCGCGGTCTCGGGGTCGGTTATCATCTTCGGACTGAGTATCGATGTATTCACGGTCGTGATGAGCACGTCGCTCATCGCGCTCTTCTGGGCCGTGCTGCTTGCGGTCATCACGCACGACGCGCGCGAGCCGCTTGGCAAGCCGGGGCGCGGACCGATCGGCTGAATTCGGGCCGGCCGGTTTCATTCTCCGGCTGACGAGAAATCACAAAAGTAACCAACGAGCGCCGCGGGAAGAGCTGGAAAGCGCCGGGCGAAGTGGAGATACGCTCTTGAAACGAGAAGGTAGTTTGCGCAAGCCGATTGGCGGCGCGGAAAGTTCGTCGCCGACCGCGGTCATGCGGCGCCTGTGGCCCTACATCCGCCCGCTCATGGGCATGGTGTTGCTCGGGCTCGGCACGATGGGTATCGTCGCCGCGACCGAAGCCGGCATCCCGATGCTGCTCAAACCGTTGCTCGACCACGGATTTGGCTCCAAAAGCAGCGATCACGCGAAATGGCTCGTGCCGGCCGCGGTGATCGGACTCGCGCTCGTGCGCGGCGCGGCGCAGTATGCGTCGGGCTATTTTCTGTCGTACGTGTCGAACAAGATCCTGCTGCAACTTCGCCTGCAGATGTTCGAGCGCATGATCCACACGAGCGCCGGCTTCTTTCAGCGCGAGACGGCCAGCACGGTCATCAATGCAGTCGTGTTCGAGGTCAACCAGATTCTGAGCGTGCTATCGAGCGTCGTCGTCACGCTCGTGCGCGATTCGCTCACGGTCGTCTTTCTGCTCGGCTATCTGTTCATCCTCAACTGGCGGCTCACGCTGATCGTCGCGGTCATCCTGCCGGTGATCGGCTGGCTCGTGAGCAAGATCAACCGCCGATTGCGGCGGCTCAATCGCGAGCATCAGACGCTGACCAACGAGTTGTCCTATGTCGTCGAGGAAACCGTCGCGGGTTACAAGGTCGTCAAGGTGCATAACGGCGAACCGTACGAAATGGACCGCTTCACGGAGATGAGCCAGCGCCTGCGCGGCTACTCGATGCGCATGCAGGTGTCCGGCGGCCTCGCGCAGCCGCTCACGCAGTTTCTTGCGTCGATCGCGCTCGCGGTGGTCATCACGATTGCGGTCGTGCAGTCCACCAACGATCAGACCACAGTGGGCGGCTTCGTTGCCTTCGTCACGTCCATGTTGCTCGTCATCTCGCCGCTCAAGCATCTGATTGACATCAATCAGCCGATGCAGCGTGGCATGACGGCGGCGGAGTTGATCTTCGGCCTGATCGACGAACCCGAGGAGCCGAAGGGCGGCGGGCGGCGTCTGGAACGCGCGCAAGGCGAAGTCGAGTTCCGCGATGTCACGTTCAGCTACGGTTCGCTGGACCGCATGATTCTCGACCGCGTGTCGTTCAAGGTTGCGCCCGGCGAGATGGTCGCGCTCGCGGGGCCGTCAGGCAGTGGCAAGACCACGCTCGTGAATCTGCTGCCGCGCTTCTTCGATCCACGCGGCGGGCAGGTGCTCGTCGATGGCGTGCCGATCACCGACTACGACCTGCACGACCTGCGCGGCCAGATGGCGATGGTGAGCCAGGATGTCGTGCTGTTCAACGACTCCATTGCGGCGAACGTTGCTTATGGGCAGAAGCCCGATCGCGACCGCGTGTTCTCGGCGCTGATGGCGGCGAATCTCATCGATATGGTGCAGGCGCTGCCTGATGGCATGGATACCTTGATCGGCGGCAACGGAATGCGCTTGTCCGGTGGACAGCGGCAGCGTTTGGCGATTGCCCGCGCGATCTACAAGGACGCGCCGATCCTGATCCTGGACGAGGCGACATCGGCGCTTGATTCCGAATCGGAACGCTACGTGCAGGCCGCGCTCGAAACGCTGATGAAGGGACGCACGACGCTCGTGATCGCGCATCGCTTGTCGACCATCGAGCGCGCGGACCGCATCCTCGTCATGGAAGGCGGGCGAATTGCGGAGCAGGGCAGCCATGCCGAACTATTGCGCAAGGAAGGACTGTATGCGCATCTGCACCGGATTCAGTATCAGCAACAGCCGGCTTGATCGGCTTATTGACCATCGGCGCTTGTTCCCGACTTCGGTCAACTATTGATACAAACGCTTCGATTAGCCTTGATATGATCCGCGGCCCAATTCGTGGGACCGGATCATTGAAAGAGAAGCGAAGATGATGTTGCAGTTCGTTGTAGAAGCAAAAACGCGCAGCCGGCCGAGCCTTGCGTCGATGGCTGCGGTGGTTCTCATCAGCACCGTTCTTGCTGCCTGCTCGGGCGGCGGCTCTAGCGCTCCCTCGACAGATTCGACGGATACCACGGGTACGACGGACCCGTCGGGCAAGAGCGCAACGACCGCGGCCGCGCTGCCGGCCATGTCCATTAATACGGATGGCCGTATTCCAATCGTCGATAAAGATGTTTATCTCGGCGCCGATCTCGGCATCACCGGGCCGGACGATGTCGATCCCTTCACAGGCAGGACGAGCATCAAGGGCCATGGCAACAGCACGTGGACGGCGGACAAGAAGCCATATCGCTTGAAACTCGACAGCAAGGCAAGTTTTTTTGGGCTGCCGAAGGACAAGAACTGGATTCTGCTCGCGAATTACTTCGACAAGACGCTCTTGCGCAATCGCACGGCGTTCGAACTCGGCAGGCGTTTTGGCATGGCGTGGACGCCGCATGACGTTCCCGTCGAACTCACGCTCAACGGTCAGTATGCGGGCGTGTATGACGTGGTCGAGTCGGTGCGGGTGGACAAGAACCGCGTGAATATCGCCAATAGTGACAACGCGGTCGCGCCCGAGAGCACAGGCTTCCTGGTCGAAATCAACGAGCGCATGGACGAAGACGTTTGCTGGCGCACGACGCACGGCATTGCGCTTTGCATCGACAGTCCGGATTCGGCATCGGACGCACAGGTCGCCTTTATCAAAGACTATATGCAGCAGGCCGAAGACGCGTTGTATTCCAATTCGGGGAATTACGAGCAGTACTTCGATGTCGCATCGCTGATCGACTGGTATCTCGTCAATGAGATTTTCAAGAATCAGGATGCGCGGGATTTTGCGAGCATCTACCTCTACAAGGATGCCGGCGGCAAATTGAAGTTCGGGCCGTTGTGGGACTTCGACATTGGCGCGGGCAACATTAACTTTTCCGACGCGCAGTATCCGGAAGGATGGTGGGTTGCAAATGGTCAGTGGATTTCACGCATGAAGCAGATCGATCCGAGCTTCGAGACGCGTGTTCGGGCACGGTGGGATCAACTGAAGGCATCGCAAATCGATACGATCGTGAGTTATGTCGATGAGAACGCGCAGGCGCTTCAGGCAAATGGCGCAGCTAAGCGCAACTTTGATAAATGGCCGGTGCTTGGGAAGAAGCTTTGGCCGAATCCGGTGGTGACGGGTTCTTATCAGGGTGAGGTGGCTTATCTGAAAGATTGGCTCACGCGGCGGATTGCCTGGTTGGATGGGAATCTTTGAGGGTGGAATTGCAGGAGCGTCACGCGCTCCTGTTTGCTATTTGCTGTTTGCTGTTTGCAGCATCGATACAGAAGAGCCGCTCGGCTCAGTCGTCTGGATAACCATACCAGCCATCCATTAAGGCGCTGATTTCGATGTCGATAAATTCTGGTCTGCCTTCCAACCACTGACGCATGATTTCACGTTGCGAGTCGGTTGCAGAACCTCGCAAGCGCTCGGATTGGACACAGAAGGCCAGGCCATCCTCGTTGATGCCTCCGCAGACTAGCATGCCGTTTGCCTCGACACATTCCTCCAAAAAAGTATCGATCAGGATGTCGATCTGCTCGGCATCGAGGGCTTGAACCAGCTGCGCGCGAGCCCTGAAAACCAGTTCCTGGAACTCGCCAAGATGCAATTTCTTGCGTTGTCGACGATTGTAATTCTTTGCCAAGTTGTTCTCCAATCAGAACCGCGCAGTGTAGCGCGCGCTGCTTGAGCGTCGGCCTGATCGAATAAATTTTTCCAATTAGCTGCAGGTTGTTCGGCCGTCGGCGCAGTCACGCTGCTCTAAAGCAACTAATCTCTTTCGACGTAAGTGAATGAAGCTTCGTAATTACGAAGGGCCGCTATTCGGCCCTCGTTGCTTATTTATGCGTCGATGAACAAAAGGTTCGAACGCGCGCCCCTGCGTGTTTCTTTAGAGGTTGTATGAGTTAGTCCTACATCAACACAATGTCATACTGCTCCTGACTCAAATTCGACTCCACCTGCAACGAAACCGGCTTGCCAATAAAGTCCATCAACATTGCCAGATGCTGTGACTCTTCTTCCAGAAACAGATCGATCACCTGCTGGGAAGCCACCACGCGAAATTCGCGCGGATTGAACTGCCGCGATTCGCGCATGATCTCGCGCAACACGTCATAACACACGGTTCGCGGCGTCTTCACCTGCCCCTTGCCCTGACAAGTGGGACACGGCTCGCACAACACATGCGCAAGAGATTCCCGCGTGCGCTTGCGCGTCATCTCCACGAGCCCGAGTTGCGAAAAGCCATTGACCGTCACGCGCGTACGATCCCGCGACAGCGCGCGCTTCAATTCGCTCAGGACCTGATCGCGATGCTCGACGTTCTCCATATCGATGAAATCGATGATGATGATTCCGCCCAGGTTCCTCAACCGCAATTGCCGCGCGATGGTGTGCGCCGCTTCGAGGTTCGTCTTGAAGATGGTGTCGTCGAAATTGCGCGCGCCGACATAGCCGCCCGTATTCACGTCGATGGTGGTCATGGCCTCGGTCTGATCGATCATCAGATAGCCGCCCGACTTCAAATCGACGCGCCGCGACAGCGCCCGCAAAATTTCCGCCTCGATGTTGTACAGGTCGAAAAGCGGCCGCTCGCCCGTGTAGTGATGCACGCGCGATGCCACCGCCGGCGTGAACTCCGCCGCAAAATCCGCCAGCATCTGATACGTCTCGCGCGAATCCACTTGAATGCGCGTGGTCTCGTCATTCACGAAGTCGCGCAACACGCGCTGCGCCAGATTTAGATCCTGATAGAGCAAAGTGGTCGGCGGTACGCGCTGCCCTTGAGCAACTATCGTCGCCCAGGTCTTGCGCAGATACGAGACATCGGCGGCAAGCTCTTCACTCGATGCATCTTCGGCAATCGTCCGCACGATATAGCCGCCTTTTTCATCGGCGGGCAACACGGCGGTGAGACGCGCGCGAATAGCTTCGCGCTCCGTCTCGCTCTCGATCTTCTGCGAAATCCCGATATGCGGTTCCTGCGGCAGATAAACCAGCGTGCGCCCCGCAATGCTCACCTGCGTGGAAAGCCGCGCGCCCTTCGTGCCGATAGGGTCCTTCACGACCTGCACCATCAGCGCCTGTCCTTCGAAGACGATCTTCTCGATAGGCACATGCGGCGACGATCCATGCGGCTCGCCCGCCACGCGCGGATGCCAGATATCCGCAACATGAAGAAACGCGGCGCGTTCCAGACCAATGTCGATGAACGCCGACTGCATGCCCGGCAACACGCGCACGACCTTGCCAAGATAGACGTTGCCGACGCGGCCGCGCGAGAGCGTGCGTTCGACGTGAAGCTCCTGAACGGCGGCTTGCTGCACCAGTGCGACGCGGGTTTCTTGCGGTGTGACGTTGATCAGGATTTCTTCGTTCATGGCCTGTTTAGAATTCGACGCGTGCCACGCGCAAGAGTGCTGCGGTTTCGAAAAGGGGCAAACCCATGATACCCGAATAGGACCCGTCGATTCGCTCGATAAATGCTGCCGCGCGGCCTTGAATGCCATATGCGCCGGCCTTGCCCAAAGGCTCGCCCGTCGCGGCGTATCGTTGCAGCGCAGCACGGTCGACCGGCGCGAAACGCACCGTTGAGCGCGAGAGCGCGGCGTGACATGCGCCATCGGCATCGACGACGGTCAGCGCCGTCAGCACTTCATGTTCGCGACCCGCGAGCTTCGTCAGCATCGCGACCGCGTCTTCTTCATGCGCGGGCTTGCCAAGTATTTGTCCGTCGATGGTCACGGTTGTATCCGCGACGAGAACGGGCGCTGTCCCATGATCGCCCGCGACGAGACGTGCGCGCGCCGCATGCGCCTTCAGCATGCAGACACGCTGAACATAGGCATGCGCTGCTTCGCCGGGCAGCTCGGCTTCGAGCGCTTCGGCGTCTTCATCGGGACGAGGCAAGAGGAGTTCGAAGCGCACGCCCAGTTGCCGCAGCAACTCCTGGCGGCGCGGGCTTTGAGACGCAAGATAGACGAAGGGATAAGTAGACATTCGATAGCGGGTCTCGACAAGCGCGCCGGCCTTCGACACCACCACGGAATATCAGGGCATCTGCCGTTACGCGCGATGATAAGGATGATTCTGCGTGATGCTCCACGCACGGTAAAGCTGTTCGGCAAGCAGCACGCGCACCATGCCGTGCGGCAGCGTGAGACTCGAGATACGCAGCATGAGTTCGGCGCGCGCCTTCACTTCGGGCGCGAGGCCGTCCGCGCCGCCGATCACGAACGCGACATCGCGGCCGTCCTGTTGCCAGGCGGGCAGGGCGTTCGCGAGTTGCATCGTGGTCCAGTCGCGGCCGCGTTCATCGAGCGCAATCACGCGGGCGTTCTTCGGCAGGGCAGCTTCTATTCGCTGCTTCTCGGCAGCCATCACGCTTTCGGCATTGCGGCCGGACGAGCGCTGCTCGGGCTTGATCTCTTTGAGCTCGATGCGCAATTCGGGCGGCATGCGCTTCGCGTATTCGTCGAAGCCATTCGTGATCCAGTCGGGCATCTTGTGTCCGACTGCGAGAATGACGAGCTTCATCGACGCGCTGCGCTTTAGGCCTGCTTGCGCGCGGTCTTGCGGGCGGGACGCTTGACGGCCGGTGCGGCATCTTCCTCGTCTTCGTCCTCGTCGGCTTCGACGTTCGCGCCGCCGAACATGCTCGGCTTGCTCAATTTCACGCGCACGGGTTTGTCGCCCCAGACTTCTTCGAGGTTGTAGTACTGGCGCAGCGCCGGTTGCAGGATATGGACGACCGCGTCGCCGCAGTCGACCAGCACCCATTCGCCGATCTCTTCGCCTTCCGTGCTGATGATGTCGCCACCGGCTTCCTTCACCCGCTCGCGCACGCTGTTGGCAAGCGCCTTGGTCTGCCGGTTCGACGTGCCGCTCGCCACGACCACGCGGTCGAACAGCGACGTCAGGTGAGTGGTGTTGAACACTTTGATGTCTTGCGCCTTGACGTCTTCGAGACCGTCGATGATCGCGCGTTGAAGCTTTTGAATTTCCATGATTACCGTTGATACAAATGATGTTGAACAATGTAGTCCCATACGGCGGATGGGACCTGCGCGCGGACTTCGTCTTGCGACGCGCCTCGTGCGCCTTCGTGTGATGCGCTCGCTTCCTCGCGGATCGCCGTGGCGGATACGTCGATGAGAAGCGTGGTGTCGATCAGCATGTGACCGTGCGTGCTGGCCTGCAAGACTTCCGGGGATGCCTCGCGTGCTTCGAGTTCGGCGGCGACGGGCGCGGGCAGCGACGCGACATCGAAGCCGGGACGCGTCTCCACGCAGACATGCGCGAATTCGAAGAGCCGTTTCCAGTCGCGCCAGGTATTGAGCTTGACCAGTTGATCCGCGCCGATCAGCAACGCAAGCGATGCCTCGGCGCCTTCCTGCTCGCGCCAGCGGGCAAGCGTCTCCACCGTGTAGGTCGCGCCTTCGCGCTCGACTTCATCGGTGGCGACGGTGATCTTCACCCCCTCAATGTGCAGCGACTGCGCCGCCGCGCGCGTCATCGCCAGCCGGTGATGCGGCGCCGATACGCCTTCCTTCTGCCACGGCTGACCCGCGGGCAACAGCACGAGTTCGGTCAGGCGCAAGAGCGCGGCGAAGCGGCGCGCGAGCGCCAGATGCCCTTCGTGAATCGGATCGAAGGTGCCGCCCAAAATGCCGACGCGCTTTTTGCAAGGTGTGCCCGGCGCGATCACAGCCATTGCCGGCGCACCAGGAAGTCGGAATAGAGTCGCGCTTCCGGCGTGCCGGGCTCGGGCGCCCAGTCGTAGCGCCAGTTCGCGACCGGCGGCATCGACATGAGAATGGATTCGGTGCGCCCGCCGCTTTGCAGACCGAAGTGCGTGCCGCGATCGAACACGAGGTTGAACTCGACGTAACGTCCGCGCCGATACGCCTGAAACGCGCGTTCGTGCTCGCCGTAAGGCGTGTCGCGGCGCTTGTCGATGATCGGCAGATACGCTTCGAGAAACGCGTCGCCAACGCGCTGCATCATCGCGAACGAACGCTCGAAGCCGGGCTCGGAGAAATCGTCGAAAAAGATGCCGCCGATACCGCGCTGCTCGTCGCGATGCTTCAGATAAAAGTACTCGTCGCACCACGTCTTGAAGCGCGGATACAACTCCACGCCGAACGGGTCGAGCGCGTCGCGGCAGACGCGGTGGAAATGCCGCGCGTCGTCCTCGTAGCCGTAAATGGGCGTCAAGTCCATGCCGCCGCCGAACCAGAAGATCGGCTCTTCGCCGGGCTTGACCGCCGTGAGCATGCGCACGTTCATGTGCACGGTCGGGCAGTGCGGATTTCTCGGATGCATCACCAGCGACACGCCCAGCGCCTCGAAACCGCGCCCGGCGAGTTGCGGACGCGCGGCGCTAGCGGAGGGCGGCAGCGCGTCGCCCGCCACGTCCGAAAAGCCGATGCCGCCGCGCTCGAAAAACTCGCCGCCTTCGAGAATGCGCGTCACGCCCCCGCCACGCAGATGCGCGCCGGGCTCGCGAGTCCAGGCATCGGTCGCGAACGAACTGCCGTCGAACGCGCCGAGGGCATCGGCAATACGCGTCTGCAAGCCCGTCAGGTATTGACGGACGGCGGCGATATCGTGGGCTGCGTCGTGCTGGTTCGTTTCACTCATCGATTGCTGCAATGCGCCATGACAGGCGTTACGTGGATTCTCTAAAAACGCGCTGCCGGACGCGGAGGTCCGGCAGCGCGGGAAAAACGGCTCGATTTCAGGCGATAAGCCTTATCCGTGCTTGCGATTCACCGCCCGGTAGCCTATGTCCCGGCGATACTGCATGCCATCGAACGAGATCTGATTCACTGTATCGTAGACCACGGACTGCGCGCCGCGCACGGAATCCGCCAGACCCACGACACACAACACGCGCCCGCCTGAAGTGGTGAGCTTGCCGTCCGCGAGCGTGGTGCCCGCATGGAACGTGACGGCGTTGTCCGTTTCAGGCGGAATGCCGTTGATGCGGTCGCCCTTGCGCGGCGTCTCCGGGTAGTTGTGAGCCGCGAGCACGACGCCCAGCGCCGTGCGCCGGTCCCAGTCGAGCTCCACGCTGTCCAGCTTGCCGTCGATGGCCATCTCCACGACCTTCGAAAAATCGCCCTTGAGGCGCGCCATGATCGGCTGCGTTTCGGGGTCGCCCATGCGGCAATTGAATTCGAGCGTCTTGGGCGTGCCGTTGGCGTCGATCATCAAGCCCGCGTACAGAAAGCCGGTGAAGCGGATGCCGTCGTTTTCCATGCCGCGCACGGTCGGCAGGATGATCTCGCGCATCACGCGAGCGTGCAGTTGCGGCGTGACGATCGGCGCGGGCGAATACGCGCCCATGCCGCCGGTGTTCGGGCCCTTGTCGCCGTCGAGCAGACGCTTGTGGTCTTGGCTGGACGCGAGCGGCAGCACGTGCTTGCCGTCCACCATGACGATGAAGCTCGCTTCCTCGCCGGAAAGAAATTCTTCGATCACCACGCGCGCGCCTGCGTCGCCGAGCTTGTTGTCGGCGAGCATGGAGTCGATCGCGTCGTGTGCTTCCTCTGCGCTCATCGCGACCACCACGCCCTTGCCGGCAGCGAGGCCATCCGCTTTCACGACGATCGGCGCGCCTTTCGTGTCGATGTAGGCGTGCGCGGCGGCGGCGTCGGTGAAGGTTTCGTAGTCGGCCGTCGGAATGTTGTGGCGCTTCATGAACGCCTTCGCGAAGTCCTTCGAGCTTTCGAGCTGCGCGGCTTCCTTTGTCGGCCCGAAAATCTTGAGCCCGCGCGAACGAAACAGATTGACGATGCCCGCGGCGAGCGGCGTTTCCGGTCCGACGACGGTCATCGCGACATGCTCGCGTTCGACGAAATCGGCGAGCGCCGAAGGCTCGGTGATGTCGATATTGCGCAGGCGCTCGTCCTGCGCGGTGCCGCCGTTGCCGGGCGCCACATAGACGATCTGCACGCGCGGCGACTGGGCGAGCTTCCAGGCCAGCGCATGTTCGCGACCGCCGGAACCAACGACGAGTAACTTCATTTGAATCCCCGAAAAGCTTGAGTGAAAGCAGTAGCCGCGCGCTGACGCCGGGCGGACCAGGCCAATGCCGGAGCCCACGCCGTCACCGGCATGACAGGTCGAAGGCGGCTCGCGCGGACTTCAGGCTGCGTCACCTGCCTTCTCATCAAGCGAAAGCCGTTCCAGCATCGCGGCCCGCCGAGCGCGGCGGACGGGCGCAACGGCGGCGCTTATTCGTCGTTGATGGCGGCGTTTGTATAGACTTCCTGCACGTCGTCGAGATTTTCGAGAGCGTCCAGCAGTTTTTGCATTTTCAGGGCGTCGTCGCCGCTGAATTCCACTTCGCTTTGCGGCTTCATGGTCACTTCGGCGAGTTCCGCCTTGAAGCCGGCGGCTTCGAGCGCGTCCTTCACCTTCTGGAAGTCGTTGGCGGGGCTGATCACTTCGATGCTGCCGTCGTCGTTCGTCACCACGTCGTCCGCGCCTGCTTCGAGCGCGGCGTCCATCAGCTTGTCCTCGGGCGTGCCCGGCGCGAACAGGAACTGGCCGACATGGTCGAACATGAACGATACCGAGCCGTCCGTGCCCATGTTGCCGCCGAACTTCGAGAACGCGTGGCGCACTTCCGCGACCGTGCGGGTGCGGTTGTCGGTCATGGTGTCGACGATGATCGCCGCGCCGCCGATGCCGTAGCCTTCGTAGCGGATTTCCTCGTAGCTCGCGCCATCGACGCCGCCGACGCCGCGCTGGATCGCGCGGTTGATGTTGTCCTTCGGCATGTTGGCGTCGTACGCCTTGTCGACCGCAAGCCGCAGCCGCGGGTTCGAGTCGACTTCGCCGCCGCCCATGCGGGCCGCGACCTGGATTTCCTTGATGAGGCGCGTCCAGACCTTGCCGCGCTTTGCATCGGCTGCGGCCTTCTTATGCTTGATGTTGGCCCATTTCGAGTGACCCGCCATTACCTTTCTCCATCGCGCGCGGACGTCGTGCCGCGCCTTGGTTTGCTGTGATGCTGTAGATGTCTGTTCGATGCGCTGCCGCGTCTTTTTAAACGGCAGCCGGGTTCGTGCGTCGGGCGCGGCCCGAAGGCAAGCCAGTCAGGCTCGCGGCAAGATCCGCTTAGGAACAGACCGAAATTTTATCATGCTGGGATGGCTTGGCAGGCGGCTTGCGTCGATTGGGGAAAACGAGCGGGCGAAGGCGGATTCGGGGAAAGTGCGCCGCGCAAAAGCCATCGCACAATAAAAAACCGCCGCGCATGTCGCGCGGCGGTCTCGAGACTTGATCTGCGAAAACGGGTTGCGATCAGTTCTTCGTCCCGAACAGCCGGTCGCCTGCATCGCCGAGACCGGGAACGATATACGCATGATCGTTCAGATGCGAATCCAGCGAGGCGACGTAGAGCTTCACGTCCGGATGCGCGTCCTGGAACACCTTCACGCCTTCGGGCGCCGCCACCAGCGCCACGAACACGATATTCTCGGACAGCACGTTGCGGCGCTTCATTACGTCGACGGCGTGGACGGCCGAGTAGCCGGTCGCGACCATCGGATCGCACAGAATGAAGACGCGCTCCTCCAGGTCGGGCGGCAGGCGCACGAGATACTCGACCGGCCGGTGATCTTCCGCGCGATAGACGCCGATATGACCGACGCGCGCCGAGGGGATCAGGTCGAGCAGCCCGTCCGACATGCCGATGCCCGCGCGCAGCACCGGCACGATGGCGAGCTTTTTGCCCGCGATCACGGGCGCGTCGATCTCGACGAGCGGCGTTTCCACGCGCTTGGTCGTGAGCGGCAGATTGCGGGTGATCTCGTAGCCCATCAGCAAGGTGATTTCCCGCAGCAGTTCGCGAAACGTGCGCGTGGACGTGTCCTTGTCGCGCATGTGGGTGAGCTTGTGCTGGATCAGCGGGTGATCGGTGATGAAGAGATTGGGAAAACGGCTGTCCTGTTTCATGGGTCTCGCGCGTTCGCGCGTCCTGCTGGTGTGCTGCTCGTGTGATGGGGTGCCGTCATGGGCGATGCGTGAGCGCCGGCGCTCATGCCGCGCGCCGGGCGGACAGTGGCGACAGTTTACCGAAAACCCCGCCGTTGCCTAAGAACATTTGCCGCATTCACCGGCAAGCCGCATGGCCCGCCCGACGTTGCCGCCCCGATTCTCTTAGAATTGCGCGGAAGGCGTGACGGTCATCTCACGCGCTCCGAACCGAAACAGTCGAGACAACCTCTGGAGGATGGACGATGGACATGGGAATCGCAGGGCGCACCGCGCTCGTCTGCGCGGCAAGCAAGGGACTCGGGCGCGGTTGCGCCGAGGCGCTCGCAGCCGAGGGCGTCAATCTCGTCATCACCGCGCGCACGGCGGAAACGCTCGAAGCGACGGCCGCCGCCATCCGCGCGGCCTATGGCGTGGACGTGAAGACCGTGGCCGGCGACATCGCCACGCCCGAGGGCCAGGCCGCCGCGCTCGCCGCGTGTCCGCAGCCGGACATCCTAGTCAACAACGCGGGCGGGCCGCCGCCGGGCGACTTCCGTAATTTCACGCACGACATGTGGATCAAGGCGCTCGAAGCCAACATGCTCACGCCGATCGAACTCATCAGGCAGACCATCGACGGGATGATCGGGCGCGGTTTCGGACGCATCGTCAATATCACGAGCTCGTCGGTGAAGGCGCCGATCGATGTGCTCGGGCTCTCCAACGGCGCGCGCTCCGGGCTCACGGGCTTCGTCGCGGGTGTGGCGCGCAAGGTGGCGTCCACGGGCGTGACCATCAACAATCTGCTGCCCGGCACCTTCGACACCGACCGCGTCGCCGTCACGTTCGAAGCGCAGGCAAAGGCGCAGAACATCAGCATCGACGAGGCGCGCAAGCGTCGCGCGGACGCGCTGCCCGCTGGACGCTTCGGCGAGCCGGACGAGTTCGGCCGGGCCTGCGCGTTCCTGTGCAGCGCGCATGCGGGCTACATCACCGGGCAGAATCTGCTGATCGATGGCGGCGCTTATCCGGGCACGTACTGAACGCAGCCGCGCCGCGCGCGCATCAGCGCGAACGGCGCACTTGATTCTCGACACATGGCGAACAGAACCGACGGAGACATTCAAGCGATGACCAAGGCAATCCGATTCGACAAGACAGGCGGCCCCGAAGTCATGAAGTGGGTCGACGTGAACGTGGGCGAGCCGGGCAAGGGTGAAATCCGCGTGAAGCATCACGCGGTCGGGCTCAATTTCATCGATGTGTATTTCCGCACCGGGCTTTATCCGATGCCGCTGCCCAACGGGCTCGGCATGGAAGGCGCGGGCGAAGTCACGGCGGTGGGCGAGGGCATCACGCAATTCAAACCGGGCGATCGCGTGGCGTATGCGTCGCGTCCGCCGGGCGCTTATGCCGAGGAACGGGTGATGGCGGCGGATTTCGTCGTCAAGCTGCCGGATGCGATCAGCTACGAAGATGCCGCGTCGATCATGCTGCAAGGACTGACCACGCAATATCTGCTGCGCCGGACCTATCGCGTGAAGGCGGGCGAAACGGTGTTGATCCACGCGGCGGCGGGCGGCGTCGGCCTGCTCGCGGTGCAGTGGGCGAAGGCGCTCGGCGCGACGGTGATCGGCACGGTCGGTTCGGACGAGAAAGCGGAGATCGCGAAGGCGCATGGCTGCGATCACGCGATCGTCTACACGCGCGACAACTTCACTCAGCGTGTGCGCGAGATCACCAACGGCGCGGGCGTGCCGGTGGTCTACGATTCCATCGGCAAGGACACGTATATCGC
Organism: Caballeronia sp. GAWG1-1; assembly: GCF_023631465.1. Lineage (NCBI taxonomy): Bacteria > Pseudomonadati > Pseudomonadota > Betaproteobacteria > Burkholderiales > Burkholderiaceae > Caballeronia > Caballeronia sp. GAWG1-1. Next base: position 225,881 of record NZ_JALQDB010000008.1, read on the forward strand.
GTCGCTCGACAGCCTCTCGCCGCTGGGATACTTCGTGAGCTTCGGCAATTCGTCGGGTCCGGTGCCGCCTATCGATTCATCCGAACTCGCCGGGCGCGGTTCGCTTTACTTCACGCGTCCGACGCTTTTCAGCTATATCGCCAAGCGCGCCGATCTGGATGCCATGGCGGCCGAACTGTTCGAAGTCGTGTCGTCGGGGAAGGTCAGGACGAACGTGCGACAACGTTATTCGCTGGCCGACGCGCCCCGCGCGCATGAGGACCTCGAAGCGCGCAAGACGACGGGCTCGACCATTCTTTTGCCTTGAGCCTTTCCCGCGTGACGGATTCTCACTGAAACTAAGAAATAGAACAGCATCGATATGAGCGAGCCGTCCGTCACCGTCGTCCTGATCGAGGACGAAAAGCAGATTCGCCGCTTCGTACGCGTGTCCCTGGAAGCCGAGGGCATGACCGTGCACGAAGCGGAAACCGGCCAGCAAGGTCTGATCGAAGCGGCGACGCGCAAGCCCGATCTCGTGATCGTCGATCTGGGTCTGCCGGATACCGATGGCCTCGACGTCATTCGCGAACTGCGCGGCTGGACCGAATTGCCGGTGATCGTGCTCTCGGCCCGCACGCAGGAAGCGGAAAAGGTCGCCGCGCTCGATGCCGGCGCCGACGACTATCTCACCAAGCCGTTCGGCGTTTCCGAGTTGATGGCGCGTATTCGCGCGCATTTGCGGCGGCGCAATCAGGCGGCGGGCAGCGAGACGCCGGCCGTGCGTTTCGGCGATGTCACCGTCGATCTCGCGTTGCGGCGCGTCACGAAAAACGGCGAGAGCGTGCATCTGACGCCGATCGAATATCGCCTGCTTGCCACGCTCGTGCGGCATGCGGGGCGCGTCTTGACGCATCGGCAATTGCTGAAGGAAGTGTGGGGACCGTCGCATGTGGAGAGTCCGCATTATCTGCGCATCTACATGGCGCATCTGCGGCAGAAGCTCGAGCGCGATACGGCGCAGCCCGAGCATATCGTCACGGAAACGGGCGTGGGATATCGGCTCGTGGGAGTCGTGTGATGTGCGTCCTTCGAATTACGCGGTGACCGCGGCGTAGGTATCGAGCACGGCGTCGAGCGGTTCGTTTCCGCCGACGAAGCCGATGACCCGATCCCGCACGCCAAGCGCCACGCAACGCAGCGCAATGCGCGCGACATCCTCGCGCGACACGTCGGGCATCTCGACCGTGGTCTCGTCCGCGAGCGCCATCGTGCCGCGCGCGGGTTCGTCGGATAGCGGGCCAGGACGCAGGATCGCGTAAGGCACGCCGCGCCGCATGACGTAGGCATCGGCTTCGCGTTTCATGCGCGAGTAATGACGCAGGGAAAGCGGATTGCGCTCCGGATGAAACGCGGTCAGCGCGCTTACGACGACGAGTTGCCGCACGCGCCGGCGCTTTGCGTAATCGGCGGTGCGCATGACGGCGTCGCGATCGATCGCGCGTTCCTCGTGCACGCCTTCGCTCTCGGACGACCCCGCCGCGTAGATCACGTGCGTGATGTCGTCGAAGACATGCGAGAAGTCCTGATCGAGATCGCCGAGCACGATTTCCGCGCCCAGCGCCGCGAACTCGCTCTTGTGCGCGGATTTGCGAAGCAGCGCCCGAAAAGGCGCGGCGTGGTCATGAAGACCTTGCGCGATAAGCCGGCCCGTGCGGCCGTGCGCGCCGATCAGCAGAACTTTCATCGTCTTCATTGAGTTCGCTCCCTTGCGGTGGCCGGCTCGACAATCAAAGTAGGCGATTTCGGCGCCTTGTGCTATCCGTGCTTGCGCGGCCTCGCGTCACTCCACCGCGCTTGCCGGCCGCGCATTGCCACGCCGCCGCGCGCGCCGTTCCTCTGCGCGCACGCGGAAGCGGTCCATATACAGATAAACCACCGGCGTCGTATAGAGCGTCAGCATTTGACTCACGATCAGCCCGCCGACGATTGCAATGCCAAGCGGCGCGCGCATCTCCGATCCTTCGCCAGTTCCGAACGCGAGCGGCAGCGCGCCGAGCAGCGCGGCGGCGGTCGTCATCATGATCGGGCGAAAGCGCAAGAGACACGCTTCCTCGATGGCATCGTGCGAAGTCTTGGCGCCGTGCCGCGTGGCCTCGATAGCGAAGTCCACCATCATGATCGCGTTCTTCTTCACGATGCCGATCAGCAAGATGACCGCGATCAACGCGATGATGCTGAATTCCGTCTTGAACAGCAGCAGCGCAAGCAGCGCGCCGACGCCCGCCGACGGCAGCGTGGAGAGAATCGTGATCGGATGGATATAACTTTCATACAGAATGCCGAGCACGATATACACGGCCGCGAGCGCCGCGAGAATCAGGATGGGCTGGTCGTTCATCGACTGCTGGAACGCCTGCGCCGTGCCCTGAAAACTGCCGTGGATGGTCTGCGGCACGCCGATTTCCGCCATCGTTTCGTAGATCGCGGCGGTGGCCTCCGAGAGCGACTTGCCCGGCGGCAGATTGAACGAGATGGTGGAAGCCACGAACTGGCTCTGGTGATTGACGGAAAGCGGCGTATTGCCCGGCCCGAATTTCGCGATGGCCGAAAGCGGCACCATCGTTTCCTGCGATGTGGAAACCGCCGCGCCTGACGACGAACTCGACTTGCCGCTCGCCGCGATGGCGTTGGTCGCCGAATTCTTGACCGAAGCGAGCGCCAGCGCGGCGGCTGTGTCGGAACTGCTGGTGGACGAGCCGCCCGCGCCGGTCGAACCGGTCGCCGAGGTGGACGCCGTCGAGTTGGCGCCGGAAGTGGTGGTCGAATTAGTCGATGACGTGCCGCTCGCCGTGCCGCCCGACGTGCTGATGTAGATCTGCTTGAGCATCTCCGGGTCCTGCCAGTATTTCGGCGCGACTTCCATCACCACGTGGTATTGCGACAGCGGGTTGTAGATGGTCGAGACCTGGCGCTGGCCGAAGGCGTCGTAGAGCGTGTTGTCGATCTGCGCTGGCTTGATGTTCAGACGCGCGGCCGTGGCGCGGTCGAAGGTCACCATCGCTTCGAGACCGCCTTGTTGCTGGTCGGAATTCACGTCGGTGAGTTCGGGGCGCTTGAGCAGCGCTTCTGTGAGCTTGGGCGCCCACGTGTAAAGGTCGCTCGTGGTGTCGGACAGCAGCGTGAATTGATACTGCGCATTCGACTGCCGCCCGCCCACGCGAATATCCTGAACGGCCTGCAGGAAGGTGCGCGCGCCCGCGACATCGGCGAGCGGCTTGCGCAGACGGTTGATGACCTGATCCGCCGACACCTTGCGTTCGCTCTTCGGCTTGAGCGAGATGAACATGAAGCCGGAATTGGTCGTGCGCCCGCCCGTAAAACCGGCGACGCTGTCCACGGCCGGGTCCGATTCGACGATTCGCATCATCTCCGAGAACTTGCCTTTCATCGCCTGAAACGAGGTGCTCTGGTCCGCCTGAATGCCGCCGACGATACGCCCCGTGTCCTGCTGCGGGAAAAAGCCCTTCGGCACGATGATGTACAGATAGACGTTCAGCCCGATGGTCGCGAGCAAAATGAGCAAGATGAGCCGCGGGTGCCCGAGCGCCCAGCCAAGCGTGCGCGCATAGCCGCGCTGCATGCGCTCGAATTGGCGTTCGAGCCAGAGCGCGAGCCGGCCTTCTTTCTTCTTCTGATGCGGCTCTTGAAGCAGACGCGAGCACATCATGGGCGTGACGGTGAGCGACACCACGAGCGATACGGAGATCGCCAGCGACAAGGTCAGCGCGAACTCGCGGAACAGGCGCCCAACGATACCGCCCATCAGCAGGATGGGCAGAAACACGGCAACGAGCGAAATGCTGATGGACAGCACCGTGAAGCCGACCTCGCGCGCGCCGAGTATCGCGGCCTGCATGCGCGGCACGCCGTTCTCGACATGCCGCGAGATGTTCTCCAGCACGACGATGGCGTCGTCCACCACGAAGCCCGTCGCGATGGTCAGCGCCATCAGCGAGAGATTGTCGAGCGAGAAGCCGAGCAAATACATCGCCGCGAAGGTGCCGATGATCGATATCGGCACGGCGACGCTTGGAATCAGCGTTGCGCGCCAGTTGCGCAGGAACAGGAACACGACCATCACGACGAGCGCCACCGCGATCACGAGCGTGAGTTCGGTGTCGTGCAGCGAGGCGCGGATGGTGGTCGAGCGGTCCGCTGTCGGGGTGATCAGGACATCGGCGGGAAGGGCGGCTTGCAGTTGCGGCAGCATGCCCTTCACGCGGTCGATCGTCTCGATGATATTCGCGCCCGGCTGACGGTACAGAATGACGAGCACCGCGTGCTTGTTGTTGATGAGGCCGAGATTGCGCAGGTCTTCCACGGAATCGACCACTTCGCCGACGTCCGAAAGATGCACCGCCGAGCCGTTGCGATAGGCGACGACCAGATCCTTGTATTGCGACGCCTTGCTCGCCTGATCGTTGGTGTAGAGCTGGACGTGGTTGTCCTTGAATTCGATTGCGCCCTTCGGACTGTTCGCATTCGCCGATGCCAGCGCCGCGCGCACGTCTTCCAGCCCGATGCCGTAGTGAAACAGCGCGCCCGGTTCGAGCTCCACGCGCACGGCCGGGTTTGCCGAGCCGCTCACGTCCACTTCGCCGACGCCCGGCACGGTAGAAAGCGTCTGCTGCAGCACGGTCGCCGCGGAGTCGTAAAGCGCGCCCGCGGTTCGGGTAGGCGAGGACAGCGCGAGCACCAGAATGGGCGCGTCGGCCGGGTTCACCTTGTGGTAGGTTGGGTTGCTGCGCAGCGCGGTTGGCAAGTCGGCGCGCGCGGCGTTGATGGCGGCCTGCACGTCGCGCGCGGCGCCGTCGATGTCGCGGTTCAGGCCGAACTGCAGTGTGATGCGCGTGGTGCCGACCGCGCTTTGCGAAGTCATCTCGCTGACATCGGCGATGGAGCCGAGATGCCGTTCGAGCGGACTCGCCACGCTCGTCGCCACGGTTTCGGGACTTGCGCCCGGCAACTGCGCCTGCACGGAAATGGTCGGAAAATCCACTTGAGGCAGCGGCGCGACCGGCAGCTTCACGAACGCGAACATGCCGGCGAGCGCGATGCCCACCGCGAGCAGCGTCGTCGCAACGGGCCGGTCGATGAAAATGCGCGACATGTTCATGGCTTACTCCGCGTCGGCGGCGGGCCGCGGCTCGTGCATGCCGCCGCCGAAGCGCGCGCGCAACCGGCGGCCGAGCGAATCGAATGCCAGATAGATCACGGGCGTGGTGAAGAGCGTGAGCAACTGCGAGACGATCAGACCGCCGACAATCGCGATACCGAGCGGATGCCGCAGCTCCGAACCCGCGCCCCAGCCGATCATGAGCGGCAGCGCGCCGAGAAGCGCGGCCATCGTCGTCATGAGAATCGGGCGAAAGCGCAGCAGGCACGCCTGGAAGATCGCGTCGCGCGGCGACTTGCCTTGATCGCGCTCGGCTTCGAGCGCGAAGTCGATCATCATGATGGCGTTCTTCTTCACGATACCGATCAAGAGCACGATGCCGATGATGCCGATGATGTCCAGATCGTGCCCGGTGACCATCAGCGAAAGCAGCGCGCCGACGCCTGCGGACGGCAGCGTCGAGAGAATGGTGATCGGGTGGATGAAGCTCTCGTACAGCACGCCGAGCACGATATACATCGTGACGATGGCCGCGAGGATCAGGAACAGTTCGTTCGAAAGCGAAGCCTGGAACGCGAGCGCCGCGCCCTGAAAGCGAATTTGGAACGACGCGGGCAGGCCGATGTCGTTCTTCGCCTGCTCGATGGCCTTGACCGCCGCTCCAAGCGATTCGCCCTTGGCCAGGTTGAAGGAAACGGTCGTCGCCGGGAATTGGCCCAGATGCGTGACGAGCAACGGCGCCGCGCGCTCGTGGAACTTGGCGATGGTGTTGAGCGGCACCTGCCCCGTCGTCGAAGTGGACGACGGCAGATAGATGCCGTTCAGGATCTCGCTGTAGTGCGCGTCCGAAGGCTCCGATTCAAGGATCACGCGATACTGGTTCGACTGCGTGAAGATGGTCGAAATGATGCGCTGGCCGAAGGCGTCGTAAAGCGCGTTGTCCACCGTCGCAGGCGTGATGCCGAAGCGCGCCGCCGTCGGCCGGTCGATCTCGATATACACCGACTGGCCGTTCTGCTGCAGGTCGGTCGCCACATCCGTGAGAATGGACGTATGTTGCAGCCGCTCGACGAGCTTCGGCACCCATTCCGCGAACTCGGACGGGTTCGGGTCGGTCAGCATGAACTGATATTGCGTCGGACTGACGGTGGAATCGATCGTCAAGTCCTGCACCGGCTGCATATACAGCTTGATGCCAGGAATGTCCGCGACGTCGCTCTGAATGGAACGGATCACGTCGCTCGACGTGTTGCTGCGGTCGTCGCGCGGCTTCAGGTTGATGAGCATGCGCCCGCTGTTCAGCGTGATGTTGGTGCCGTCCACGCCGATGAACGAAGTCAGGCTTTCGACATCCGGGTTCTGCAGAATCTTCTGCGCGAGCGCCTGCTGCTGCTCGGCCACGGCCTGATACGACGCGGCCTGCGGCGCTTGCGTGATCGCCTGGATCACGCCGGTGTCCTGCGTGGGAAAGAAGCCCTTCGGAATGAAGATGTACAGCACGGCGGTCAAAACGAGCGTCAGCAGGGCGACGACGAGCGTCGCGGCTTGCCGCTCCAGCACCCATTCGAGCGCGACGGCGTAGCGGCCGATCACGTAGTCGATGAACTTGTGGGCGCGCGCCTCGAAGCGCTTGCTGTCTTTGGGCGGCGTGTGGCGCAGGAGTTTTGCGCACATCATCGGCACGAGCGTGAGCGAGACGATAGCCGAGATCACGATGGTCACGGCAAGCGTGATCGCGAACTCGTGGAACAGACGGCCAACCACATCGCCCATGAAGAGCAGCGGGATAAGCACCGCGATCAGTGAAACCGTCAGCGAAATGATGGTGAAGCCGATCTGCTTCGAGCCTTTCAACGCTGCTTCGAGCGGCGGGTCGCCTTCCTCGACATAGCGCGCGATGTTTTCGATCATGACGATGGCGTCGTCGACGACGAAGCCCGTCGCGATGGTCAGCGCCATCAGCGAGAGATTGTCGAGTGAAAAGCCGCACAGGTACATGATCGCGAGCGTGCCGACTAACGACAGCGGCACGGAAAGACTCGGGATGATGGTGGCGTAGACGTTCGCGAGAAACAGATAAATTACCAGCACGACCAGCACGACGGAGAGCGCGAGTTCGAACTGCACGTCGCGCACCGACGCGCGGATGGTGGTGGTGCGGTCCGTGACGATGCGCACGTCCAGCGCCGCCGGCAGCGATTGCTGCAAGCCTGGCAGCAGCTTCTTGATGCCGTCCACCACTTGAATGACGTTCGCGCCCGGCTGACGCTGCACGTTGAGGATGATGGCGGGCGTCGCGTCGACCCACGCGCCGAGCTTGGTATTCTCCGGACCTTCGACGACCGTGGCGACATCGGTGAGCATGACCGGCCGGCCGTTCTTGTATGCGACCACCGCGCTTTGGTACGCGCTTGCATCGGTCAACTGGTCGTTCGCATTGATGGTGTAGTTACGCGACGGGCCGTCGAAATTGCCCTTCGGCGTATTGACGTTGAGGTTGGCGATAGTCGTGCGCAAGTCGTCGATATTCAGCCCGTACGAGGCCAGCGCGCGTGTGTTCGCCTGTATGCGCACGGCGGGGCGGTTGCCGCCGCTGATCGACACGAGACCCACGCCCGCGACTTGCGAAATCTTCTGCGCGAGGCGCGTATCGGCGAGATCCTGGACCTTGGTGAGCGGCAGTGTCTTGGAACTGATCGCGAGCGTGATGATCGGCGCGTCGGCGGGGTTCACTTTCGCGTAGATCGGCGGGGCGGGCAGGTCGGACGGCAGCAGATTACCCGCCGCGTTGATGGCGGCCTGAACTTCCTGCTCGGCGATATCGAGCGGCAAATCCAGACTGAACTGCAAGGTAATGACCGACGCGCCCGCCGAACTCTGCGACGACATCTGGTTCAGGCTCGCCATCTGCCCGAACTGCTTTTCGAGCGGCGCGGTGACGCTGGAGGTCATCACATCCGGCGACGCGCCGGGGTAAAACGTCTGCACCTGGATGGTCGGATAGTCGACCGCGGGCAGCGCGGACAGCGGCAGAAAACGTAGCGCGACGAGGCCGACCAGCATGATCGCCGCCATCAGAAGCGCCGTGCCGACCGGACGCAGGATAAAAAGGCGAGATGGATTCATGCGGCTCTGGTTGCTCTTGGCTTAACTGTCACTGCTGCGGTTGCTGACGACGATGCCCGCCATGCCGCGCACCCCAAGCTGCCGACGCGGCAGCCGCCGCCGATGCACCTGAAGCGCCGGATGCGCCCGAAGCACCCTTGGCCTTGTCCGCCGGAATCGTGATCTTCGCGCCTTCCTTGAGCCGGTCGGAGCCGTCGATCACCACGCGCTCGCCGGCCTGCAGACCGGTTTTGATGCTGGTGCGCTCGCCATCGACGGGACCGGTTTTCACGTTGCGCACCGTCACCGTATTGTCCGGCTTGACGACATACACGAACGATCCCGACGAGCCATTCAGCACCGCCGAAGTCGGAACGATAAGCGCGTCTTTGATGACATCGACGAGCAGCTTCGTGTTCACGAACTGGTTCGGAAAGAGCCCGAGTCCTTTGTTGTCGAAGGTCGCGCGCAGCTTGACGGTGCCGGTGGTGGTGTCGATCTGGTTGTCGAGGGTTTCCAGATAGCCCGATTCGAGCGCAACCGTATTGGCGCGGTCATATGCCGTCACCGACATCTTCGTGCCCGCATGCAGCGGCTTCAGGATGGCGGCAAGGTTGTCTTCCGAGGTGGTGAAGATCACGCTGATCGGCTGCAATTGCGTGATGACCACGACGCCGTTGGTGTCGCCCGTCGTCACGTAATTGCCGGGATCGACCTGACGCAGGCCGACGCGTCCCGACACGGGCGCCGTGATGCGCGCGTAGGTGAGATCGAGCTTGTAGGTATCGACGTTGGCCATGTCCGACTTGACCGCGCCTTCATACTGCTTGACGAGCGAGCCTTGAGTGTCGACCTGTTGCTTGGCGATTGAGTCTTGCGAGAGCAGCGTCTGATAACGCTGCAAGTCGAGCCTCGCGGTCTGCAACAGCGCCTGATCCCGCGCAAGCGTGCCTTCGGCGTTACGCAGCGAAATCTCATAAGGACGCGGGTCGATCTGCGCGAGCACGTCGCCCTTCTTGACCATCTGGCCTTCCTTGAAGGCCACGTCCATCAGCGTGCCATTGAGCTGCGTCTTGACCGTGACGTTGGCAAGCGGCGTGACCGTGCCGAGCGAATTGATGACCACCGGCATCTCGCCTTGCGCGACGGTCGCGACATGCACGGGCTGCGGCTGATTCATCGCGTTCGCGCCGCCGCCGCGACGGCCGCCGCCCTGACGCGCATCCTGTGGTTGACCCGAGGCACTGTTGCGGCTCCACGGATGCCACCAGGCGACGGCTCCCGCGACAATCAGCAAAGCGATCACGAGCGGGACGAGCTTGCGCCGCCTTGGCGGGCGTTCCCCGAGCGTGGTCGTGGCAGGTCGATCAGGCGAGTTGGACGGTTTCTGCGGTTGTCCGGGAGAATTCTTTTGGTCGTCCATCGGTTCTGTGGCTGGTATTTCAAGTGATTCGTTGGAGCGCCCAAGGCGGCGCGCGAACGCCAGGCAGGACAGCGCAATCTGCAAGCCGCATCGAGGCGAGGACCTGAAAGCGAGCGATGAGCACATGAAGCTTTGTCGCGACGCATTCGAAGCGCTGCCGCGCATGACGAAACCGCAACGAAGAGACACGACGCATACAAGCCGCACCAACGCCGCGCGGTCGTGCGAAGCATGATGCTACGTCCCGCATCGAGGCCCGTCCACCTACCTTTCTTTCGGCTGATTACGAGTGTTACACGCGGCCTGACATGGCTTTCGCACGATGCGAGCGCAGGCCGGCCGAACCCGTCGATGGGTCGGCCGGCAATACGTCAGGGGTGTCAAGTCTACTCGGTGGCGCGCAAGTCCGTAGAGGCAGCCATCGCGATGGCCGCCGATGCGGCGCCGGACGTGCCGCCGATCTCGTGCGCGATCTGGCTCACGCAGCGCAGCAGCGCGGGCGCGACTATTTCGATGAGCGTCTCTTCGGGACACTGATGCGCCGCGCCGCCGCAGTTCACGGAGTAACGCTCCTCCGACGGACCGATGAAGCCCGCCGCGACCGCGTTGAGCCCCAGATGCCATTCGCCGATCGAAACCGCGAAGCCATTGCGATGCGTGTCTTCGATACCGTGCCGAAGTCCCATCGCGATGAGCGGCCAGTCGTCGCCGGATGCGATCTGCAGACTACCGATGAGCGTTTCGCGATCCGCCTGCGACAGCACGGACAAGTACGCGCGCCCCACGGCGGTACGGGTGAGGTCCATCCTTCCGCCCACTTCGAGACGTGAGACGAGCACGGCCGAACGCGGACGGATGGCATCGATAACGACCATTTCCAACCGGTCCCGCACCGCCAGATGCACCGACAGGCTGGTTTCCTCGGCGAGCGCGATGAGGTAGGGGCGCGCCCGAGCACGAATATCGAAATTGCGTAAGAATCCATTGCTGAATTCCAGAACCGAGGCGGTCAGCACGAAACGCTCGCTGTCGGGCAGCCGCAGCAGCAGGCCCGCGCCGACGAGCGTTGCTGTGATACGCGACACGGTAGGTTTGGGAATGCCGGTCCATTCGGTCAGCTCTCGGTTGCTGACAGGGGCATCGGCGGCAGCGATACGGCGTAGAACGTCAAGACCGCGCGCAAGCGCCGTGACTTCTTCGCCCTCTCTCTCTCTCGGTTTTTCCCGGTCTGGTAGCCGGCTTTTTAATGTGTGCATTCTTATTTTCTGAAACGTAGTTTCGGATGCGGACTGACGCTAAATAACCCGGATGCCACTTAAACTTGCAAGCGGTGCAAGCCTCTCATCGATAAGCAGCAGACGGAATGAAACATTTCTCTTGGTAGGGGTTTGCAAAGATTACCTTGGGCAGAAGTTCTGCGCCGGAGATTTTGCTTGACTTGGGCAGCAATCCCATAAAAAATGGAACCGAATTTCGAAACTGGTGGGGCGACGTGCACAGTTGCTTTCCGCTCCCCGCTTGAATGACCGGCTCTCAGGTTCTAGCACGGCCCTCGGAATGGCTAGAACTTTTAAGGCGCTATGGAAACATAGCGCCTTTTTTTTCGCCCTATGTTTGCGGTAACAAACGCACTGAATATACGCTGAAAGCAAAAATGGCGTCGGACTGGAAGCAAGTTTGCTTCGGCGCGAAGGGTTGCGGAGACGCTGGAAGAGGGCGAGGCGCGCTCTCGAAGGCCGGGCGCGTGGACCGATAGCGGCGCGCGATGCGCCGCCCGGTAAGTCGATTCAATCGAATTCGTTGAACACACGGCGCTGCCGAAGCAGGCGCTTGCCGCGCATGATCCAGTACACGCTCGCAAGTAACAAAAGCAATGCGACGCTCAAAACGAATACCGGCGAAATGCGTTCGGGCGCTGGCTGACTGGTGGCGATCAAAAGCGCCGCGAAAAATGCCGCCGCCGCTTGATAGTAGGCGCGCTTGGCCAGACTGCGGCGCATCTGATGCGTGGTAAAGCGGGAGACAGGAGGACGGGTGAAAGGCTCGAAAAGCAGGACCCCGGCGAAGAGGGCCACGACGAAATTCATATAAAGCATGGGGGCAACGTTGGCGCGAAGAGATGTGGACTGGCGGCGAATATATGCGAGTCCCATGCCTCTCAAAACCAGAAGTGTCCTAAATGTAGAGGGAAAACTCTATTACATTCGCGGGGAGTTGGAGGGTGTTCAAAAGTTAGGCAAAGGCGAGAAGAGCTGGTAAGGGTTTTCCAAGGTTCCCTCGTGATGCAAGCTTTACAAAACGCTTCTTTTCCAAGTGCCAATTCGAGCTTTCGCGCTTAGGCAAAATGCGCTCAAAACGTTGCCATCCAGGGTCAGCGTATGATGAGCGCCATTTCCAAGAGGAACAAATCGCGCTCAGGCGTGCGGACTTCGCATCGAGATTCATGCAGCACTCAGGCACCACATCTGGAAGGAACGACCATGCAGACATCGCCCATGACCCGAATCGGGATCGCGCTCGCCGCGCTCGGTGTACTTGCCGCGTGCGAAAAGCACGATGCATCGGCAGGACAGGCGGCGGGCGCGCTCAACAACCTCGCGAGCCAGACCCAGCAAAAGTTCGATCAGGCGGCGAGTTACGTCGGCCAGAAGGTCGATGCCGCCAAACAGACAGCTCAGCAGAACATCGACAACGCCGGCTCGATGCCCGATATCTCCGCGAGCAGCGTCGCGGCGACGGCGCGTGCGAATCTGCAGAACGCGGCGAGCGCGACTAACGCCGCCATCACCGACGCGGCCAGCGCGACGGGCGCCGGTTTGCAGAACGCTGGCCGCAAGTTGCAGGACTGGTCGAAGGACGGAAGCGCATCGGGCACGGCGGGTAACGCGGGTACGTCGGGTACGTCGGGCACTTCGGGCACTTCGGGCGCGAGCCCGACCACCGACACGAGCGGCGCCCGCACGGAAATGGACAAGTAAGCAGCCGACGCGGACTTAACATTCCGTTACGTCCGTTTCGGCTGATGCCTTCATCGCAGCCGCTAAACTGGCGGTCTTTCGGAAATCGAGACAGTTATGAAGTCACGCAAGCTCGCGCATGACGGCGCGCTGGCGATCGTCGCGATATTTTGGATGGCCGCGCTTGCGCTTTTCTCGCCCGCCGCGTTCGCGGCTCCGGCGCTCACGCTGCCTTCGTTCGAGGAACTGATCAAGCCCGCCGCACCCGCATCCGCTCCCGATGCGGCTTCCGGCGTGACGGACCCGGCCGTATCGGATGCCGACATGGTGCGCTCGCTCGATACGGTCATCTCGACGCTCGACAGCGATCGACAGCGCGGCGCGCTCGTCGCGCAATTGAAGAAACTGCGCGAAGCCAAGCGCTCGGCCGAGACGGCTGGCGCGGCATCGGGCGCGGTCGCGGTCGATTCAGCCGCTGCGTCAGGCGCAAGCGCACCCGCGGCCACGGCGTCGACGGCATCGTCGGTCGTGGCGAGCATGGCGCAGAACGCGGGCTTGCTGGGCGCGATAGCATCGGCGCTCACGAACATCGAAGCCGACGTGAAGCGCGGCAAAACGCCGATCGCGTACTGGGGCGGGCGCTTCAACGCGGCCGGCAACGAACTCTTCACCATCGTCACGAGCCAGAGCCGCGAGCCGTTCGGCCGCACGCTCTTCAATTACTTCGCGATGCTCGTCGGCTGGGGCGCGTGCGCGTTCGTCCTCGTCTATGTGCAGCGGCAGGTCCACGCGCGTTACGGCATCCAGGCCGGACTGCATTCCAACCCGACCACGCGCGAATTGCTGCTCTTCGCGCTGCGGCGCGTCGCGCCTTATTTGTTCGCGTTTCTCGTCGCGCTGGCCTTCGTGCGCATGATGCCGCTTTCGCTCGGCCGCACGCTCGCGATGGTCACGGCCTACGCCATCGTGGCGGGCGCGGTGTTCTCGGCGATCTGCCTCATTATGTTTTCGCTGTTCGGCTCGGCGCACCGGCGCGTGGCGGTGAACGTGCTGATCATCCGCGCGCGGCGGCTCCTGTTCCTGATCGGCACGTTCGGTGCGCTCGGCGACGCGGCCGCCAACTACGACGTCGCGCAGCAACTCGGCACCAATCTGTCCGCCCTGATCTCGACCTTCGCGAACATGGGCGCGGCGGCGCTTACCGCGTATTTCGCGCTGGCGTTCCAGCGGCCGGTCGCGCATCTGATCCGCAGCCGCACCTACGAGCAGCGCAACACGCGCAAGGCCGCGACCGAGACCTTCGAAGTGGTCGCTTCGTTGTGGCAGGTGCCGTTGCTGCTGCTGGCGTCGGCGTCGGTGGTCGCGACGCTCGCGGGCATCGGTACATCCGAGAACGTGTTGCAGATGGCGATTGCGACCGCCGGACTGCTCGTCGTCGCGTTCTTCCTGTCGGCGATCGTGATCCGCATCACGCGGCCGAAGTCGCAGAAGCCGCGCCGCCAGTCGGCTTACGTGCGGCGGCTCGTGAAGTTCGTCGGCACGATGATCGTGACCGGCGTGTGGCTCGTGTTCCTCGAACTGTCGTCGCGCTTCTGGGGCTTTTCGCTCGCGCACATGGCCGAGGAGAGCGTCGCGGCACGCGGCATCACGCGCGCGTTCGCCATGATCGTGCTGACGTTCTTCATCGTCTGGCTGGTGTGGATCCTGATCGATACCGCCATCCAGGAGACGTTGCGGCCCGATTCCACGCGGCGCGGCACGCGCGGCCCGAGCATGCGCGCGCGCACCATGCTGCCGCTCGTGCGCAACGTCGTGTTCGTCGTGCTGCTGATGATCGCGGGCATCGTCACCGCGGCCAATCTCGGCCTGAACGTCACGCCCTTGCTGGCGGGCGCGGGCGTGATCGGGCTCGCGGTCGGCTTCGGCGCGCAATCGCTGGTCGCGGATCTGATCACGGGGCTTTTCATCATCATCGAGGACACCATTTCCGTCGGCGATTCGATCGAGGTGGAAGGCGGCCACGCGGGTATCGTCGAAAGTCTGACGATCCGCACCGTGCGCCTGCGCGACGGCCAGGGCGCAATCCACGCGATTCCCTTCTCGCAGATCAAGACGGTGAAGAACCTGTCGCGCGACTTCGCCTACGCCGTGTTCGAAGTGCGCATGCCGTTTTCGGCGGATGTCGACGAAATCACGCAAATGATTCGCGAAGTCGGCGTCGAGCTGATGGACGATCTGCGCTACCGGCGCGAGATGCTGGGTCCGGTGGAGGTCTGGGGACTGGACCGTTTCGATCCGAACTGGATGGTCGTGAAAGGGCAGATCAAGACGCGGCCGCTGCAGCAATGGAGTGTGGCGCGGGCGTTCAATCTGCGCATCAAGCGGCGGATGGACGAGGCGGGCATCGAGATTCCCGTGCCGCGGATGCATGTGCAGATGAGCCGCACCGACCTGCATGCCGCGTTCGAGCCGCACGCCGATGGCCGCGCGCAGCGCATCTGGACGGGCGAAGAGCGGCTGCTCGAAGACGAGGAATTGGTGGATGCCGATCCCTCGAAGGCCCGCGATGTCTCGCACGAACCGCGTCCCGCGCCGCCGCCGACGGACCAGTCGGTGCAAATTCCGCCGCAGATTCCCACGGCGGAGCCAGGCAAGGGTTGAGGCAAACGCGTCATCAGGCCGCGAGCAAGTCGTTCACGTGCGTGGCAATCTCGTCGCCTGCGACGCCGTAGATATGCAGCGAGATCGCGCGCGCGGTGGCATCGGCGGGATTTCCCAAGCGGTGAATGGCGCCTCGGCCCGCTTGCACGAAGGAGACGTCGCCGGCCTCGCGCGCATGACGCCGCGTTTCGATGGCTGATGCCGAAGGCGCGTCCCAGCGATAAAGCGTCTCTTCAAGCGTCCCGTCGATCACCGCATAGCCGCACCACGTTCGATGACCGTGCACCGGACTCGCCTGTCCCGGCTCCCAGACGAGCGCGGCGATGGCGTAGCGGTCAAGCGGGTCGGCCGCCAGCAAATGACGGCGATAGCCGCGTGCGCCGCTCTCACGCTGATCGAGGCGCAGCAGGCTCGTATCGGACGAAGCGCGCCGCAGAGCCGCACGCACGCGCGATCCGAACGACAAGGCATCGGCGGAATGGAAGGCGGCATCGATTTCATCGCAGAGCCGGTTTAGCGCCGAACCGCCGCGTAGCGACGCCGGCGCTTGATCCCGAGGCCGCGAAAGGCGGCTGAACGCTTCGAATTTCATGATGACGGCACCGGTTTTCGTTGTGTTTCGCGAACAACATTTATACCGGCTTGCGCCCAGAATTAGTTTCCATATAATTCCGCTCGAAGAACCAAAAATAGAATAATTTCCTATCGGGGGTGCGCTGTGGGAATGGACCTTATCGATCGCAAGCTGCTGGAATTGCTGCAGACCGACGTGACGATGCCTATCGCCGAGCTTGCGCAGCGCGTGAATCTTTCGCAAACACCGTGCTGGAAGCGCGTGCAGCGCTTGAAGGAAACCGGCGTGATCCGCGCACAGGTGGCGCTATGCGATCCGAAGAAGCTGGGTGTCGGCACCACGGTGTTTGTCGCGGTACGCACGAATCAGCATACGCAGATCTGGGCCGAGGACTTCACGCGCGCCGTGCGCGACATTCCGGAGGTCGTGGAGGTGTATCGGATGAGTGGCGAGACGGACTATCTGCTGCGCGTGGTGGTATCCGATATCGACGATTACGACCGCGTCTACAAGCAGCTCATTCGCGCCGTGCCGCTCTACGATGTCAGTTCGAGCTTCGCGATGGAGCAGATCAAGTATTCGACCGCATTGCCGGTGCGTCCCACGCTCGAGTCCTGAGGCGTGACTCGTTTTCAGATGGCGGTTGCCGCTGCCCGCGCCATGCCACTTCGGTCCGCACCAAGCGCCTGCCTGTGGAAGGCGCGGCATGATCGATTCGCCAAAAAAAACCGCCCGTGGAGGGCGGCGTAACGCGTCCAGTCACTAGGTATTCCGGTCTAGCCCTTACTGCCCCGGCCGGAATCAGACGCGCATGGAATCGAAGGAAGTATGGCCGGTGACGCGGTGCCCCTCAAGCGGGACCGTGCAGCAAAGAATTTCGCGGTGCTTGGCCGTCTTCCGAAACGGCGCGCGCGGACATGCGGCAGATCGAGGAACGGTCGGCGCAACGCAACTGAAAACCAGTGCGGGTACTATCACGGGTTGATGACGAAACGCGCCAGGAGACGCAACATCCGCCATGACCGATGACCGCAACGACCGCCGCCCGGACAGTACCCGCAACGGCGCGCCCAAGAAGAAGAATCCGACATTCGGCGTCGGCGCGTTTATCGTCGTCGTGGTGTTGCTCGTGATCGGCACGCTCGCCTATAACGCGATTCGCGAGAAGCGCGACTTCGATCAACAGAACGCGACGCCTTCGCCAGCGAGCGATGCGCGGCCGGCCGTGCCGGCGATCGGCGCGTCGCAGTAGCCGAGCGCCTCAAACCGGCAAGCGAATTTGCGCCGCATCCTTGCTGATCAGCGCGGACGCCGTAAGCATCTGCTTGCATTGATGCGCAAGCAGTTTGAGATCGTGAAGCGCATCGGCGGGCAACGCCTGCGTGCGTTCGGCGTTCGTGACCATGGCGTCGAGTTCGCGGCGCAGTTCCTTGATGTCGTCCGCATTCGCCGGTGTCGCTTCTTCGCGCGCGGGCTCCGGCAGCGCGCCCTGTGCATCGGACAGATTGTCGCGCACGATTCCGAAAGTCCGTTGCAACGGCTCGAACGCCTGACCTTCGGCTTCGTTGATCGTTTGCAGAAGCGGCGCCGCTGCCGTGATCTGCGACGCGAGCACGTGACTTTGCACGAGCAGATCGTTGAGTTCGGCGACGTATTTTTGCTGCGCCTTGGGCTCCAGCATCATTCGCTGGAACGCTTGCGCGAGATTGGCGAACGCAATGTGCACGTTCTTGCGCGCGAGCCGGTAGCGGAAGTCGCGGTCCAGCGCGGTGGCGGCGACGGTCGCGGCAGCCGATGCGCCCTTGCTGGTGGTCGCCGCCGTGCTCTCGCCGATGCTCACCGACGACAGCTTTTCCGCCGTTGCGCTCGCGGCACGTACCGCCGATGCCGTCACGAGATTCGGATCGAGCGCGGGAGTATCGACGGTGGATTCGTTGGCGGCTTCTTTCGCGATCACGATGGTCGATACGGCGGCGTCGTCTAGCGTCTGAGTCGCGGTGGCCGCGGCGACGGCGGCCGGTGCAATCGAATCTTGCATGTGGGTGCTTGTACCCGCACCCGCACCCGCACCCGCACCCGCACCCGCACCCGCACCCGCACCGCCACGCGCTTTACTCTCCGCTTGCCCCGCGCTCGCGCTCTTGGCCTTCCACCACCAACTCGCCTCGAGGTAATTGCGCGTCGCGCCAAGCAGATCCTTCACGAGCTTGCCCATCAGCCGATATTCCCAATACGGGAACAGATGGCTCGCCGCGATTGCAATCGCGCAACCAACCACCGTATCGATAGCCCGTTCGCCGATCAGCCGCATGCTTCCCGGCGCGAGCAGATGAAACATCAACAGCACATACGACGACGTGAACACCACGCTCGCCGCATAGTTGAAGAGCAGCAGGCTGTAGCTCATCACCATCGACGCGAACATCACGATGAGCAGAATGTGCGGCTCCTTCACGAGCAGAATCAGCGCGATGGTCAGCGCGCAGCCTATCGCCGTGCCGATGATCCGCTGCGTGTTGCGCTGCTTCGTGAGCGAATAGCCGGGCTTCAGAATGATGACCGTGGTCATCACGATCCAGTACGCGTTCGTGAGCGGCAAGAGCCGTCCCAGCCAGAAGCCGATGCCCACCGCGATCGTGACCCGAAGCGCGTGCCGGAAGCTCGGCGAGGCCATCGTGAGATTCGAGAAAATCTGCATGAACGGCACGCGCCGGCTCGATATGAAACGCGACAACGCATGGTCGATCTGCACTTCGGTTTCGATCAGGCTCGCGTCATCGCGCGTGCGGCGGCGCATCTTGTCGATCAGGCGCGTGGCGCTCCACAAACGGCGGAACACCGCCGCCGCGGCCGCGTAGGCTTCGGCGTTCTTCTCGGGCATGCCGTGCTTGCGCATGAGTTCGAGTTCGTACTCGATAGCGCGCAGCTCCGCCTTCATGCTGATCTGCCTGGGCGCGGAACTGTTCTGCAATACGGCCAAGCCGATTTCTTCGAGATCCGCGCTCGCCTTGCGCATCAGGTCGCGATAAAAGATCAGCACGTCCGAGCCCGCGAACGTCTTGCGCACGAGCGGATAGTCCGTATGCGCGCCGACGAAGAACTCGTGCAGATCCACCACGTTGATGAACAGATTGAAAAGCCGCGCGCGCCGCGCGTCGAGCTTGCGGCTTTTTACTTTCGGCAGATTGCGCAGCACGATGTCGCGCGCGGCTTCCTGTTGCTCCACCGCCGCAATCTGCTTTTCGATGAGCTTTCGGTAGCATTCGTCGAGATCGGCGTCGTTGTCGTAAAACTCGGCGCGCGCCTGCAAATACTCCGCGCAACTGAAGATGCTCTGCGCCAGCGCCTGCTGTTCGATGCGATACACGAGCAGCCGGCTCACGAGCGTGGCCCAGTACGTGTACCAGAGGCCGCCCAGCAAGATCCACGACGCGTTGACGAGCGCCTGCATCGGCGTGAAGTGCTCTTCCAGCGTGACGACCATCATGAAGAGCGTGGCGAAGCTGATCTGCGGCCAGCGGTTGCCATAGACGACGATCAGCGAGAGCACGAAGGTGAGCGGCACGACCGTGAGCCATAGCGTCAACGGATGCGCCGTCGCAATGCCCGTGGCGAGCGCCGAGAAGAAGCCGATTACCGTGCACGCGAGCATCTCGTTGTGCTTGTATTTGAGCGGACCCGGCATGTCGACGACACACGCGCCAAGCGCGCCCGTCGCTATGGTGAAGCCCAGCTCGCGATTGTGAAACACGATGAGCATGAGCACGGCGGGCAGCGACACGCCCAGAGCGATCCGCAAGCCGCCGAAGAAATACTGGCTGTAAATGAACTTCCTGATTTCGAACGAATAGCGCATCGACTTCCTGGTTTGACGCTCGTTATGACCACGGGCGAAGCACGCTCCGGACCCAGGCGGTCAGGCGGGTTGAGTCTATCGCACTTGTCATGCACTTATAACTCACTTGCGCTTCGTTCGGAACTCGGCCGAATGGCCAGCTTTTCGGCGCCTCGCGGCCTTTGTTATGCTCACGTGAAAAGCGCCGAACACATCTTCAAGGGAGCCCACCGATGAGCGACAGCATCGCCGTGCCGCCGCACGAGATCGAGCTGACGGCCGTGCGCGCGCAGGGTGCGGGCGGGCAGAACGTCAATAAGGTATCGAGCGCCATTCATCTGCGCTTCGACATCCGCGCATCGTCATTGCCGGAGCACATCAAGGCGCGGCTGCTCGCGCTGTCGGATAGCCGTGTGACGCGCGATGGCGTGGTCGTCATCAAGGCGCAGGAATATCGGACGCAGGACATGAATCGCGCGGCGGCGCTCGCGCGGCTCGACGAGCTGATTCGCAGCGTGAGCATCGTGCGGCGCAAGCGCATCGCGACCAAGCCAACGCGCGGTTCGCAAGTGCGGCGCGTCGAAGGCAAGGTCAGGCGCGGGGCGATCAAGGCCGGGCGCGGGCCGGTGCACGGCGACTGAAGCGGAGATTCAAGCGGGATTTGAGCGCGATTCGAGCGGGAGTTGAAGCGGCGCGTCAGCCGTGCTGTTCCGCGGGAGATACATCGAGCGGCCCGAGCATGATCGTCTTAAGCCTGCCGCGTCCGAGCACGCGCGCGAGTTCCGCGAAGACGCAATAGTTGAAGACGAGCGTGACGAGCAAAATCTGCACGGCCCAGAATTGCGGCCAGTTCAGATGGTCCAGCAGGTCCTGGTGCGCGGCCGCAAGACTATGCGTCTCTTTCCAGAACTCGAACAAGCGTTCCAGGTAATGGAGCACCAGCGCGACGAGCGTGTAAATGACGGTTTTCCATCCCGCATTCCAGATGAGCGGGCGCTCGGGATAGCGATTGATGAATGGCAGCATGTCGGCGAGTAGAACCGCCTTGCCGAGAATGAGCGAGGCGACGAGCACGGATGCCGACGCGGGAATCGACAGGCCGGCGCCTTTCACCATGAGCGCGTGCACGACCATCACCACGTGCAGCACGACGAAGAAGAACAAGGTGGGCGGCAGCATCTTCATCAATTCGTGCCTGGCCTTCGCGAAAAAGTCGTGCATGGTCTGCTCCAGGAAACGCATGGATGCGCATGCCGGCGCGTTGCACGAAATGCAACGCGCATCCGAACAATTCGATGAATCTCGCACTGCGGCAGCGGCTGCGCTGTTTGCAGTCTAGTTCAGCCTACGAGCTTGCGGCGTCCTGAAAACGGCAGGCGCTTGATCGCGCCGGTGGCGAGCGCGGTGCCCGCAAGGACGACGGCGCAGCCTTCGAGCATGACGAGCGACACCCGCTCGTGCAGAAACAACGCGCCCCACAGAATGCCGAAGAGCGGAATGACGAAAGTGACGGTCATCGCGCGCGCGGGACCGACGACCGCGACCAGATGGTAGTAGATGAAGTACGCGATACCCGTGCAACCCACGCCCAGCGCGAGCACCGCCGCCCATGCAGGCGCGGAGACCGGCGCGGCGGGCCACGTGACGAAGGCAATAGGCGCGAGCACGAGCGTCGCGCCGATCATGCTGCCCGCGGCGTTGGTCATGGCATCGACGTCCATCAGATACTTTTTCGCGAAGTTGCCCGCAACACCATATAGCGCCGATGCCGCGAGCGCCGCGGCCGCCGCCAGCACGCCCGCCGCGCCCGATCCCGCCGATCCGGGCGAGCCTTCTATCTGATTCCACACGAGCAGCAGCACTCCCGCGAAACCGATCGTCGTACCGATCGTGCGCAAGGTCGTGAGCCGGTCCTTCAGCCAGAGATAGGCGACGAGCGCGCCCCACAGCGGCGTCGTCGCATTGATGACGGATGTGGCGCCAGCCGAAAGCGTCAGCTCCGCATAAGCGAAGAGGCAGAACGGCGCGGCCGAATTGAGAATGCCGACGATGAGTAGCGGTAGCGCACGCTTGCGCATGATCGCGAGACTGCTCGAAAACTGGCGGCGGCCGAGCAGCATGGCGACGAGAAACACGGCGCCGATGCCGACGCGCAAGGCCATGAGCGGCGCGACGCCGAACTCGGCGACGCCCAAGCGGATAAAGAGAAACGACGCGCCCCAGAGCGCGGCGAGACAGACGAGTTGCAACAAATTGACGGGTGACATGACGATGCGGACTTCAGTGTTCCAAGGAAAAGTCCGCGCATGTTAGCACCGCGCCGCGTGCCGTCGGTCATCGCGCCGATGAGACCGCAAGGAACAATCAATGTGGCGGAATCATCCACGTCAACACGTTCTGCTGCAGCCACACGAGAATGCCGAGAATGATGGTGAGCAGGATCGAATGCTTGAAGGTGCGCGCGAAGACGAGTCCTTCCTTGCCCTTGAGTTCGGTCGTGGCGACGCCCGTCGAAATGTTTTGCGGCGAGATCATCTTGCCCATCACGCCGCCGGACGAATTGGTCGCGGCCATCAGCACAGGATTGAGATTGAGTTGATGAGCGGCGACCACCTGAAGGTTGCCGAAGAGCGCGTTGCCCGAGGTATCGCTGCCTGAGAGAAACACCGCCACCCAGCCGAGAAAGGCCGACACGAGCGGGAAGAACGGCCCGACCGAGGCCACCCCGAGTCCGAGCGTGTAGTTCATGCCCGAGTAGTTCATGAGATACGCGAGCCCGACGATGGTCGCCACCGTGAAGATGGCAATGCGCGTTTGCACCCAGGTATCGACGATAGCGTGGCCGAACTCGCTTGCCGGCAACTTCACCAGGAGCGCGGTGATGATGGCCGCCACGAGAATCGCCGTGCCGGTGGCGAGCGGCTGGAAGTCCCAGATCGCGCCGTAGGGCTGATTGTAGAGCGTGATGTAGACCGCCTTGTCGAGCCCCGGCCACGGGATCTTCACGTCGCCGATGAGGAAGATCTTGGCCACCGTCCAGACGATCACCACGACCGAGACGACGATCCACGGCATCCATCCCTGAGCGGCCGAGACGTTGCCGCGTGCGTTGGCGAGGCGATCGACGTTCACCGCGAAGCGTTCGTCGGGCGCGGGCTTCCAGACGCGCAGGAACGCTATGGTGAGGATCAGCGAGACGAGCGAGGAGAGGACATCGGTGAGCGAATAGCTGATGTAGTTCGACGTGACGTACTGCGTCAGCGCGAACGCGCCGCCCGAGACGAGCAGCACGGGCCACACCCGCAGCATGTTGCGAAAGCCCGCGTAGATACCGATAACATAGAACGGCAGGAAGAACGCGAAGAACGGCAACTGGCGGCCGACCATCTTGGCGAGCGCATCGGTGGGCAAATGCGTGACCGCGCCGAGCACGGTGATCGGTACGCCGAGCGCGCCGAACGCGACTGGCGCCGTGTTGAAGATCAGCGTGAACGTGAGCGCTTCGAGCGTCGGAAAGCCGAGCAGGATCAAGAGCGAACTCGTGATGGCGATCGGCGTGCCGAAGCCCGAGATGCCTTCGAGCAATGCGCCGAACGAAAAGCCGATGACCACGAGCACGATGCGCCGGTCGTTCGGCAGGTTGTCGATCATCCACACGCGAAACGCTTCGAAGCGTCCCGAGCGTTGCGCGACGTTGTAGAGCAGGATCGCGGAGAACACGATCCACATCACCGGCCAGAGCGCGAACACGGCGCCGGCTGCGATGGAGTCGAGCGCGAGTCCAACCGGGAAGTGCCAGCCCACCATCGCGATGATCAACGCGACGATCAGTCCCGCAAGCGAAGCCTGCCACGCGGGACGGCGCGCCCAGCCGAGCATGACGAGTACGACGATGATAGGCAACGCGGCAACGATAAAGGAGAGCGCGAGCGAACCCGCGATAGGCGTGAGGATCTGATGGAACATCGGGTCTCCTGTGTCTCTATTCTTGGATGGATGCCGCGGTCTTCGCTGCTGGTTCGAGTGGTATCGAAGACTTTAAGCAACCGCATAACGCGCTCACTAAGAATAGGGCGAGGATGGCCCTCGTCAAGGCTTGAATATTGGCGTAAGGATGCCGGATGGAAGCGGAAAGGGACGTGACGCATCTGCTCCGTTCGGACGCTTGGTCACGCGTTTCGCGGGATGCGGCGCTCAGCTCTCGACGGTCGCTGGAGTAGCCGTTGTTCGTTGTGCCGCGCTGGAATCAAGACGCGATGCAGGCACTTGGCGAAACACCCAGAGCGCGAGCAGCCCAAAGGATGCGACCATCCACAGCAGGAAAAAAGCGAAGGCCATCATGTCCAATCCCCGAGAACGATAGGTAGCGCTTGGGCTTACACCCGTGCGGTCCGATAAGTAGGGATACGATTTAGCGATAATCGTGCCAAAGCACCGGCGTAATCCGCCAGGGCCTTGTCGGATAAGGAAAATGACCGATCGTACAGAGTGGCAAGGCAAGCGAATTGCGTCTGCATTGCCGGGAAATGTTTCAGAGTTGTTACTTTTGTCGGTAATAGCGGCGCAGAGTGCAACATCGACGCCGCATTCGAGCGTGGTGTTTCCTTATTCAATGGCCATGGCCGCCACCGCCATGTCCACCGCCGCCTTGCCAACTGCCACCGCCGCCGTGCCATCCGCCGCCACCGCCGTGCCATCCACCGCCGCCGCCATGCCATCCGCCGCCATAGCCGCGTCCCCAGCAACATCCGCCGCCGCCCCAGTAGCCGAAGCCGATCGACACCGACGGATAACCGTAGCCGTAATAACCGGGGTAAGCAGCATATGCGGGATAAGCGGCGTAAGCGGGATAAGGTGCGTACGCGTAAGGATAGGGATAAGCCGGCGCATACGGCGTGCTCGTATAGATCGTCGAGTAGTCGACTGTCGGCGCGGCCACTGCGTACTGAGCTTGCGACGGCGCGTTCGCGGCACTGACGCCCGAAGCACCTTGCGCCGGTAACGCGAACTCACGTTGCGTGTAGGCAGCGGGAACCGGCGGATAGTAATAAGCGGGGTAGTCGGGATACGGCAGGTAGCATCCGCCGAGAAGCAATCCGGCAGCAAGCGAAGCGGCCGCTGCCCTGTAACCGAAGATGATGCGCGGGGAAATCATGATGCTGCTCCTTGCTTGCGACTTGCCGGACTCTACCTATGCGATTGCGAGGAAGGGTCCGTTAAGAAGGAGCTTACTCGATCGTTGCGGCGTGCGCGTCGCGCGTCCGCTAACAAACCTCGGCGTGTATCAATCCTGAAACAGCCCTTGATCGAAGCGGCGGCAAGCATCGCTGCTTGCCGCATGAGATGACTGTGGATCGCCCGCTTACTTCCCGACTTGATTGCCGATAACCCCGCCTACTGCCGCGCCCCCCAACGTCGATAACGCGCTTCCGCCGATCACGGCCCCACCCGCGGCGCCAACACCAGCGCCAACGGCCGTATCGCGTTGACGCGTCGTCATGTTGTCACAGGCCGTGAGTCCGGCGAGAAGGGAAACGACCACTGCTGCGGCGCCGATTTGTTTGATGATTTTCATGTCGACTCTCCAGAACGATTGATCAATGAAACGGCCGCGGCTTTGCCCACGCGTCCTGCCGTTCGATCACGATCTGGCTTTCATCGACGGACGCCGCAACGTTTTTTTCGCCGGTTCGTTCGTTTATCAGCAGGAAAGATGCCCGAAACGGTGCACGCGCGCGCCATGCAAAAACGGCCTGCAAGGAAGCACAGGCCGTTGCGTACAGTCAGCGTTTGCTTCAGGTCGGCTGATAAATCTCCGCGCCCTTCTTCACGAACTCGATGGCCTTGGTCTGCATGCCCTTGGCGAGCGCATCGCTTTCGGAGACGCCTTGCTTGGCCGCGAAGTCGCGCACGTCCTGCGTGATCTTCATCGAGCAGAAGTGCGGGCCGCACATCGAGCAGAAATGCGCGACCTTGGCGGAATCCTTCGGCAAGGTTTCGTCGTGAAACTCGCGCGCCTTGTCGGGATCGAGGCCGAGGTTGAACTGGTCTTCCCAGCGAAACTCGAAGCGTGCCTTGGATAGCGCGTTGTCGCGCACCTGCGCGCCTGGATGACCCTTCGCCAGATCGGCCGCGTGCGCCGCGAGCTTGTACGTGATGATGCCGGTCTTCACGTCGTCCTTGTTCGGAAGTCCGAGATGCTCCTTCGGTGTGACGTAGCAAAGCATGGCGGTGCCGAACCAGCCGATCATCGCCGCGCCGATGCCCGAGGTGATGTGATCGTAGCCCGGCGCGATGTCGGTGGTGAGCGGCCCGAGCGTGTAGAAGGGCGCCTCGTCGCACCATTCCAGCTGCAGGTCCATGTTCTCCTTGATGAGCTGCATCGGCACATGGCCGGGGCCTTCGATCATCACTTGCACGTCGTGCTTCCACGCGATCTGCGTGAGTTCACCGAGCGTCTTCAGTTCACCGAGCTGGGCTTCGTCGTTCGCGTCGTAGATGGAGCCGGGACGCAGGCCGTCGCCGAGCGAGAACGAGACGTCGTACTGCTTCATGATCTCGCAGATGTCTTCGAAGTGCTCGTAGATGAAGCTTTCCCGATGATGCGCGAGACACCATTTCGCCATGATCGAGCCGCCGCGCGAGACGATACCCGTCATGCGGTTGGCCGTCAGCGGTACGTATTGCAGACGCACGCCCGCGTGAATGGTGAAGTAATCGACGCCTTGCTCGGCTTGCTCGACGAGCGTGTCGCGAAAGATTTCCCAGGTCAGGTCTTCCGCCTTGCCGTTGACCTTTTCGAGCGCCTGATAGATCGGCACCGTGCCGATCGGCACCGGCGAATTGCGGATGATCCACTCGCGCGTCTCGTGAATGTGCTTGCCCGTGGACAAGTCCATCACCGTGTCGCCGCCCCAGCGGATCGCCCAGGTCATCTTGTCGACTTCC
This sequence comes from Caballeronia sp. GAWG1-1, assembly GCF_023631465.1. NCBI lineage: Bacteria > Pseudomonadati > Pseudomonadota > Betaproteobacteria > Burkholderiales > Burkholderiaceae > Caballeronia > Caballeronia sp. GAWG1-1. The sequence continues at coordinate 252,542 of NZ_JALQDB010000008.1, forward strand.
TCGCCGATCGACGAACTCACCGCCGAATTGCCGATGTTCGCGTTGATCTTCACGAGGAAGTTGCGCCCGATGATCATCGGCTCGCTTTCCGGGTGATTGACGTTCGCGGGGATGATTGCGCGGCCGCGCGCCACTTCATCGCGTACGAACTCGGGCGTGATGGCCTTCAGGGCGTCCTTGTCGAAAGGCACCGCGCCGAACGACTGGCCGGGATGCTGACGGCCCATCATCGCGGCGAGCTTTTCGCCGTTCGGACCGCTCGTCTTGAGGCTTTCGAGGTATTCGGCGCGGCGCTGATTCTCGCGAATGGCGATGTATTCCATCTCCGGCGTGACGATGCCCTGCCGCGCGTAATGCATCTGCGACACGTTCTTGCCGGGCGTCGCGCGTCGCGGATGACGATGCAGATCCGGGAAGCGCAGCTCGGCCGTTTTCGGATCGGCGGCGCGCTCGCGGCCGAATTCGCTCGAAAGACCCGCGAGTTCCTCGGTGTCGCCGCGCGCTTCGATCCAGCCGGCGCGCAACGCGGGCAAACCGGAGCGGATGTCGATCTTCGCGTCCGGATCGGAGTAGGGGCCGGACGTGTCGTACACGTACACCGGCGGATTCTTTTCGCCGCCGAAACTGTCGGGCGTGTCGGACTGCGTGATCTCGCGCATCGGCACGCGGATGTCGGGCGTCGAACCCGTCACGTAGACCTTGCGCGAGTTGGGCAGCGGCGCGATGGCGGCTGCATCGACGATGGCGTTTTCGGACAGGAACTTGGGATTCGCATTCATGTGCTGTTTCTCCTTTTCAGTCGCAGGGACGGTAATTGACAGCGAGCACGCGGGCGATCGAATGAACGACGAACGAACGAACGCCGGCGAGCTCGGCTGATTCAGGAGCTAGACAGGGAGGAACGAGATGGAAAGGTGCGGGCCCGAGAAGACGTGGCGCGTGAGAGAGATACCGTGCGCCGAGGCCCGAACGCTTCCCTGCGCTGGCATTATCCAGATCAGGTTCAAAGGGTATTTCTCACCCACATTGCACGGGCCATTCAGTCGACGCAGCCGGACGAATCGCGATGTGCAACGCAGGACCCCCGCGTTAGCAGGCGTCACCATACATCGTGGCGTGGCATCTTGGCAACCGTTCGCGAAGTTTGCGCTGAAGCGCAGGCGCTTACTGCATAATGGCGAGCGCGCGATTTTCGGTACTTACCCGGATGTCGTCAGCAGTCGCCCCGCCTGTCGCTTCCGCACTTCTTTCGCTCCGTCATGCCGTCCATCGTCAGTCCCGCCTCGTTCGTCACCTGGCGCGCGCGTTCTTCAAGCTCATGCCCCGTTCGGTCGATTGGCGGCAGTCCCCATTGCAAGTCTCTTGCCCCGATCCGGGCGCGCTTCGCGGAGTAATGCATGTCTGCCGTACCTCCGCGTTTGCCGCTCGGTTTTCCCGACCGCTTTCCGTTTCGCGCTCCTCGCAGCCTCAAGGGACGCGTCGTGCTCGCGTTGGCCGTCGTTTATCTCGTGTGGGGATCGACGTATCTCGGCATTCACCTGGCGCTCGAATCGTTTCCGCCGCTCATGCTTGGCGGCCTGCGTAACCTGTGCGCTGGCGTCGGTCTCTTCGTGATCGCCTTGCATCGCAAGGCGGTGTGGCCGACGGCGCGTGAAGTACGTAATGCAGCGATCGTCGGGACTTTGCTCGAAGGTTTGTCGAGCGGGATGATGGCTTACGGCATGCGCACGGTGGGAACCGGCACGGCTGCCGTGATGGTGGCTACCGTGCCGCTCTTCGCGACGATCTTCACCGCGCTTGCCGGGCGCAGTGTGGCGAAGGGCGAATGGTTTGCGGTGGCGCTGGGTCTCGTGGGTATCGTGTTGCTCAATCATGGCGATCCCTCGCCGAGCTCGACCGTCGGCACGCTTGCCATCTTGTGCGCGGCAATTTTTTGGGCGGGCGGGGCGCATCTGGCAAGCCGTCTCTCGCAGCCTTCCGATCTGCTGATGTCGACTGCGTTGCAGATCGGGCTTGGCGGGCTTATCGCGACTGTCATCGCGTTCGTGTCAGGCGAGCGCCTTGGCCAAGTGAGCATGGGCGCGGGGTTTTCGTTCTTGTATCTCGTCGTGATTGGATCGATGGCCGCGTATGTCGCTTATAACTTTCTCATTCGGAACACGAGCACGATTGTCGCGACGAGTTGTCTTTACGTGAATCCGGTCGTCGCGGTTTTATTGGGCGCTTTGTTGCTTGGGGAAATCATCACGCAGTGGACGGTTGTTGCCACGGTCGTGATTTTGATGAGCGTTGCGTTGTCATTTTGGTTTGATTATCGGCGGCGGGGGTTGGTTTGAGCGCAGGAATCTGGCCTTGTAGGCAAGGGCTGTCGAATAGAACTGAATCGCCGCCCGACGCTTCTTAAAAAGATAGCAACTATCGTAGATAGGAATCGGGGCTAGCTTGACTTGTTGAAAAGAGCACCGTGGTCCCTTACGTCATCAGTTTCATTACCTAAGATATCTCGCGCGCTTCCGAGCCACCATCCCCCTTTCTCTTAGCACGCCGTAACACGAACCGCCACGAGTGCAACTAGTTAGCCGCTAATGCGAATGGTCTCGAAATATCAGGTGGTGGACGCTTGAGCTAAAACGCTGCTGTTTCCTCTACTGACGCGTTATAGCGCGATCAGGTGGCGTCCAATGAAAAGCTTGCCGGACACTTTCTCCCGTATCTGCACACGACGTCCGTGACACGACAGGCGTCTAAAAATAACTCGTGTTACGTGAATGAATGGCGCACTGTAGCGACCACGACCACATCTATATTTAGCTTCTTTGAGCGATTGTTCTTTAAAAATCGTAGCACATACTTGTGTGCATGGAGCTGCGGTCTTGAAGACATAATGCTGCATGTCCGCTATGCAAGGCGCGATGGCTCCTTCCCTGTCTAGTCCCGATAGACTCAAAAATAAGCAAATTCGAAAAATTTGAAGTGTAGCTTCATTGCTTTCAATTACATTGGTTATAGTGTTTGGAAGCAGGTTGATTAATCGAGTAAGAACAGGACCTTCAAAATTCCTCGGTATCCGCTTTGGCTCCATCCTATCCTGAAGTCGGTTCAGCTTAAAAAAGCCATTCAAGGCATATAGATGATTTTTAATACGAGATAACAACAGGAATAAAAACGAATTGCTTGATTTTTGGCGGAGTTTTTGGTCATTGGTGCATCTCTATCCAAACCAATGCAGCCAACCCGCTATCGCCGCGTTTCTATTAACAACGGTCCGAGCATCGGCACAGCAATAAAGGAGGAATTTAGCGACGACTATCGTGCCTACAAAAAACTACGTTAGACGAACCTTGGCCGGGCGTCTAACGCAGCGCAATTACGCATCACAACTTGTCTTTCTTATACGATCATTATATATGAAATTTCATGCTTTTCGGTTCAAACCAGTAACGCTGGCGGTGCTTACCAGCTTGGCAGCGATGGCAACGTCAAGCGCATTCGCAGGGACGGTGACGGGTTGGGGCGACTCGTTGGCATCCGGGGTATCGCGCGATGGAACGAATGTTTACGGCGATAACAATACGGTTAATGCCACGGCGACGGTGATTGGCGATAGCAATGTAGCCAAAGCCAGCGCAACGATGATCGGGAACAATCAATACAACGATGTTACAGGTAGCGTTCTTATTGGAAACGGCGCACAGGTGTCATCGACTGCGGACGGTTACTCGGGTGATCTCGCGGCCGTTGCGATTGGAGCAAGTTCGAGCGCGAAACAAAATAGCGTCGCTATTGGGCCCCATGCGAATGCCAGCTATGCCGATGCAACGGCAATTGGAGCGAACGCCCGGGCGAGTTTGAACGGTGTCGCTATCGGTACGAATGTCTGGGGTGGGGACTATAGTGCGACCGCGCTTGGCGCTGGTTCCTATGCCGATAGTTATAGTACGGCGCTCGGAACCAATGCACGTGCGCTTGATAGGAGCTTGGTAGTTGGGATTGGCGCATCCGGGTCGAGTAGCAGCTTGGTTGTTGGCAACGGAGCATCCGGGTCGGGTAGCAGTACCGTGTTAGGGAATCACGCATCCGCTGGCAGTAGCGATGCCCCAATTGCGATTGGCGAAGGTTCCTACGCCGGCGCATATGGCGCGATCGCGACGGGTTGGAGTGCGCAGGCGAATAGCCCTAATTCGATTGCCTTGGGCACTCGAACTCACGTAACTGGGGATAGCAGCATTGCAATCGGGCGCTATGTCGACGTCACTGGGGACAACATGGTGGTGATCGGCGGCAGTGCTGTAGGCGCTGACAGTTATGCGGTTGCCGTCGGCAACGAAGCGAAGGCACTTAAGTTCAGTGCGGTCGCACTTGGGAGCGGTGCGCAAGCCAGTGACAACTACACGACTGCTCTTGGTTCCGGAGCGAAGGCTTCGGGATGGTACAGCGTTGCTGTGGGCGGTTTTAGCAGATCTGAAGGGGAGCAAAGCGCCGCCTTCGGGAATGGCTCATACGCTCAAAACATCAAGTCACTTGCGTTGGGCTCCGGCGCGCAATCGTATGGCGTCAATTCAGTTGCCTTGGGGGCAAACTCTAACGATTACGGCCTGGACAACGTAGTCAGTGTCGGCGGCGACTTCGGCTATAGCAGGCGAATCATTGGTGTTGCAAGTGGAGTCGGCGACACCGATGCCGTTAATATGTCGCAGTTGAACGCGGTAAGCGCTCAGGTTGCACGAAACACAGCGAACATCTCGGCTATGCAGGGTGGCGTCAGAGCAACCTTCGTTGGCGCGCCTTTGCACGCAAGCGCCGATGTGTCAGAAGTCGGCACGCCGTCGCTCGTCGGCGCAACTTCGAATGTAGGCGCGGCACCCGTCGTCGCACTGTCGGGCGGCTCAAGCTCCTTCTTTGCGGCTGATGGCGATTCGTCAGAAGTTGCCATCGCAAGTGCTGCACATTCTTTGGCAGTAGGCGCGAACGCTAATGCAAGCGCAGACGGGTCTATCGCCCTCGGCGCCAACTCCGTAGCGGACCGCGTGAACACTGTTTCAGTGGGCTCAGCTGAAAGCGCGCGTCAAATTACGAATGTCGCCACCGGTACGCAGGGAACGGATGCGGTGAATGTCGATCAATTGAATGGCGCAGTGACCAGTGCAGTGAAGCAGGCAGACACGTACACCGACAACGCGATTGCCGGCGCGAACGTATATACCGATCGAGCCGTCGCGGATGCCAAGAACGAGATGAAGCATTACAGCGACCGGGCAGCCGCGTCGACACTGGCTATTCCGAGCATTCCGATGCTCAATACCGGTGAAAAATGGGTTGGCGCAGCTGTCGGGAATTACGGCACCTCGACTGCTGTCGGCGTTGCGGCAGCGTATCAAGCGACGACGAACCTGAATGTCGGCGTGGCCGTTTCGTCGGCGAGCGGCGGCCCAGTTGCGCTTAAGGCGCAGGCGGGTTATCGCTGGTAAGCGATTTCGCGGGGGAAGGGCGCTACTTGCCAATCCCCCGCGATTATTTTCAGCCGAGCTTCCGGGCGAACCGGCGCTTGTGCTTTGAAAAATTATCATCTGAAGGCTTCGGCATAAGTGTCAGTTTGATTAGGCGTTTAGGCTGGAAAAAGCGCTAGAGTCTACCTGCTGTTAAATGTCTAAAAAAAGATTTGGTTAGGGTTAAAAACCATGAGGCTAGAAGGCAGATTTATAAATCTGGAGCGAAGTCAGGAACGACGACAGTCAATTGAAGCTCAGCTAGAACAACTTGGATGCGCAGATTGGATCACACGCTTTCCGGCCATTGATGGTCGCGCTAACGGACCTTTTGACAATGCCGCCGAAAACAGCGTTTGGGCCTGCCGACAGTCTCACACTGAAGCAATCTTGAATTCCGGGGATGACTCGGCAGTTCTAATCTTGGAGGATGATGTAGAGCTCAGTCGCTATTTCCCAAGCATTGTGAACGAAGCAACGCTCAACGGTTTCGTTGATAGCTTTCCAAATTGCGATGTACTCTTTCTTGACTGTGTGGCGTTTCGCGCACAGATTCCCTACCTGCTTTCGCTTGCTGAAGGTCGGCTGAAAAATCGGGTGCGTAGCGACGCTTTGGAAGTCGAGCGACACGCGCTCTCTACGGTAAGCATTATTGATGCTCGCGGTGTGTTCGCTTATTGCGCCGCCTCTTATGTCGTAACCCCCAAGGGAAAAAAGACATTATATCGGCTGTTTTCGGACGAGAAAAACGCGAATGCAGCAGTAGATATCCTGTATCGAGATTGGATTGCCAGTGGCCAGCTCAATGCAAACATTACTGTCCCATTCATAGCGACGCCCGAGTTTCAAAACATCTCGACTATTCCCTACGAACAATTTAAATTTCTTCACCTCAACATGTCAGATGCTTTGCTTGCCAACGCTATTCGGCGTCTATTGTTCGCTGGAGAACACCGGTTGGATATGGCCAAAATAGCGGTCATGATCGGCGAAACGGAAAGTTCGCCTGAGTACACGCTTGGCATGAAACTATACGAAACGTCGCGCTCTTCCGATTATTGAGTGGAGACAGTAAAAACTCTGGTTTGTTGTCTGCTATGGCGGACTTCACCATGTTGGCGAATGGTCAGATGCACCTTATTTGGAACTTCGGCTCGGTGCCTTGGTACGGCGGTGACCTGTTCTTGTTCAACCAGCGCGCCTTCCGCCTTTCCTTTTGTAAAAACCTCCTCCGCGCGCTGCATTCGCTCCTATCCGGCGCCGCTTTAATCGGCCTTCCAGCTCGGCCCGAGCAATTCCTCTAACGAATAACAAATCCTTGCGGCGCAAGGCTTGCCGTCATATCGGCCGCCTCTGCGCACCGATGCAGGGCATGCGCATTGCTCAATGCCGTCACCCTCGAACGACAGTTTCATCGGAATGACACGAAAGCCTGTCGTTCAAGGGAATAGAAGCAAAAGAGAGAAGGGGTCTTCCGAGGCGCGCCGGGCAATACGCATGATCACTTAAGCGTGGTGCTCGCAGCGCGGACCGGACAACAAAATCAATGATTAAAGCTAAGGAAGGTGGAAACATGAAGCTCATCCGCACAGTCACCGCGCTTGCCGCCGTCGCCTCGCTCCTGTCCGCTTGTGGCGGCTCCGACGACGTAGGCAAGGAACTCGGACTCACGAATCCAGAAGTCCACTTCATCCACGCGATCCCGAGTGCCCCCAACGTCGACTTTTACGACAACGGCAAGGTGCTGCAAGCGAATCTCGGCTACCAGACGGTGACGAACTTCGCAAACATCGATACGGGCCAGCAGAACTTCTCCTACGCCGCCGTCAATACGACGACGCAACTCGCGACCGACACGAGCATCTCGAATGCCGCCAAGGGTCACGAGTACACGGTGATCGCGCTGCCTGACGCGGGTTTCCTGCCGTCCATCGCCGTGATCGACGATCCGTTCGACAAGGGCCTGCTCTCGAACAGCGCGCGGGTGCGCGGCTTCAATGCGTCGGCGAATGCGCAGACTCTCGATTTGTATTTGGTCGCACCGGGGACGAACATCGCGACCGTCAATCCGACGATGGCGGGCGTCGGCTTCAAGAACGCCGTGCCGGCGACGACGCAAGACTCGCTCTACGTCAACGGCGGGACGTATCAGCTGGTCGCGACGCTGCCAGGTTCGAAGACGCCGGTGTATGCGTCGGCATCGTTCAATCTGAGCAACAACGCCGATTGGCTCGTGACGACGCTGCCTTCAGGCAACGCGTTGTCGCAAGTGATCCCGAACAAGATTCGCGTGCTCGTTGCGCAGGGCGGCAATACCACGACGCCTGCAATCGAGCTGCCGGACACGCTGTAATTAGAAGCGCCCGGGTAACAGGGCGCAGACATCGACGAACCCCACGCTGCCGCATGCGTGGGGTTTTTTCGTTCGAAGAGGAGCGGGTTTATGACCCTCGCAGACATCCGGCCGCCTAACTACGTGCGAACCTTGCCGATCACGCGAGGCAAGCAAGCCTCTGGCGCCACGCATCCACGCTCTCTCACGTACTAAAGACAAACGAAAAAAATCCCGCCAAAAAACATGACGGGACGACAGAAAATCAGCACGAAACATCAACGCGATGAGCGCCTGGCTCACCGCGCCGCGGCCAATTTACTTATGCTCTTCGGCCGAATTCGAAATAGCCTGACCGCCCTTCGAGATATCCTGGCCCGCGCCCGACATGGTATTGCAGCCCGCGAGCGCGGCGGTGCCAGCGATCAGCAGCAAAGCGATGATTCGAGTCATGTGTGTTCCCCTTGAATTAGAAATTCGGGTAGCCCTTCGAGGCTTCCGTTGTGATCAATCATAAAAAAGCGGCGTAGTCGACGCTGTAGGCGCGCACGGGTTTTTGGTGTCGGCCGTCTCTGCTATTGGCGTAAGTATCGTCCTACGTAATCAGGCAAGCGGAACGGCCGCCGGCGCGCTTGCATCGATGAACGTGCCCGCGCTGCGCTCGCGTGGCATCGACACGCTGATGCGCGTGCCATGCGGCGCCACGCGTTCGATCTCGAAGCGCCCGCCGCGCGCCGACACGCGCTGACGCATGCCGACCAGGCCGTGCGTCTGCGTGCGCTTCAAATCCTGCGGACGGATGCCGATGCCGTCATCGGCGATAGCGAGCGCAACGTCGTCACCATCGAGCGCGAGCGCGATTTCGATGCGGTTCGCGCGCGCGTATTTCGCCGCGTTCGTGAGCGTCTCCTGCGCCACCCGAAAGAGCGCGATCTCGATAGCCTCGCCGAGCTTTACATCGTCGCCGGGAAGATCGAATTCGACGCTCCAGCCGTTGCGTTGCGCGGCTTCATCGGCGAGCGAGCGCAGCGCGGTCACGAGACCGAAGTTGGCAAGCACGGTCGGCCGCATGTCTTCGATAATCCGCCGCTTGAGCGCAATTCCCTGGTCCAGATTGCCGATGGCGCGCGCGAGCTTGTCGGACATGGCGGGTTCGCTCGTCCTGAGCTTGCCGCGCACCCACGCGACGTCCATCTTGCTCGCGGTAAGAATGGAGCCGAGTTCGTCGTGCAGTTCGCGCGCAAGTTCGGTCTTTTCGTTTTCGCTCACGGATTGCAAATGCCACGCGAGCGCTTCGAGCTGACGCGTGCGTTCGAACACGAGCCGGTCGAGTTCCTCCTGCTGCGTAATGAGCTTCTTCTGCACGCGGTCCTGCTTGTCTAACTGGATACCGAGATTGCGGAACAGCAGCAGGAACAGGACGATGTTGAGCGCGCACAACGCGCCGACGCACAGCGTGGAAATGCGCTGATCGGCGCGGCTTGCATCGAGCGCGTGCTGCGCGCGTTGCTCTTCGTTCAGCCGCAAGAGGGCGAGCGCGGCATCGAGCGTGGCGCTGCTATCGGGCGATGGCGTCGCCACGACGCGTGCGCGCATTTCCGCATCCGCGGGCGTCTTCGACAGATCGGCGAGATGCGCCTCGCCTTGCGCGATGTTCTCGTCGGCGGCTGCGCGAATCTGCGCGAAGCTCGCAAGCGCGGCGTCATCGCCGATGCGGCGGTAATAGCTATCGAGCGAGGTCAACGCGCGGCGCACGCGCCCGGCCGTTTGCGCGAAGTGGCTCTTGTAGGTGTCGTCGGCGGCGAGCGCGAAACCGCGTTCCTCGGCGCTGAGCGTGGCGATATCGGCCGCCAGCGACGATAACTGCGCGGTGGCGCTTTTTGCATCGAGCGCGGTTTCATACTCGGCCGCGATGCGCATGCGCCCCGATTCCAGAATCACAAGCCCACCGACGGTAATGACGATAGCCACCGTCATCGCGACCGCCCAGCTATAGCGATGCATCCATTCGTTGATACGCGTCGCGCGCCGGGCGAGTCCCCGTGGAGTTTCAGATGCTGCCGGCGCGGCGTCTTTTAAAACGTGGCTCATGGTGTGTTTCTGCGGTTCCGGCGGGCGTCGTGAGCCACGCCGGCAAAGCCGTTTGAAAGCGGATGTCGGTGGATTCCCACAGCAAAAAAGGAGCCAGCCCGGATGCGCGCGCCCAAAGGCCCGGCTAGCATGGGTTCGTCATCATTTTTCAATCATTCCAACGGGGAACGATCATGCTGAAGTGGGCATTGTTTTTCGCGATCGTGGCCGTGATCGCCGGTCTTCTCGGGTTCACGGGCGTGGCGGCGGGCGCTGCGACCATCGCCAAATTCTTGTTCGTGCTGTTCCTGATTCTGTGCGTCGTGTTCCTGGTGCTCGGTTTCGTCGTCACCAAGAAAATAGTCGATTAGCGACCAACTCACTCGCGCCCGAACCTGAATCAGACCATCAAAAGCAAGTCAGGGGGATTCCATGCTTCATTACGCTGCCGTTTTCTTCGTCATCGCGATAATCGCGGCCGTGTTCGGCTTTACCGGCATTGCCGCGGGTGCCGCGGAAATCGCCAAGATCCTTTTCTACATTTTCCTGGTGGTGTTCGTCGTCACGCTGCTGCTGGGCGTATTTCGAACCTGACGTACGCCTGAAAGCCTTGCTGCACCGGGCCGCTCGCGCGGCCCGCGCCTTTTCCGCACCTTTTGCGAAGCATTGGTGGGAGCAGGCATGGCGCGTGCATCGGAGATTTTGATTGGATAGCAGCGCCCTATGAACGAAGCGGCACGCGTAGGCCTGCTCCAGCGAACGTCTTTCATCAAATATCAAGGAGCGAACCAAATGTCCAAATCGTCTGCTGTACAAGCCGCGCCGACTCAATCGCGGGACGCATTCGTCCTCGACGTGGAAAAGATCCGCGCCGATGCGCGCACGCACATGGACGAGGGCCCGGTCACGCCGAGCTACGGCGCGGACCGCGAAGTCGTGCTCAAGCTGCTGAACGACTCGCTCGCGACAGAAATCGTCTGCACGCTGCGCTACAAGCGTCACTATTTCATGGCCAAGGGCATTCATTCTGAAGCTGTGGCGGCAGAGTTTCTCGAACACGCCAACGAGGAACAGGAACACGCCGATACGCTCGCGGAGCGCATCGTCCAACTGGGCGGGGCGCCGAACTTCGCACCCGACAGCCTGAAGTCGCGCTCGCATTCCGAGTACAAGGAAGGCTCGGACCTGATCGACATGATCCGCGAGAATCTGATCGCCGAGCGGATTGCGATCGATACGTATCGGGAGATCATTCGCTATCTCGGCGACAAGGATGTCACCACGCGCCGTATCTTCGAAGACATCCTGGCGGTGGAAGAAGAGCACGCCGACGACATGGCCGATCTGCTGGAAGGCCGTAACGGCTAAATAGCAGGGCATGCCGGCATGTTGTCACGCGATGCGCGGAACTCGTCCGAGACCGCGCATCTTTTGCGTGGGCGCATGCGTACAATGGCGGCTCATCCCTGATTTCAAGCGCGAATGATCCGAGTCCTGATAGCCGACGACCATGCGATCGTACGCAGCGGTTTCAAGCAGTTCGTCGCGGACGAACCCGATATGGAAGTGGCGGCGGAAGCCTCCACTGGCGATGAAACCATCGCGCACGTGCGCGTGCAGGCGTTCGACGTGGTGTTGCTCGACATCGCGATGCCAGACAAGAACGGCGTCGATACCTTGCGTGTCATCAAGCAGATTCGTCCGGAGCAGGGCGTGCTGATGCTGTCGGGCTATCCCGAGAGTCAGTACGCGATCAACTTGTTGAAGGCGGGCGCGAACGGTTATCTGAACAAGGACGCGGCGCCGGAAGAAATCGTCCGGGCGATTCGCACGGTGGCGCGCGGGCATCGGTATCTGTCGGAATTCATCGCCGACGCGCTCGCCGACAAGCTCGACAAGCCTGCCGCCGAACGCCCGCACGAGGCGTTGTCCGAGCGCGAGTTTCAGGTCTTCTGCAAACTCGCGGCCGGGCGTATTCCGACTGAGATCGCGGAAGAACTGCATCTGTCGGTGAAGACGGTGAGCACGTACCGCGCGCGCGTGCTCGAAAAAATGAGACTGGCGAACAACGCGGATCTCACGTATTACGCAATCAAGAACGGCCTGATCGAATAGCGCGACGCGCAGTCGGACGGCAAGCTGAACCGGAGGGCGCCCGACGTGGGCAAGCACATCATCACCGACGACCGTGCGCAGCAACGCGAAGCGCGCGACACGCCGCTCGCGGTGCTGCTTATCGAGGATTCCCCGCTGATCCGGCGCAGCCTGACCGAAGCCATCGACGCGCTCGGTCCGTGGCGCGTGACCGCGTTCGCCGAGGCTCCGGACGAAGCCATCGCGCTCTTGTCGTCGCAGCGGTTCCATGCGGTGATCATCGACTTGCAACTCAGGCACGGCTCGGGCATCGAGGTGCTGGCGTGGTTGCAGGAGAGCGGCAAGGCGTCGATACACGACGAGGCCTTTGTCGCGGTGCTCACCAATCACGCGTTGCCGACGTATCGCGAGCGCTGCCAGCAATATGGCGTGCGCCATTTCTTCGATAAATCGCTGGAGTTCGATCGGGTGCTGGATGCGCTTTGCCGGCACGCGCGGGAAAGACAAGGTGAGCGCGGTTAGCGATGCCCGCCGCCGGAACCCGCCAACGAATCCGCCGCTTCCCGCCCGCGCCAGTGACTGAACGCCGCCAGCGCCGTCGCAGCCAGCCCGACGACGCAAACGCCCGTCCATCCCATTGCGTGCCAGGCAAGCGAAGCCAGCGCCGATCCCAACGCCCCGCCAATAAAGTAAGCCACCATATAAACCGTATTCACGCGGCTGCGCGCCTCCGGCCTCAATGCGTAGATGCGCGACTGGTTGGATATCTGCGCGGCCTGCACGCCGATATCGAGCACGATCACGCCGATGACCAGCCCCGCGATGCTGCGCGCCGAGAACGCGAACACCACGAACGACAGCGCAACGAGCCCGATGGACAACGTGATCACCGCGCGCGGCCCACGCCGGTCCGCCGACTTGCCCGCAAGCGGCGCCGCGAGCGCGCCCGCCGCGCCGACGATACCGAATAGTCCCGCGGCCTGCGGTCCCATGTGAAACGGCTCGCCCGCGAGCAGGAGTGTGAGCAGCGACCAAAACGCGCTGAATGCTGCAAAGAGCGCGCCGCCCGTGAGCGACGCTTCGCGAAGCCCGGGATTCTCGACAGCGAGATGCCACATCGACACGAGCAGCTTGCCGTAGGGCAAGGTAGACGTCGGACGGCTCTTCGGTAGCCGCGCAACGACGACGACCGCCAGCACGATCGTCGCGATCACTGAAGCGCCGAATACCGCGCGCCAGCCGAAGTATTCGGCAACGAAACCCGACACCGTCCGCGCGAGCAGGATGCCGAGCAATAGACCGCTCATCACCGTGCCGACGGCATGACCGCGCTCGGCGGCTGGCGCGAGTTCGGCGGCGAACGGCACGGCTTGTTGCGCGATGGTCGCGACGACGCCGATTGCAAGACTCGCGGCGATCAGCACGGCGAGCGTCGGCGCGACGCACGCCACCACGAGCGCCACGCCGAGCGCGGCCAGTTGGAGCAGGATCAGAAGCCGCCGGTCGAAGCGATCGCCGAGCGGCGCCAGCACGAGCATGCCGAGCGCGTAGCCGAGTTGCGTCGCGGCCGGCACCGCGCCGATCAGATACGCGCTGCCGGGAAACGAACCACGGAAATCGCCCAGCAGCGGCTGATTGAAGTAGATGTTGGCGACCGATACGCCCGCGATGGTCGCAAGCAGCCAGAGCGTGGCGCGCGAATAGTGCTGATGATGACTCGAGGAATTGGACGAAGCGGTCATGGTTGCCTTGAGTTGAGCGCGAGAACGGCGGCGAGCCGCCGTGGAGATGCGCGCTTCCGGTCGCCCGCCTTACTGCGCGGCATCGTCCGTGGGCTGCGGCTTCTTCACGAGCCTGGCGGGCGCGAGCCATTGAAAGCCGGTCAGCGTGTTCTCGGCGAACGTGCATTCGGCGGCGGCGGGCGTCTGGACGATTTTTGTGGCGGGCGGCTTGGGCTGCGTCGGGAATTCGCCGCGCACGACGACACGCGAACCGTGGTAGCTCGCGCCCGATCCGGTGAGCTTCAGTGGCGCGCTTGCGGCGTCGGGATACTCGGCGCGCACGCGGTCCTTGCACGTTTCGACGTTGCGGTAATACGAAGTGCAGCCGGACAAAAGCACGAGCGGAAGGCAGACCAGCAAAAAGAGGCGGGAACGGGTAATCATTGGTGAACAGGGTGAATGCTCGGCCGCGCGAGGGCGCATCGGAGCGAAATCAGGGGATGGCGAGCTTTATAACATGCGGGCGCGGCTTGCGTGACCGCATTGGCGTCGTGCTGGCTGGCGTGCTTGCCTGTCGTGCATGCGGCGCGCGGCGGTAGCACAATCGGCGAATAGCGTTTCGTTTTGTGGAGGCCATCGTCATGCGCAAAGATATCGAAGCCGGCGAATATCTGCTGGCGCTCAACGCGGAAGAAAGCGAGAACGAGTCCGGCGCGGGCTATGCGGTTCGTGTGCGGGTGGCGCGCATCGACGGAAAAGCGGTGCACGGCTCGCGGTTGGTCGATGATTCCGGCGAGATGATCGGCCCGCACGGTCCGTTCGAGACGATAGCCGGAGCCCTCGCGCATGGCGAGGCGTGGGGGCGCCACTACATCGCGCGCGTATTGGCGCACGGGTTGTAACGGCGGGTGGCGGCGCAGGGAGGGATGTCATCCCCGCGAGGCGAGGGTGCGCGCGCGAATTGTCGGCCGCTAGACTTGGCCTTACCGCTCGGTCCTGCGCCGATCGGCTCAAGCCAGTTTGCGGAGATTGCCATGACGCCCGTTGCGCTTTACGTCACGCCGAACTATATCGCCTCGGTTCGCCGGGGAAGAGGACGTGAATGTTTTGGAGGCACCGTGAGGTTTATCGGTGTGGATGCGTTGCCGTTCGATATCGAGCATCTCTGCCTGCTCGACCGCGAAACGCCGATCGAAGCCTTGTTCGATGCAGTGAGGGATGCAGAACGCTTGTTGAATGCGGTGTGATCCGCGATATCGATGCAGCAGGCAGGCGAAAGAAAACGCAACGAGGTAGATCCCGCAGCGGGGCGCGGTCTCGGCACGCAGCGCTGTCACCCGCGTGGTGGTTTCAATTGTGTTCGTGGTCGTTCAAGTCTGAACGGAAACAGCGCGCGCCGCGATAAAAGACGACTGGCTTTATGCTGTCGATTCAGCGTGAAACCATGGGCGAGTGGTACCGGGGACCGGACTTGAACCGGCAAGCCGTTAGGCGGCGGATTTTAAGTCCGCTATGTTTACCAATTTCATCACCCCGGCAGAGGGCGGACGCGAATTCTACCACTGCCATGCAGCGCGCCAAAACAGCGCGACGACAGCAAGTGAATGGCCCGCGCTCCGAGCGCATATCGACGAGAAAACATGACCCTCATCGGCCTCATCTCCGACACGCACAATCTCGTTCGCCCCGAAGCGCTCGACGCCCTGCGCGGCTCTGCACACATCATCCACGCCGGCGACATCTGCAAGCGCGAAGTGCTCGATACGCTGGCGCAACTGGCTGCGCTGACCGTAGTGCGCGGCAATAACGATATCGGCGACGATGTCGCGATGCTGCCCGAGCACGCGCGCATCGACTTGGCGGGCGCGACGATTCACGTCGTGCACGATATTGCCGATGTGCCGAAAGCACTCGATGGCGTCCATGTCGTCGTGACCGGGCATTCGCACAAGCCGCTCGTCGAGAAGCGCAATGGCGTGCTGTTCGTGAATCCGGGTAGCGCGGGGCCGCGCAGGTTCAAGTTGCCGATCACGGTCGGTCTGCTCGAAATCGGCGAGACGGGTGATTCTGAGGACATGGACATAAAGGCGCGCATCGTTACGCTCATCGATTAAAAAAAGCCGGCGCTCTTGCACGCGCCGGCTTTTGTTCTAACGACTCAACCTCGATGCTCAAGCCCGAACGGTATTCTCGGGAAACGAGCCATCCATCTCTGCTGCCTCGCGATGACCGCGCAGAATCGCATGCGCTTCCGAATGCGATGCCACCGCGGGCGGCGAGCCCTTCAGCGGCTTTTTGGCCGTCTCGCGCAGCGCGAGCACCGAAACGATGCCGATGATCGACGCGCCCATCAAATAGTACGCGGGCATCATCAGATTGCCGGTCTTGTCGACGAGCCACGCCGTCACGAGCGGCGTCGTGCCGCCGAACAGCGACACCGACACGTTGAAGCCGATGGCGAGCGCGCCATAACGAATCTTCGTCGGGAACAGCGCCGGCAGCGACGACGGCATCACGCCCGTGAAACACGACAGAAGCGCACCGAGAATCATCATGCCCGCGAAGATCGAAGGCACGGTGCCGAGGCGGATCAGCGAGAGCGCCGGGATCGACAGCAGCAATAAGCCGACGCAACCCGCGAGCATCACCGGTTTGCGGCCGATCGTATCCGACAGACGGCCCGCGAACAGCGTGAGCGGCATCATCAGCACCATCACGACGAGCACGATGAAAAGGCCATGCGTCTCGTTGAACTTGAGCGTCGCCGAGAGATAGCTCGGCAAATACGACAGCGCCATGTAGTCGGTCACGTTGAAAATGAGCACGAGGCCCACGCACTGCAAGAGCGGCTTCCATTGCTGCACGAGCGTTTCGCGAAACTGCTGCTTGGTCGTTTCGTGCGACACGGCTTCGGCCTTTTCCGCCTCGCGCTGGAACGCGGGCGTCTCTTCGAGCTTCATCCGGATATACAAGCCGATCAGCCCGAGCGGACCCGCGATCATGAATGGAATGCGCCAGCCCCAGCTGAGGAGCGCATGTTCGGACAACGCGGCAGTCAACACCGCGACCACGCCTGCGCCGAGCACATAGCCCACGAGCGTGCCGAGTTCCAGGAAGCTCGACATGAAGCCGCGCTTCTTGTCCGGCGAGAATTCGGCAATGAACGTCGCCGCGCCGCCGTATTCCCCGCCCGTCGAAAAGCCTTGCAACAAACGCGCGGCGAGCAGCAGCACCGGCGCCATCACGCCGATGGTCGCGTAGCTCGGAATGAGACCGATACAGAAGGTGCCGACGGCCATCATGATCATGGTCATCGCGAGCACGCGCTTGCGGCCGATGCGGTCGCCGAGCGGACCGAACACCATGCCGCCGATCGGGCGCACGAGAAAAGCGGCCGCGAACGTGCCGAAGGTGGCCAGCAACTGCGCGGCCGGACTGCTCGACGGAAAGAAGACCTTGCCGAGCGTCACGGCGATGTAGCTGTACACGCCGAAGTCGAACCATTCCATCGCGTTACCGATAGCCATGGCGCCGACCGCGCGCTTGAGAAGCGATTGATCGACGATGGTGATGTCGTCGAGCGTCATATCGGACGCCTGGTTCGATGCGCCTCGTTTGCGCCAGAGGCCGTCATGTGAAGCATTCATAGTGCGAGAGACTCCGTGTTCAACCCCGCGCGCGCGATGCCAGCGCCGGGTGCGCCGCTCCGAGGGCGGCGACTACTGCCGATATCGGCCGGAATAGTGCAGTTTCGCGACGGCGCCGCATGCGTACTTTCAGCCAATGGCCGAAATCGACGGCTCCGCGCAGCCCTGAATGAAGTCAGCGCTGAAACGTGCGTAGCAAATGCGGTGCCGGTGCCTCGCGGAAGAAGTCGCGAAATTGCACTCGGGTAAGAGCAAACGAATTTGACGTGCGGACGGCGAACTCAGTGAGTTGCCGCGGGTGGGCCGCGACGTCGGCGAAAACCAAGGCTTGAAACGAAAAAGGCCGGCGCGATGTTTTGATATCGCTCGAAAACCGACAAGCCTCTTTGTATGAAACTGTCACTGCCGCGTTCGGATTCAGGTTTTAAGCTCGAACTGACCGCGCGAATGATGGTGAATTGCTGTTGATAACGAGCAAGATGATAACACGATGACAGACGAAGCGCAAACCAGCCTGTCCGGGCGCTCGCTTGAAAACGCGCAATCCCTTGCTGGGCTTAGGATTACGCTTAGTCGAATTTGTCCTTAAGCGCTTGTTGAAAAGGACGAGCGCGCAACAAAAAACCGGCCACTCGGACCGGTTTCTTCGAGAGCCAATTAAGCTTAAGTTCAGCTTTGCGGCGGCACATATCCCGTCGCGGTGTCGGCGCCTTCGCCGAAGAAGTACTTCTCCGTTTGCTTGAGCAAGTACTGGCGCGCGCGCGGGTCGGCCATATTGAGCCGGTTTTCGTTGATCAGCATGGTTTGCTGCTTGAGCCAGCCCTGCCACGCTTCCTTCGACACCGTTTCATAGATGCGCTTGCCGAGTTCCCCCGGCAGCGGCGGAAAGTCGAGTCCTTCGGCTTCCTTGCCGAGCTTCGCACATTGGATCATTCGGGCCATCGTCTGTTTCTCCTATTGAGTAGCGGAGCGCGTGCGTGCGTGCGCACGGCGCGTGCAATGTCGGTTCAAAGCTGTTTCATCAGGACGAGCGATTTGCGCTGCCAGTTGTAGAGTCGCCGGCGGTCTTCCGGCAGGTCGTCCACCGTGACCTTCACGAAACCGCGCTTGAGGAACCAGTGTTCGGTGCGCGTCGTCAGCACGAAAATGCGCGTGAGACCGCGAGCGCGCGCGCGTTGTTCGATGCGCTTGAGCAGGCGCTCGCCATCGCCGGAACCTTGCGCCTCGGGCGCGACGGTCAGACACGCCATCTCGCCGATGCGCTCCTGCGTGTACGGATAAAGCGCCGCGCAGCCGAAGAGCACGCCATCGTGCTCGATGACCGAGAAGTGGTCGATGTCGCGTTCGATCTGATGCCGTCCGCGCCGCACGAGCGTGCCGTCGGATTCGAGCGGCTCGATCAGCGTGAGAATGCCGCCGACGTCGTCCGGCGTCGCTTCGCGCAGACTTTCGAGATTCTCGTAGGAGATCATCGTGCCGACGCCGTCGTGCAGGAAGAGTTCGAGCAGCACGCTGCCGTCGAGCTTGTACGGAATGATGTGCGCGCGCGCCACGCCGCCGCGGCAGGCGCGAATGGCGTGCTTGAGATAAAACGCGGTATCGCCCTGAAGCTCGCCGCTTTCGTGAAGCCGGTAAGCGTCGTCGAGCGACATTTCCCGCACGAGTTCGTTTTCCTGATCTTCGAGGCCGGGAATCTCGGTCACGAAGATGATTTTGTCGGCGCGCAAGGCGATGGCCGCGGCGGACGCGACGTCTTCCATCGACAGATTGAACGCTTCGCCAGTTGGCGAAAAACCGAGCGACGACAAGAGCACGAGCTTGTTGCTCGCAAGCGACTGGCGGATGGAATCGCCGTCGATCTTGCGCACGACGCCCGTGTGCTGGAAGTCGACGCCATCCAGAATGCCGACCGGCCGCGCCGTCACGAAGTTGCCCGACACCACGCTGATGTGCGCGTGAGCCATCGGCGTGTTCGGCAAGCCCTGGCTGATGGCGGCTTCGATGTCGAGGCGCACTTCGCCAGCGGCTTCCTTCGCGGATTCGAGCGCGCGCGCGTCGGTAATGCGCAGCCCGTGCGAGAACGACGATTCGACGCCGTGCAGACTCAGTTGCTCGTCGAGTTGCGGACGCGAGCCGTGCACCAATACGACGTGGATGCCCATGGCGTGCAACAGTCCGACGTCCTGGACGAGCGCATTCAGGCGGCCTTCCTGCACCAGTTCCCCGCCAAACGCGACCACGAAGGTTTTGTTTCGGAACGCGTGAATATAGGGCGCAACGGAACGCATCCAGTCGACGAACTGGGCGTGGGGATTCGGCGCTTCGGCTTCGACTGCGGCCGGCTGCGACGGGATGGCGAGGTCGGTAGGGGAATTCATGCCGGGATTATAATGCGATGCTATGCCGAATGTTTCCAGACGCCCCACCCAAGGCGGCAAGCCGCCATCCGCCGACAAGTCGCTCGATACCCAAGAGCAGTTGAAGAAACTGCGCGAAAGCTTGCTGCGCGACGCGCAGACAGGCGAGGACGAAGCTGCCGGTCTCAGCAAGAAGGAACTCGCCGCGCGGCGATTTGCGGGCGGCGGTGCGGTTGAGGGCGCGGTTGGGAATTCGGGTTCGCAGGGGCAGAATGCGAAGTCGCCGACGCCGGTGGCTTCGCAGCCTCGGCTCGGCGCGCAGCAAGCGGCCGGAGGGGCTGCCGCCAAGTCGCAAAAGCCGAAGCCGCAGTCTCCGGTCACGCAGGAGTCGCGAGGAGTCGCACCGCAAAGTCGCGTGGAGCGCAAAGCGCTGCAGGAACCGTCGACGCGAAAGCTGGATGCATCGGCTGATCGGAACACGTCGTGCGCGCGCCCGGCAAGCGCACGCGATATGGCCAAACCTTCCTCTTCGCGCGATGCAAATAGTTCGCACGATGCTCGCGGCGAACAGCGCAGCACGCAGGCGCGCCAAACGACTTCTGCTTCAACCGCGCGGCCGGTCGAGGCACCAGGCACCCGACCTTCAAAAAACGATTCTCGCGCGGAGACTACGCGTGCCGAACACAGCACGCGCGACGAACGGCACAAGGCCGAGGCGCGGCAAGTCGATCGAAGCGCACGACCGGACGACCGATCCCATCGAGAGCAGGCCGCAGCGCAAACGCACTCGAGTGCGCGCAACGCGCAAGCCGGGCAGGTTCGCCACGTAAGCGACGAGCGTTCACCACGTGAAGCGCGCGCGGCGCGAGCCAGCGAACCACGCGCCAAGCAACAAGGCGAAGTCTCCGCAGTTCAGCCCGCGAGGCAACACAACGTACGCCCACCGCGCCGCGAGGGGCGCGCCGTCACCCCCAACCCCATCCCGCCGATCACCTTTCCCGAGGCGCTTCCCGTCTCCGCCCGTCGCGAGGAGATCGCGCGCGCGATCGAAGGGAATCAGGTCGTGATCGTGAGCGGCGAAACCGGCTCCGGCAAAACCACGCAGCTCCCCAAAATCTGCCTCGCGCTCGGACGCGGTCTCGGCGCGGGCGGCAGCGGTCTCATCGGTCATACGCAGCCGCGCCGGATCGCGGCATCGGCGACGGGGCGACGTATCGCCGAGGAACTCGCAACGCCTTTCGGCGAAGTGGTCGGCTACAAGGTGCGCTTCACCGACAACCTCGCGCCGGGCGCATCGGTCAAGCTCATGACCGACGGCATCCTGCTCGCGGAAACGCAAACCGACCCGCTGCTGAGCGCGTACGACACGATCATCATCGACGAGGCGCACGAACGCAGCCTGAACATCGACTTCCTGCTCGGCTATCTCAAGGAAATCCTGCCGAAGCGCCCGGACCTCAAGCTGATCGTCACGTCCGCGACCATCGACGCGCAACGCTTCGCGCGCCACTTCGGCAGCGACGAAAAGCCCGCGCCCGTGATCGAGGTCAGCGGGCGGCTGTATCCGGTCGAGGTGCGCTACCGGCCGGTGGAGGAAGACAGCGCCGCCGTCAAATCGGCGCAAGGCACGCTGCAAAAGCGCAACGACCGCAAGGCGGACCGCGATTTGATGGAAGCCATCGTCGATGCCGTCGATGAACTCTGCCGCGTCGGTCCCGGCGACGTGCTCGTGTTCCTGCCCGGCGAGCGCGAAATTCGCGACGCCGCCGAGGCGCTGCGTAAGCACCATCCGCCGCATACGGAAATCCTGCCGCTGTTCGCGCGCCTCTCCGCTGCCGAACAGGAGCGCGTGTTCAAGGCGTCGAACGCGCGGCGTATCGTGCTCGCGACCAACGTCGCGGAAACGTCGCTGACGGTGCCGGGCATTCGCTATGTCGTCGATACCGGCATGGCGCGCGTGAAGCGCTATTCGTATCGCAACAAGGTCGAGCAGTTGCAGATCGAGTCGATCTCGCAGGCCGCCGCCAATCAGCGCGCGGGCCGGTGCGGGCGCGTCGCGGACGGCGTCTGCATTCGTCTCTACGACGAAGCCGACTTTCAGTCGCGCGTGCGCTTCACCGATCCCGAGATCCTGCGCTCGTCGCTCGCGGCGGTGATCCTGCGCATGAAGTCGCTGCATCTGACGGCGATCGAAACCTTTCCGTTCATCGAGCCGCCGCCGGGCCGCGCGATCGCCGACGGTTACCAGTTGCTGAACGAACTCGGCGCCGTCGACGACGACAACGCGCTCACGCCGCTCGGCCGCGAACTCGCGCGGCTGCCGCTCGATCCGCGCGTGGGCCGCATGATTCTCGCCGCCCGCGATCATCACGCGTTGACGGAAGTGCTGATCATCGCGTCGGCGTTGTCGGTGCAGGACCCGCGCGATCGTCCGATCGAAGCGCAGGAGCAGGCGGATCAGGCGCATCGGCAGTTCGTCGACGAGCGCTCCGAGTTCCTGCAATGGACGCGCATCTGGAAGTGGTTCGACGAAGCCATTGCGCACAAGAAGTCGAATCGACAGTTGACCGATGCGTGCCGCGCCAACTTTCTCTCGCATCTGAGATTGCGCGAATGGCGCGACGTGCATTCGCAACTTCTCACGGTCGTGCGCGAACATGGCTGGCGTCTGAACGAATCCGATGCGACGTTCGAGCAAGTGCATCTTTCGCTTCTCACGGGGCTGCTCGGCAACATCGGCATGAAGGCCGACGACGAGCCGCATTATCTCGGCGCACGCGGCATCAAGTTCCATTTGTGGCCGGGTTCCGCGCTGCTGAAGAAAGCGGGCCGCTGGGTGATGGCGGGCGAACTCGTCGAGACGAGCCGGCTGTACGCGCGGACCATTGCGAAGATCGAGCCGGAATGGCTGGAAACGGTCGGGCCGCATCTGTTGCGCAAGTCGCTCTCCGAGGCGCATTGGGAGAAAAAGGCGGCGCAAGTGGTCGCGTATGAACGCGCGACGCTCTACGGTCTCACGGTCTACGGGCGGCGGCGGGTGAGTTACGGCCAGCAGGACCCGAAGTACGCGCGCGAGTTGTTCATTCGCGGCGCGCTGGTGGAAGGCGAGTTCGACACGCGTCTACCGTTCTTCGCGCACAACCGCAAGCTGGTCGCGGACATCGAGCAACTGGAACACAAGTCGCGCCGTCAGGACGTGCTCGTGGACGACGAACTCATCCACGGCTTCTACGATTCGCTCGTGCCTGAAGGCATCTGGACCGGCGCGGCGTTCGAACGCTGGTATCGCGACGAGCAGCGCAAGGAGGGCGGCAAACAACTGCTGTTCCTTTCGCGCGACGACCTGATGCGTCACGAGGCCGCCGGCGTCACCACCGACCTGTTCCCGAAGCGCATGACGATGTCGGGCATCGAAATGACGCTCGCGTATCACTTCGAGCCGGGCGCGCCGCGCGACGGCGTGACGCTCACGGTGCCGCTTTATGGCCTGAATCAGATCGATGCGCGCCGCGTCGAATGGCTCGTGCCCGGCATGCTCAAGGAAAAGACGCAACTGCTCCTGAAGTCGCTGCCGCAAAAGCTGCGCCGGCATGTCGTGCCCTTGCCGGATTACGCGGCGGGCTTTGCCGAGCGCAACGCGGGGCCGAGGTTCGGCGCGGGTGCCTTGGTCGATGCGCTCATCGCCGATATTCGGGAGCAGACGCAAGTCGCCGTGAAGAGCGCGGATTTCAAGCTCGAAACGCTGCCTGCGCATCTCTTCATGAACTTCAAGGTGATCGACGAGCACGGCCGCCAGCTCGCGATGGGCCGCAATCTCGCGCAATTGCGAGCGGAACTCGGCGGTCAGGCGCAGCAGCATTTCCAGAAGCTGACGGCAAGCGCGGCTTTCGATGCACTTTCCGCCGATTCGCCAAACGCGCCGCAGACGCAGGCCGCGAGCGCGTCCACCGGCACCGCGCTCTATGAAAACCTCACGACGTGGAATTTCGGCAAGCTGCCAGAGCTGCTGGAAATTCGACGTCGCGGGCAGACGCTGTTCGGCTATCCGGCGCTCGTCGATCGCGGCGCGCATTGCGACGTCGAAGTGTTCGATTCGCCGGAGGAGGCGGCGCGGATTCATCGCGCGGGCTTGCGGCGGCTCTTCTGGCTGCAATTGCGCGAGCCGATCCGCTATCTGGAAAAGAATCTGCCGGGGCTGCGCGAAATGTCGATGCAGTTCATGGCGCTCGGCACCGCCGACGAGTTGCGCGATCAGATCGTCGATACGGCGCTGGATCGCGCATGTTTGCAAGACCCGCTACCCGACGACGACGTGAGCTTCCACGCTCGCCGCGATGCCGCGAAAGGCCGGCTCACGCTGCTCGCGCAGGAGATCGCGCGGCTGGTTGGCGCGATCCTCGGCGAATACGCGGCGCTTCTAAGGAAGCTCGCGCAGGCGAAGCCGTTCGCCCAGGCTTACGCCGATATCCAGTCGCAGTTGAACGCGCTCATCGGCAAGCGCTTCGTGATCGACACGCCTTACGCGCAACTCGCGCATTTCCCGCGTTATCTGAAGGGCATCGGGCTGCGAATCGACAAGCTGAAGGCCGATCCGGCTCGCGATGCGCGTATTTCCACGGATCTGCATCCGCTCGTGCAGCAATATCAGCGCGCGCTCGCGCAACGCGGCGGCGTGGCGGACGCGCGGCTCT
Organism: Caballeronia sp. GAWG1-1; assembly: GCF_023631465.1. NCBI lineage: Bacteria > Pseudomonadati > Pseudomonadota > Betaproteobacteria > Burkholderiales > Burkholderiaceae > Caballeronia > Caballeronia sp. GAWG1-1. The sequence continues at coordinate 276,940 of NZ_JALQDB010000008.1, forward strand.
CGGAATACCGCTGGCTGCTGGAGGAACTGCGCGTGTCCCTGTTCGCGCAGGAACTGCGCACACCCATGCCCATTTCCGTGAAGCGCCTGCATAAAGTCTGGGAAGCGATGCAGCGCTAAAAGACGAAGCAGCGCAATGCCGATTTTTTCGCCAAAAAAACGGCATTTCTTGCGCCGTTAAACGAAATTGCGCAAAAACAGGCGTTTCGTCAACGCGACGACAAGCGCAAACGTTCTACAATGACGCCTGCCTTCGGACGTCTACTTTTTCATGCGCTCATCTTTTCTGTCTGGCCGCTTTCGGGCGGTTGCCTCACGCGCCGCGCTCGCTATCGGCGCGGCCTTCATCGCCACCGCGGCATTTGCCAATAACGTCATCGTCCTGAACTCGGCTGAAGCCACGCTGAGTCTTATCGACGAAAACACGCGCCAGGTCGTCGGCACCGTGCCCACGGGCAAGGAACCGCATCACTTGATGCCCACGCCGGACGCGTCGTCGCTGATCGTTGCGAATTCGGTATCGAACAATCTCATGTTCGTCGATCCGAAAACCGGCGCCGTGCAGCGCTGGGTTCAGGATATCGAAGACCCGTATCAGATCGGCTTTTCGCCGGATCGCAAGTGGTTCGTGTCGACGGGTCTGCGACTCGACCGCCTCGATATCTATCATTTCGACGGCAAGAATCTGACCGTGGCCAAGCGCTTGCCGCTCGCCACCATGCCGAGCCATATCGCGTTTTCGAACGACAGCACGACCGCGTTCATCTCGCTGCAGGTGTCGAACGAAATCGCCGCGATCGACCTGGCGACGCAGACGGTCAAGTGGAAGATGAAAGTCGGCCCGACGCCCGCGGGCGTATGGTTCACGCCGGGCGACAAGTATCTGCTCGTTGGCATGACGGGCGCGGATTACGTCGCCGTGGTGGACTGGCGCAATCAGAAGATCGTCAAGACCATCACGACCGGCAAGGGTGCGCATAACTTCCGCTCGCTCGTGGACGGCAAACATGTGGCCGTGTCGAACCGGGTGGCGAACACCATCAGCATCATCGACGAAGACACGCTCACGAACGTCGGCGACATCACGGGCCTCTTGCCGGGGCCGGATGACATGGAACTTTCCGCCGACAAGAAGTATCTCTGGGTAACGTTCCGTTTCGCGAAGCATGTCGGCGTGATCGACCTTGCGGATCGTAAGCTGATCCAAACCATCAAGGTTGGCCGTTCGCCGCACGGAATCTACTTCTTCAATCGCGCGCCGGTGACCTCGCCTAACGGCGCCTGAGGCTGCCCGCGAAAGCAGTAGGAAAAGGGCGTTTGCGGGCGCCCTGTATTACGATTGAGTCAGGCCGTATTGAGTCACACGGAGCATCATGTTTCATTCCATTCTTTCGTCGCTCGACAGCTTCGTCTCCGCCCTGCAGACCATGCTCTATGTGGACGTGGTCCAGCCGTTCCTGTTCAAGGTCGGCCTCATGGACTATGACGAAGACACCTACGACGCTCTTTACTGGGTGATCGTCGGCGTGCTGGAAGTGCTCGCGATGTACGCCGTGCTGCGCCCGCTCGAAGCGCTGCGACCGGCCGAGGAATGGCAGGATCGCAAGGGAGTGCGTATCGACGTGCTTTATACGTGGATCGTCAAGCTCGGCATTCTGAACCTCTTTTTCTTCTTTACGTTCCAGCCGGTTTTCGATTCGCTGCAAAGCTGGCTGCGCCTGCATGACATCCCGAATCTGGAAATCGACAATCTCTGGCCGGGCGTGACCACGCAACCCATGGTCACGTTCGTGATTTATCTGGTGCTGCTGGATTTCGCCGGTTATTGGTATCACCGGCTGGAGCATCGCATTGGCATCTGGTGGGAACTGCACGCGGTGCATCACAGCCAGCAGCAAATGTCGCTTTGGTCGGACGACCGTAACCATCTGCTCGACGACATCATGCAGGCGGGGTTCTTCGCCACTGTCGCGCTCGTGATCGGCGTGGAGCCGTCGCAGTTCGTCGTGCTGGTCGCCATTACGAACCTCATGCAAAGCGTGCAGCACGCCAACATTCGCTTGCATTACGGCTGGCTGGGCGACCGGCTCTTCGTGAGCCCGGCGTTTCATCGTCGTCATCATGCAATCGGCTTCGGCCACGAAGGCACGGCGTACGGCTGCAACTTCGGCGTGCTGTTCGCGTTCTGGGACATTCTCTTTCGCTCGGCTTCGTTCGACCGCACCGTGGAGCCAACCGGTATTCGCGATCAACTCGGCGCGCCGGGCGTCGCGCCCGTGCGTTACGGCGACGGCTTCGTCGAACAGCACTGGCTCGCGTTCAAGCGGATCGGCGCGCGTTTGTCTTCGCGTCGCGCGAATTCGGCTTCCGACAAAAGCTCGGCGGCTGTCTGAGTCTCCATCACCAGCGCCCGTTCGGTGCGCTGGTTTATGCTGTCGTTTCCACTCCCTCTTCGTCGAATCACGCATGAATGACTTGCTGCGTTCGTTCGTGCGCGCCATTGCGCATGCCTTTCACCCACGCATGCTCTGGCTGACTTTCATGCCATTTGCGGTCGCCACGCTGAGCTGGGGCGCGGTGCTCTGGTTCTTCTGGCAGACGCTGACAGGCGCGGCAACCGGTTGGCTCGACGGCTGGGCGCTCACCGCCGCGATGTACCGCCTGTTCGATGCCGTCGGCTTCTCCTCGCTGCATGCGGTGATCGCGCCGTTTTTCGTCGTCATCATGGCGATTCCGCTGATCTTCGTGACCGTGTTGCTGCTGATCGCCACGCTCTCCATGCCAGGCGTCATCAAGCTGCTCACGCGCCGGCCGGGCGGTCATTACGCGCTGCTCGAAGAGCGTCACGGCGGCTCGTGGTCTGGCAGTCTCGGGCACTCGGTCATCACCACGCTCGTTTGCCTGATCGCGCTCGTCGTCACGTTGCCGCTGTGGCTCATTCCACCGTTTTTCGCACTGATTCCACCGCTCTTGTGGGGCTGGCTCACCTATCGCGTGATGACTTACGATGCGCTCGCCGTGCACGCGAGCGCCGAGGAACGCCGTGTGATCGTGCGTGATGCGCGCTGGCCGCTGCTTGTCATTGGCATCGTGAGCGGCCTGCTCGGTTCGGTGCCGACCATGTTGTGGGCCTGGTCGGTATGGCTCTTGCCACTCTTTCCCGTGGTCGCGGCGGCAACCATCTGGGCATACGCATTCATTCTGGTGTTTTCGGCGCTCTGGTTCGCGCATTACTGCCTGCACGCGCTCGAACGACTACGGGCGAATGCGGCGCCTCAAGTGCCGGCCATCACCGTTCCATTCTAAGAAGGAGCATTCATGGGCATTGGCGTCATCATCATCGGCGACGAGATTCTTTCAGGCCGGCGCACGGACAAGCATCTGCCGAAAATCATCGAATTGCTGAGCGCGCGCGGGCTTTCGCTCGATTGGGCCGAATACGTCGGCGACGATCCCGCGCGTATCACCGCGACGCTCGCGCGCACGTTTGCTTCCAGCGATATCGTGTTTTCGACCGGCGGCATCGGCGCGACACCCGACGATCACACGCGTCAATGCGCGGCCAAGGCGCTCGGCCGGCCGCTCGAACTGCAACCGGAAGCGGCGGAACTGATCCGGGAGCGCATCCGCGAGACGGCCGGCGACAAACCGTATGACCTCGATTCGCCGGAGAATCTGCATCGGCTGAACATGGGGACGTTTCCGCAGGGCGCGGCGATCATTCCGAACAGCTACAACAAGATTCCGGGCTTTTCCGTCGGCGATCATCATTTCGTGCCGGGCTTTCCCGTTATGGCGTGGCCAATGATCGAATGGGTGCTCGATACCAAGTACGCGCATCTGCATCACGCGACGCCTTATATCGAGCGCTCGTTGCTCGTGTTCGGGTTGCCGGAGTCGCGCATCACGCCGCTCATGGTGACCATCGAACGCGATTTCGACGGCGTGCGCGCCTTCAGCCTGCCGAGCGTGGGCGATGCCGCGCGCGGCGCGCTCTATGCGCGTTCGCATATCGACCTCGGCGTGAAGGGCGAGCCGGATCAGGCCAACGCCGCGTTCGAAGTGTTGCGCGAGGGCGTGCTCGCCCTGGGCGGCGAAGTGGTCGAAGCGCCGCCGGAGGACGCGGCGTGATCCTGCTCGAAGTCATCGCAACGACCGTTTCCGACGCGCGCGCCGCCGAGCGTGGCGGCGCCAATCGGCTTGAACTGATCACGGCGATCGGCGAGGGCGGGTTGACGCCGAGCATCGGCCTGATCGAGTCGGTGGTGGAGGCGGTGCGCATTCCGGTGAACGTCATCGTGCGGCCGCACAGCCGTTCTTTCGTCTACGATGCCGACGATTTCGCGGTCATCGAACGCGACGTCCGCGCAATCGCGAAGACGGGCGCCAACGCGATCGTCGTCGGCATGTTGAACGCACATGGCGATGTCGACACCGAAGCGCTAGAGCGCGTAATCGATGCCGCCGACGGTTTGCCGCTCACCTTCCATCGCGCGATCGACGAAACCCGCGACTTGCCCGCTGCGTTCGAGACGCTTTTGCGCTTCGACGCCGTCACGAACGTGCTGACATCGGGCGGCAAGCCATCCGTGCTGGAAGCCGGACCGGTTATCAAGGCGCTCGTCGCGCAAGCGGCGGGAACGCATTGCACGGTGCTCGCGGGCGCTGGTTTCACCGTGGATGCGGTCGCGCCGTTCGCCGCCGCGACAGGCGTGAAGGCCGTGCATTTCGGCTCTGGCGTGCGCGTGGATGGAAAAGGCTCGGAGCCGGTCGACGAATTACGCGTGGCGCGCGTGCGGGCGTTGCTCGACGCAGGCGAGTGAACGAACGGCGACGCTTATGCGCCCATCCAAGGCAAGCCGCGAAAACACCATCCCGACACCGTCTTCCGATGCCCTTGCCCGTCTTTGTCTCCCTCGAAACCTTCGAGCAGGTCATACGCTTTCATGAACCCTTCCTTCTGCGCGGCGACCGCGGCGAGCTTGGAGCGCGCGGCGCTGCGGCACAGAAAGAGCACCGGCGTATCCGGAGTGGCGACCTGCCGCAATTGTTCGATAAACTCGCCGTTCGGCACCGAGCCGGGATAGCGAATCCATTCGACATGCGCGTACTGCGCGCCATCGACGGCGGGACGTCCGACCCAGTCGAGTTCGGCGCGTGTGCGGACATCGACGAGACGCGTACGCGGGTCGAGTTGCAGCAGTTCGAAGGCTTCGGCGGGAAGGAAGGCGCCCGCGTAGGTCAGCTTGTTTTCCGTGGCCCGGCTCGCGGCCTGGCCATAAAGTTGTTCGAGCGTGCTCATGGCGCGTAGTCTCCGGTAAAGCGCAAAAAATCATTTTAGCGTGCCAGACTCTGAGCGGTGCCGAGGGCTGGAATCGCGGCAACCTTACTGCGTCAAATTGGTGCAAGATAAGACGAATGCACGAAAATCGGGCGCGCCGTGGATGATCCGAATGGTCGCGCACCGAATTAGTGCGAACGGTCGGCTAACAACTAAACGGCCGGCTCGATAAAGCATCATCGTTTCACAAAAAACGCGCGCCGCTTCAAATGCTTAGCGCAAGATTGGTGCGCTTGGCATGGAAGCTGCTTTTCAAACCACGATTGTTTCAGCGGTACAGGATTCGGTCGGGGCGGCGAAAGGTTTTCGCCGACTTTTGTTAATCAGGAGATAGGTAATGAGTAAATCCGTGGCCGACGTCATTCAGCTCGTCAAGGACGAAGACGTCAAGTTTGTCGATTTCCGCTTCACCGACACGCGCGGCAAAGAACAACACGTTTCCGTGCCGGTCTCGGCATTCGACGAAGACAAATTTGAAAGCGGCCACGCTTTCGACGGTTCGTCCATCGCCGGCTGGAAGGGCATCGAAGCATCGGACATGTTGCTCATCCCCGATGCGGATACCGCGTTCATCGACCCGTTCTACGAAGAATCCACGCTGGTTCTGACCTGCGACGTGGTCGAGCCGGCCGACGGCAAGGGCTACGAGCGCGACCCGCGTTCGCTGTCGAAGCGCGCTGAGGCATATCTGAAGAGCTCGGGTCTCGGCGACACCGCGTTCTTCGGTCCGGAGCCCGAATTCTTCATTTTCGACTCGGTGCAATGGAACACGGATCAGTCGGGCACGTTCGTCAAGATCGGCTCGGAAGAAGCGCCGTGGTCGTCGGCGAAGGAATTCGAAGGCGGCAACACCGGCCACCGTCCGGGCACGAAGGGCGGCTATTTCCCGGTCGCGCCGGTCGACACGTTCCAGGACATGCGTTCTGAAATGTGCCTGTTGCTCGAACAGATCGGCATTCCGGTCGAAGTTCACCACCACGAAGTGGCGGGCCAGGGCCAAAACGAAATCGGCACCAAGTTCTCGACGCTGGTTCAGCGCGCGGACTGGCTGCAGCAGATGAAGTACATCATCCACAACGTGGCGCATACGTACGGCAAGACGGCGACGTTCATGCCGAAGCCTATCGTCGGCGACAACGGCTCGGGCATGCACGTTCACCAGTCGATCTGGAAGGACGGTCAGAACCTGTTCGCGGGCAATGGCTACGCGGGGCTGTCGGAATTCGCGCTGTTCTACATCGGCGGCATCATCAAGCATGCACGCGCGCTGAACGCGATCACGAACCCGGGTACGAACTCGTACAAGCGTCTCGTGCCGCACTTCGAAGCGCCTGTGAAGCTGGCTTACTCGGCTCGCAACCGTTCGGCATCCATCCGCATTCCGCACGTGAGCAACCCGAAGGGCCGCCGTATCGAAACGCGCTTCCCGGATCCGCTCGCGAATCCGTACCTGTGCTTCTCCGCGCTGATGATGGCGGGTCTCGACGGCGTGCAGAACAAGATTCATCCGGGCGAAGCCGCGGACAAGAATCTGTACGACCTGCCGCCGGAAGAAGATGCAAAGATCCCGACCGTGTGTGCCGGCCTCGATCAGGCACTCGACGCACTCGACGCGGATCGCGAGTTCCTGACGCGCGGCGGCGTGTTCACGGATTCGATGCTCGACGCGTACATCGAACTGAAGACGAACGAGCTGCAACGTTATCGTCAGTCGGTGCATCCGGTCGAGTTCGAGATGTACTACTCGCTGTAAGCGCCGCCAACGCATGACGTCGATGCGCTTCGTAGACGGCTGGTCGATGAAGCGCGCGGCGCATGCCCTAGGCGAACACGAAAAGGGACGGCGCGCCGTCCCTTTTTTAATCGCCGCGTGGCTGACGCGCGTCACATGCAGTCACAAAGAAAGAAGAAGATCGAGTTTCACGAGCGACCTCATTGGCCACCCTTTTTAAAGCTCGATGGTGCTTAAGAATCTGATCAAGGCCCGCAAAGGGCACGCCGACGCACTCTCCGACGACACCCAACTCGCGGGAACCGGTCTTCTGCCGGGACTCGAAGCGTTGCCGACCGTCGTGCTCGTGCTCGACAAACGCACGCAGCGCATCGCGTACGCGAACCCGTCGGCGGAGTCGATGCTGGAGATGTCGCGCAAGCAACTCACGCAGACGCACTGGCCCAATCTCTTCGCCAACTCCGAGGAACTGGCGACGACCATCGCATCCATCGCGGAAAACCGCTTCAACGCGACGCGGCTCGATGCCATGCTCGAACGCCCCGGGCGCGAGGCGTTTCACGTGCATGCGATCGTCGCGTATCTGGAAGTCGCCACCGATTACGTGCTGCTCGAACTCTTCGAGAACGAACGGCATTTGCGCACCGACCGCGAAGAGCGCATTCACGATCTCACGGCGGTGAACAAGCAGCTCATCCGCAACCTCGCGCACGAGATCAAAAATCCGCTCGGCGGCATTCGCGGGGCCGCGCAACTGCTCGAGTTCGAACTCGGCGCGCGCGAACGCGACGAGTTGCGCGAATACACGCAGGTCATCATCAAGGAATCGGATCGGCTGCAGACGCTCGTCGATCGCTTGCTGGAACCGCACCGGCATCCGCATATCGTCGGCGATGTGAACATCCACGAAGTCTGCGAGCGCGTGCGCGCGGTGATACTCGCGGAGTTTCCGCGCGGCCTCACCATCGAACGCGATTACGACGTGAGCGTGCCCGACCTGCGCGGCGACAAGGAACAACTGATTCAAGCGCTCCTCAACATCGTGCGCAACGCGGCCGAAGCGTTGAGAGAGCGCATCTCGCAAGGCGACGCCAAGATCGAACTGCGTACGCGCATTGCGCGCAAGGTGACCATTGGCAAAAAGCTGCACAAACTGGCATTGGACTTGCATATCACTGACAACGGTCCCGGCATTCCTAGTGAGATTCGCGACCGGATTTTCTTTCCGCTCGTGTCGGGCCGGGAAGATGGCAGCGGTCTGGGTCTTACGCTCGCGCAGTCGTTCGTGCATCAGCACGACGGGCTGATCGAAGTGGAGAGCAAGCCCGGTTGCACCGAGTTCGCCATGCTGTTGCCATTCGGAAACTGAGGATCATCGACCTGAATCCAAACGACGCACATTCCTGGCCGCCAATTTACGACGCGATTGCGCTCCAAGCCTTGAAGCCTGACCGTTTCGACGGGCTCACACCGAACCACACGAAGACTTCTCGCCGAACGATATGAAGCCGATCTGGATAGTAGACGACGACCAATCAATCCGATGGGTGCTTGAGAAAGCACTCGCACGTGAGAACTTCACGACGCGCAGTTTCTCCGGCGTGCGCGATGCGCTCGCCGCGCTCGAGCACGACAGCCCGCAAGTGCTCGTCTCCGACATCCGCATGCCAGGCGGCTCGGGCCTCGAATTGCTGCAAACGGTGCGTGACCGCTTGCCGGGCTTGCCAGTCATCATCATGACGGCGTTCTCGGATCTGGATAGCGCGGTGGCCGCATTCCAGGGCGGCGCGTTCGAATATCTCGCGAAGCCTTTCGATGTCGACAAGGCCGTCGAACTGATCCGCCGCGCCGTCGACGAGTCCATGCGCGGCGAGTCCGCCTTCGACGAGCGCGTGACGGAAACGCCCGAGATGCTCGGCCAGGCGCCGGCCATGCAGGACATGTTTCGCGCCATCGGCCGATTGTCGCATTCGGCGGCGACCGTGCTCATCACGGGCGAATCAGGCACCGGAAAGGAGCTTGTCGCGCGCGCCTTGCACCGACATAGCCCGCGCGCGAACGGACCGTTCATCGCGCTGAATACGGCGGCGATTCCGAAGGATCTGTTGGAATCCGAACTATTCGGTCACGAGCGCGGCGCGTTCACCGGCGCGCAGGCCATGCGGCAAGGGCGTTTCGAGCAGGCGGAAAACGGCACGCTGTTCCTCGATGAAATCGGCGACATGCCGTTCGACTTGCAGACCCGCTTGCTGCGCGTGCTCTCCGATGGACAGTTTTATCGCGTGGGCGGACACAATCCGCTCAAGGCGAACGTGCGCGTGATCGCGGCGACGCATCAGAATCTCGAATCGCGCGTGCGGCAGGGTTTGTTTCGCGAGGACTTGTATCACCGGCTCAACGTGATTCGCCTGCGCTTGCCCGCGTTGCGTGAGCGCAGCGAAGACATTCCCTTGCTCACGCGGCATTTTCTGCAGAAGAGCGCGCGTGATTTGGGCGTCGAGCCCAAGCGTGTCTCGGACGAAGCGATTGCTTATCTGGCGTCGCTGCCGTTTCCGGGCAACGTGCGCCAGTTGGAGAACTTGTGCAACTGGCTGACGGTGATGGCGCCCGCGCAAGTCATCGAGCAGAAGGACTTGCCACCCGACCTCACGCCGCGACAGGACTATGCGTCGGCGGAGAGCATTGCGGTGTTGCCCGATGGCGCGATGACGGCGGGGCCCGCAGTCACCAACGGCGTCGCGGCGCCGTTGGCCGGAACGCCGGCTGGCGTCTGGGAGAACGGCTTGCGCACGGAAGTCGCGCGCCTTTTGCGTGAGAATTCGGCCGATGTCATGGACGAACTCGCGCGCCGTTTCGAGGCTGCCGTGATTCGCGAAGCACTCGACTTCACGCGCGGCCGGAAAGTAGAAGCGGCCGAGCGTCTGGGCATTGGCCGCAATACCATCACGCGCAAGATTCAGGAACTGCATTTGGACGCGTGATTTGGAGCAGATGGGGTCAGCCGAGCGTCGCGATCACCGGCGCGTGGTCGGATGGCTGGTCCCATTTGCGCGGCGCTTTATCGACTTCGCACGAAGTGCATAGCGCCGAAAGTTCCGCCGACAGCAAGATATGGTCGATACGCAGACCCATGTTGCGGCGGAACGCCATCATTCGATAATCCCACCACGTGTAGAGCTTTTCGGGCTGCTCGAACTTGCGGAAGGCATCGGTCAGGCCGAGTTCGACGAGTTGCACGAAGTGCGCGCGCTCCTCGGGCGATACGAGATTCTGTCCTTCCCACGCTTTCGGGTCGTGCACGTCGCGGTCGTCTGGCGCGATGTTGTAGTCGCCGAGTAACGCCAGCTTCGGATGATGCGCCATCTCACCGCGCAGCCATTCACGCAGCGCGTCGAGCCAGCGCATCTTGTAGGCGAATTTCTCGGTGCCGGGCGCCTGGCCGTTCGGAAAATACGCCGACACAATGCGCACGCCTTCCACCGTCGCCGCGATCACGCGCTGCTGCAAATCCTCGAAACCGGGGATGTTGCGAATGACGTTCACCTCGTCCACTTCCATGCCGTCGCGCACCAGGATGCCGACGCCGTTATAGGTCTTCTGTCCCGCGAACCAGCTTTTGAAACCGACGGCCGCGAGTTCGGCGCGCGGAAACTTTTCGTCGGGGAGCTTGAGTTCCTGAAGACACAGGACGTCGACGTTGGAGGAAGCCAGCCAGTCGATGACGTGCTGCTGGCGGACTTTGAGCGAGTTGACGTTCCAGGTGGCGATTTTCATGGGGACGACGATTATCTTTGGTTCTGGTGAGGTCGAGTGCGCCGGACTTCGTGCGCAAGGCGATTCAAGTGCGGATAGCCATCCCGAATGATACCGCCATGTCATGGCGGATCGGCTTCGGCAGCCTTCCGCGTGCTTCGCAAAGCTGCGGTCGAAGCGCCTCTTTACACCATTTTTACACCGCCCCCTCCAACCTTATCCAACCCTTTACGCGTCCTCCCCTAATCTCCACCCTATCCGAAAACCGATAGGGGAGAACGTCTCAATGGACCTGCTTTACCTCGCCGGCATAGCCCTGTTCTGGGCCCTGTGCGTGGCCCTCACGCGTGGCTGCGCGCTACTGCGCAACCGCGTTCAGGGAGGCCGCGCATGAACGCCTGGATGATGTGGCTCGCCGCCGCCTCGACGCTGCTGCTCTTCGCGTACCTGGTTTATGCGCTTCTCGACGCGGAGAACCTCGAATGAACGCCAATTCGCTGATGCAGACAGCACTCTTCATCGTCGTGCTGATCGCGCTCGCCATCCCGCTCGGCCGATACATCGCGAACGTGCTCGATGGCTCGTCGGTGATCGTGAGAAAGACACGACCCGTCGAACGATTCATCTACCGCCTGGCTGGCGTCGACCCCGAAGCGGAAATGTCGTGGAAGCACTACGCGCTCGCCGTGCTGCTCTTCAACGCGCTCGGCACGCTCGCGCTGTACGGCTTGCTGCGCGTGCAGCATCTGCTGCCCGCCAACCCGCAAGGCTTCGGCGCGATGACGCCCGACGCCGCCTTCAATACCGCCGTGAGCTTCGTGACCAACACGAACTGGCAGGACTACGGCGGTGAAAGCACGCTCGGCTATCTCGCGCAAATGCTCGGCCTGACCGTGCAGAACTTCCTTTCGGCGGCGACGGGCATTGCTGTCGTCATCGCGCTGATTCGCGGTTTCAAGCGGCATTCGGTGCAGACCATCGGCAACTTCTGGGTCGATCTCACGCGCACAACGTTGTACGTGCTCGCGCCGCTTGCGGTCGTCGTGTCGGTGTTGCTCGTGAGTCAGGGCGTGATCCAGAACTTCAAGGCGTATCGGGACGTCTCGACGCTGCAAGTCACGACGTATCAGACGCAGTCGACGGACGCGCAAGGCAAGGCCGTCACGCAAACGCTCAAGAACGACAAGCAAACGCTGCCGATGGGCCCCGTCGCGTCGCAGGAAGCCATCAAGATGCTCGGCACCAACGGTGGCGGCTTCTTCAACGCAAACTCCGCGCATCCGTACGAGAACCCGACGCCGTTTGCAAACTTCGTGCAGATGCTCGCCATGCTCGTCATTCCGGCGGCGTTATGCGTCGTCTTCGGGCGCATGGTCGGCGACAAGCGGCAAGGCTATGCGGTGCTCGCGGCCATGACCATCGCGTTCGCCGCCGCCTGCTGGAGCGAGATCGCGGCGGAACAGTCGGCCAATCCGGTCTATGCGTCGCTGCATGTCGATACGACCGCGTCCGCGCTGCAATCGGGCGGCAACATGGAAGGCAAGGAAACGCGCTTTGGCATTGCGCAATCGGGCATTTTCACGGTGGCGACGACCGCGGCCTCATGCGGCGCCGTCAACAACATGCACGATTCGCTGACGCCGCTCGGCGGGCTCGTGCCGATGCTGCTCATCCAGCTTGGCGAAGTGATCTTCGGCGGCGTCGGGTCGGGGCTCTACGGCATGCTCGTGTTCGCGTTGCTCGCGGTGTTCGTCGCGGGGCTGATGATCGGCCGCACGCCCGAATACGCAGGCAAGAAGATCGAATCGTTCGAGATGAAGATGGTGTCGATCACCATTTTGCTCACGCCGTTCATCGTGCTCGCGGGCACCTCGATCGCCGTGCTGAGCGTGGCGGGAACGGCGGGTATCGCCAATCCCGGCGCGCACGGCTTCTCCGAAGTGCTCTATGCCTTCAGTTCCGCCGCCAACAACAACGGCAGCGCGTTCGGGGGCCTTTCGGTAAACACGCCGTTCTATAACGTCCTGCTCGGCATCGCGATGTGGTTCGGCCGCTTCGGCTCGATCATTCCGGTGCTCGCCATCGCGGGATCGCTCGCGGCCAAGAAGCGCCTCGCGGTGACGGCGGGCACGCTGCCCACGCACGGACCGCTCTTCGTCGTGTTGCTGCTCGGCACGCTGGTGCTGGTCGGCGCGCTCACGTACGTCCCCGCGCTCGCGCTCGGGCCGGTCGTCGAGCATCTCGGCATGATCGCCGGCCACTGAATCTCGAGGAAAGCATGAATCAAATGAATCAAGCGCCGCTGCATCGTCCGGACAATACCGGGCAGACGCGCACGGCGGCCCGTTCGATGTTCGATCCCGCGCTCGTGAAGCCCGCGATCGTCGATTCGTTCGTCAAGCTCGCGCCGCGCACGCAGTTGCGAAACCCCGTGATGTTCTGCGTGTACGTCGGCAGCATTCTCACGACCGTGCTCTGGATCGCCGCGCTCGCGGGCCAGGCCGAAGCGCCTGCGGGCTTCATCCTCGCGATCGCGTTATGGCTGTGGTTCACGGTGCTCTTCGCCAACTTCGCGGAAGCGCTCGCGGAAGGGCGCTCGAAGGCGCAGGCGGCGTCGTTGCGCAACGCCAAGCACAACGTGGTCGCCAAAAAGCTCAACGAGCCGCATCCGAAGTCGCCGATCCGCATCGTTGCATCGACGGATCTGCGGCGCGGCGATGTCGTGCTCGTCGAAGCGGGCGACGCGATTCCCGCCGATGGCGAAGTGATCGAAGGCGTGGCATCGGTCGATGAATCCGCGATCACGGGTGAATCCGCGCCCGTGATCCGCGAGTCGGGCGGCGACTTCTCGTCGGTGACGGGCGGCACGCGCGTGCTGTCGGACTGGATCGTCGTGCGAGTGAGCGTGAATCCGGGCGAGGCGTTTCTCGACCGCATGATCGCCATGGTCGAAGGCGCGAAGCGTCAGAAGACGCCGAACGAAATCGCGCTCACCATCTTGCTCGTCGCGCTCACGCTCGTCTTGTTGTTCGCCACCGCGAGCCTCTTGCCGTTCTCCATGTTCGCCGTCGATGCCGCGAAGGCGGGCCACGTAGTGAGCATCACCGCGCTCGTGGCCTTGCTCGTCTGCCTGATCCCGACGACCATCGGCGGCCTGCTGTCCGCCATCGGCGTGGCGGGGATGAGCCGCATGATGCAGGCGAACGTCATCGCGACCTCGGGCCGCGCGGTCGAAGCCGCCGGCGATGTCGACGTGCTCCTGCTCGACAAGACCGGCACGATCACGCTCGGCAACCGGCAGGCGTCGTCGTTCGCGCCCGCGCCGCGGGTCGATGAACGCGAACTCGCCGATGCCGCGCAACTCGCCTCGCTCGCCGACGAAACGCCGGAAGGACGCAGCATCGTGGTGCTGGCCAAGCAACGCTTCAACATCCGCGAACGCGACATGGCCAGCTTGCACGCGACGTTTCTGGCGTTCTCCGCGCAGACGCGCATGAGCGGGGTGGATCTTCCCGACCGCGAGATTCGCAAGGGCGCGGCGCTCGCGGTGAAGAAGTACATCGAGGAACACGGCGGGCGTTTTCCGCAGGAAGTGCAGAGCGCCGTGGATGAAATCGCGCGACGCGGCGGCACGCCGCTCGTCGTCGCGGAACGCATGCTCGAAGGCGGCGCGCGCGCGCTCGGCGTGATCGAGTTGAAGGACATCGTGAAGGGCGGTATTCGCGAGCGCTTTGCCGAACTGCGCAAGATGGGCATCAAGACCGTGATGGTGACGGGCGACAACCGCCTGACCGCCGCCGCGATTGCCGCCGAAGCGGGCGTCGACGATTATCTCGCCGAAGCCACGCCGGAGACGAAGCTCGCGACCATCCGCGCGCATCAGGCCGAAGGGCGGCTCGTGGCGATGACCGGCGACGGCACCAACGACGCGCCCGCGCTCGCCCAGGCCGATGTCGCCGTCGCGATGAACACCGGCACGCAGGCCGCGAAGGAAGCGGGCAACATGGTCGATCTCGATTCGAATCCGACCAAGCTGATCGAGATCGTCGAGATCGGCAAGCAGATGCTGATGACGCGCGGTTCGCTCACCACGTTTTCCATCGCCAACGACGTGGCCAAGTATTTCGCGATCATCCCGGCCGCGTTCGCGACGACGTATCCGCAATTGCGCGTGCTCGACGTAATGCATCTCGCGTCGCCGTCGTCGGCGATTCTCTCAGCGGTGATCTTCAACGCGCTGATCATCGTGTTTCTGATTCCGCTCGCGTTGAAGGGCGTGAAGTATCGCGCGCTCGGCGCAGCTTCGCTCTTGCGGCGTAATTTGCTGATCTACGGGCTGGGCGGCATCGTGTTGCCGTTTCCGGTCATCAAGCTGATCGACATGACCATCAGCGCACTCGGCTGGCAATAATGGAGATGAACATGAAGAACCTCTTGCGTCCCGCGATCGTGCTGCTGCTCGCGCTGACTGTCGTGACCGGCTTGCTTTATCCGGCCATCGTGACGGCGCTCGGACAGGCGGCGTTCTCGCATCGGGCGAACGGCAGCATCATCGAGCGAGATGGGAAGGCGGTCGGTTCGGAACTGATCGGCCAGCAATTCGATGCCCCGCGCTACTTCTGGGGCCGTCTCTCGGCGACCACGCCGAACCCGTATAACGCGAGCGCTTCGAGCGGCTCGAACCTCGGTCCGACGAACCCTGCGCTCGCCGATGAAATCAAGTCGCGGATCACCGCGCTCGACGATCCGGCGTCCGCGCCTGTCGACCTCGTGACGTCGTCGGGCAGCGGGCTCGATCCCGAGATCAGTCCGGCAGCGGCGGCGTATCAGGTCGAACGCGTGGCGAAGGCGCGCGGCCTGCCGCGCGCACGGGTCGAAACGCTCGTCGCGCAGGCAACGTCCGGTAGACAGTTCGGTCTCTTCGGAGAGCCGCGAGTGAATGTGCTTAAATTGAATCTCGCGCTCGACGATGTTCGATGATCGATCACGCTTGAAGCAATCCGCCGCCCACGATGACCCGTCCCACTCCCGATGAACTGCTCGACAAACTGCAACGTGAGGAAGCGCAGCGTCAGCGCGGCCGGCTGAAGATTTTTTTCGGAGCATCGGCGGGTGTGGGCAAGACGTTCGCCATGTTGCAGGCCGCGCGGCGTTTGCGCGAAGAGGGCGTCGACGTGGTCGCGGGCGTCGTCGAAACGCATGGGCGGAAAGAGACGCTTGCGCTGCTCGAAGGAGTCGACGTTCTGCCGCCTGCGCGCATCGAGTATCGCGGGCGGCTTCTCGCCGAATTCGATCTCGACGCCGCGCTTGCCCGCAAGCCGCAACTGATCCTCGTCGACGAACTCGCGCACGCGAACGTGCAAGGTTCGCGGCATCTGAAGCGCTGGCAGGACGTGCAGGAACTGCTCGATGCGGGCATCGACGTATACACCACGGTCAATGTCCAGCACCTCGAAAGTCTCAACGATATCGTCGGGCGTATCACCGGCATTCGCGTATGGGAGACGGTGCCCGACCGCGTGTTCGATCGCGCCGACGAAGTCACGCTCGTCGACCTGCCGCCCGAAGAGTTGCTCGACCGTCTGCGCGACGGCAAGGTCTATCTGCCGCAACAGGCCGAGCATGCGGTGCGCAACTTCTTTCGCAAGGGCAATCTCATCGCGCTGCGCGAACTGGCGTTGCGGCGCACCGCCGATCGCGTGGATGCGCAGATGCGCGAGTATCGTGCCGATCAGTCCATCGAGCGTATCTGGCGCGCGCGCGAACGGCTGATCGCGTGCATCGGTCCGGGCCCGGAAAGCGCGGCGCTGGTGCGTGCGGCGGCGCGGCTCGCGAGCGCGCTGAAGGCGGACTGGCTCGCGGTGTACGTGGAGACGCCGCGCCTGCAACGCCTTCCCGATGACAAGCGTCAACGCACCTTCGACGCCCTCAAGCTCGCCGCCGAACTCGGCGCGGAAACCGTCACGCTGGATGGCGCCGATGCGGCGGCCACGCTCATCGCTTATGCGCGCATGCGCAACGTGTCGAAGCTCGTGGCGGGTGCGTCCTTGCCCGGCGGATGGCGCCGCCTCTTCGATACGCCGATGACCGAGCGCATCGTGCGGCAGGCAGCGGATATCGACGTGACGCTCGTGTCCACCGGTCCACGCGACGAACCGCGCACGAACTACGCGATGTCGTTCACCGCGCATTCGCCGCCGCATGCGTACCTTCTTGCGCTCGTCATCGGTGCGGCCATTACGGTCGTCGCGAACTTCCTGGAAGCGCGCCATTTCGCGATCACCAATCTCGTGATGCTGTATCTGCTGGGCGTGATCTTCGCGGCGGTACGGCTCGGACGCGGGCCGGGCGTCATGCTCTCGTTTCTCTCCGTCGCCGCGTTCGATTACTTCTTCGTGCCGCCGACGCTGTCGTTCTCCGTGACGGACACGCAGTATCTGCTGACCTTCATCGTGATGCTGCTGACTTCGCTCACCATTAGCCATCTCACGTCGAGTTTGCGGCGCGAGGCGCGCATTGCATCGCAACGGGAACGGCGCACGAGCGCCATGTACGCGATGACCAAGGAGCTTGCGGCCGCGTTGATGACCGAGCAGATCATCGAGATCGGCACGCGCCATGTCGCGGAGATTTTTCAGGCGAAGGTCGCGATTCTGCTGCCCGATGCCGCCGAACAAGTGCGCCAGAAAGTGGGCGAGCCGAATCCCGACACGGCGCTTGATGCCGCACGTCTGGATATCGATATCGCGCAATGGGTCTACGATCAGCAAAAGCCCGCGGGACATGGCGCGGAAACGCTGCCAGCCGCTGCGGCGCTCTACTTGCCGCTCAAGGCGCCGATGCGCACGCGCGGCGTGCTGGCGCTCGTCACGGGACGCGAGGCCGAATTCGCCGTGCCGGAGCAGCGGCGCATGATCGAAACCTTCGCGGCGCAAATCGCGCTGGCGCTGGAGCGCGTGCACTACGTGGAGATCGCGCAGGACGCGCTCGTCAACATGGAGTCGGAGCGCATGCGCAATGCCTTGCTGGCCGCGATATCGCACGATCTGCGCACGCCGCTGACATCGATCGTCGGCTTTGCGTCGTTGCTGGAGGGCGGGGCGTCGGAAGCGTCGTCGCGCGAGCTGATTCATGCGATCCACGAGGAAGCGTTGCGCATGAGCGGGCTCGTGACGAACCTGCTCGACATGGCGCGTTTGCAGGCGGGCGCTGTGCGGCTGAACCGTCAATGGTCGATGCTCGAGGAGACCGTCGGCGCGGCGCTCAACGTCATGCGCCGGACGCTCGCCGGCCGTCCGGTGCAGGTGCGCGTTCCCGCCGATCTGCCGCTTCTCATGCTCGATGCCGTGCTGATGGAGCGGCTCTTCGCGAACCTTCTCGAGAACGCGGCGAAGTACACGCCTGCGGGTTCCGCCATACGCATAAGCGCGGCGGCCGAGCAGGATGGCGATGGCCGCGTCGTGCGCGTGTGTATCGACGACGACGGTCCGGGCGTGCCTGCCGGTAGCGAAGGGCGCTTGTTCGAAAAGTTCACGCGCGGGGAGAAGGAGTCGGCGAAACCGGGCATCGGGCTTGGGCTTGCGATCTGCCGGGCGATTGTCGAGGCGCATGGCGGGCGCATCGGCGCGGAGAATCGTGCCGATGGCGGCGCGCGTTTCTGGTTCACGTTGCCGGTGGAGGAGGCGATGCCTAGGGATATGCCGCAGGACGAGGAGGCTGAAGCGCCGCAACGGGATGGCGATATGGCGGGTTGAGCGGTGGGATGGCTCGAGCCGGAAATCTCGCGAGTCGGGCGCGCGGTCTTTTCGATTAACGATTACCTTGCGGCTCCGTAGACGAACCGGACGCGTTCTCACGATATCGGACGCGCAGACGACGAGCGGTGTTGCCCGGCTCAATAGGGTCGCCGCCATTCACGGTTGCCATGAATAAGCGGGCACATTCGGCTTTCTGTAGGCCTCGGCCGTCTGGCGGCGTGCCGAAGCCCGCGCCTCCATGCGATCATGCCATTCGCCGCCACGCTCACAAAACGCCATGACCGATCCTCAACCGACGCTCGAAGGACCGCGCGTCCAGCTTCGCCCGCTGCAACGCGATGACGCCCAAGCCTTGCTCGATGCCGCCGCCGACGGCGAGCTCTGGAATCTCGCGGTCACCGTCGTGCCGAACGCCGACACCATCGCCCGCTATATCGATGCCGCGCTCGCCGGTCGCGATGCCGGCACCGTCATGCCATTCGTGATCGTGCGCCGCGATACGGGCAAGGTTGCCGGCAGCACGCGCTTCTGGAAAGTCGATCGCGCGAACCGCAAGCAGGAGATCGGTCATACGTGGCTCGCGGCATCGGCGCAACGCACGGGCATCAACACCGAAGCCAAGCTGCTCCTGCTCACGCACGCGTTTGAAACCATGCAGTGCGTGCGCGTGCAGTTCACCACCGACGAACTCAATGCGAAGTCGCGCGCGGCGATACTCGGCATCGGCGCGAAACAGGAAGGAATCGTGCGGCACGAGCGCATCATGCCCGATGGCCGCAAGCGCAACTCGGTGCGCTTTTCGATCATCGACGACGAATGGCCCGGCGTCAAAGCGACGTTGCTTGCCAAGCTCGAAGGCCAGGCGTAGCGGGGTCTTTCTCCGCGCGTGCATGAAGGCGACGAAGTGGCGCGTGAGCGCATCGTCGCGTGCGCTTTGCCATGCAAGGCGATGCGCCTTTTCGCTAGTACGCCGCTCTGCCGCGCGAGACGAGCACGCGCTTGTAACGCGCGTCATTCGGCAAGGTCGGCACGTTGTCTTAACGTGGCATCTGTTCTCCAAACGCCGCAACGTCGCAACGCACAGCCACTAGCGCGCTTTGCGCGTCATCCAAACAAGCCCGCACGGCTTTTCTGTCCCGCTACAATCGGACGAACAGCCTTACAGCGGAGGGTTCTTACATGGATCTCATCATTCGCCGCGCGGCGCTCGTGCGCGGTCGCGAATTGGTCGACATCGGCATGGAAGCGGGGCGCATCGTCGCCATCGAGCCGCATTTGAGCGCCACCGCGCGCGAGGAAATCGACGCCGACGGTTCGCTCGTCACCGCGCCTTTCGTCGATGCCCACTTTCACATGGACGCGACGCTCTCTTACGGCTTGCCGCGCGTGAACGCGTCCGGCACCCTGCTGGAAGGCATCGCGCTGTGGGGCGAACTCAAGCCCGAACTCACGCAGGAAGCGCTCGTCGAACGCGCGATGCAATATTGCGACTGGGCGGTCGGGCGCGGCTTGCTCGCCATTCGCACGCACGTCGATGTCTGCGATCCGCGTCTGCTCGCGGTCGAAGCCTTGCTCGAAGTCAAGCGGCGCGTGAAGCCGTATCTCGATTTGCAACTCGTCGCGTTTCCGCAAGACGGCGTGCTGCGCAGCGCCGGCGCGTTCGAAAATCTCAAGCGCTCGATTGCGCTCGGCGTCGATGTGGTCGGCGGCATTCCGCACTTCGAACGCACCATGGCCGACGGTGCGGCGTCCGTGAAACTGCTGTGCGAATACGCGGCGGAGCAGGGTTTGCGTGTCGACATGCACTGCGACGAATCGGACGATCCCATGTCGCGTCACATCGAAACGCTCGCCGCCGAAACGCACCGGCTCGGTCTGCAAGGCCGCGTGACCGGCTCGCATCTTACGTCCATGCATTCGATGGACAACTACTACGTGAGCAAGCTCATCCCGCTGATTCGCGAGTCGGGCGTCGCGGCGATCGCCAATCCGCTCATCAACATCACGTTGCAGGGCAGATCGGATACGTATCCGAAGCGGCGCGGCATGACGCGCGTGCCCGAGCTGATGGCGGCAGGCGTCGATGTTGCCTTCGGACACGACTGCGTGATGGACCCGTGGTACAGCTTGGGCTCCGGTGACATGCTTGAAGTGGCGCACATGGGATTGCACGTCGCGCAGATGACGAGCCAGGATGGCATGCGCGCCGCGTTCGATGCGGTGACGACGACGCCTGCGCGCATTCTGGGCATCGAAGGTTATGGGCTGGAAGTGGGATGCAACGCGGATTGCGTCGTGCTCGACGCACGCGATCCGATCGAAGCCATTCGCCTGCGCGCGGCGCGCGTGGCCGTGGTGAGACGAGGAAAGGTCGTGAGCCGAAGTCCTGCCGTGCGCGCAACGCTTGCGCTGGAGGGACGGCCGCCAAGCGTCGACTTCAAACTCTGGCGCTAGGCGGACAATAACGCGGATAAAAACGAAGGGGGCCGAAGCCCCCTTTTCGATTTATCCCGCCATGCCGTTATGCCTCAACAGCGCGTCGATGTTCGGCTCGCGTCCGCGAAACGCCTTGAACGAATCCATCGCGGGACGGCTGCCGCCGACTTCGAGAATCTCCCGGCGATACCGCGTTCCCGTCTGCGCATCCAGCACTGAACCGTTCGCGAGCTTCGCGGCTTCCTCGAACGCGGCGTAGGCATCGGCGGAAAGCACTTCGGCCCACTTGTAGCTGTAGTAGCCGGCCGCATAACCGCCCGCGAAGATATGGCTGAACGTGTTCGGCCAGCGCGAAAACGAGGTTTGCGGAATCACGTGGAACTTCTCGTTGATCTCGCGCGCCAGGTCGTTGACGTTCTGCGTGCTGTCCGCCGGATCGTAAGACGTGTGCAGGACGAGATCGAACATGGAGAATACGATCTGCCGCAAGGTGCCGAGACCGCTCTGGAAATTCTTGGCCGCCAGCATCTTGTCGAAGAGTTCGCGCGGCAGCGGTGCGCCCGTTTCGACGTGCGACGACATGTCGGTCAGCACGTCCCACTCCCAACAAAAGTTCTCCATGAACTGTGACGGCAATTCGACCGCATCCCACTCGACGCCGTTAATTCCCGACACGCCCATTTCCTCGATACGCGTCAGCATGTGATGCAGACCGTGGCCGAATTCATGGAACAGCGTGATGACTTCGTCGTGGGTGAAGCACGCAGGCTTGTTGCCGACGGGCGCCGAGAAATTGCAGGTGAGATAGGCGACCGGCGTCTGCACGCCGCCTTGCGCGCGCTTGTGGCGTGAGCGGGCGTCGTCCATCCATGCGCCGCCGCGCTTGCCTTCGCGCGCGTACAGGTCGAGGTAGAACTGCGCGACGAGCGTGCCGTCCTGGTTTTCCACACGGAAGAAGCGCACGTCCTTGTTCCAGACGGCGGCTTCGTCACGGCGAATCGAGACGTTGAAGAGCGTTTCGGTGACCTTGAACAACCCCTTGAGCACGGCTTCCTGCGGGAAGTACTGCTTCACTTCGTTCTCGGAGAACGAATAGCGCTTCTGACGCAGACGCTCCGCCGCGAACGCGATGTCCCACGGTTGCAGTTCGGGCATGCCGAGTTCGGTGGCGGCGAACGCGCGCAGTTCCATCCAGTCGTTTTCGGCATAGGGACGCGCGCGCTTTGCGAGGTCTTCCAGGAACGCGATCACTTGCGCGGGCGACTCGGCCATCTTCGGTGCAAGCGACACTTCCGCGAAGTTCTGGTAGCCAAGCGTGCGCGCTTCTTCGAGACGCAGCGCCAGGTTCTCCACGATGTTCTGCGTGTTGTCCCACTCGGCCCGGCCCTTGCCGTAGGTCTCGCCGAGTTCCGACGCACGCGTGACATACGCGCGATACATCGCCTCACGCATCGGCCGATGCTCCGAATACTGCAGCACCGGGAAATACGACGGGAAGTGCAGCGTGAACTTCCAGCCTTCCTTGCCTTCGCGCTGGGCGGCTTCGTGTGCCGCTTCGATCACGTCGTCGGGCAGGCCTGCAAGTTCGCTTTGCTGCGTGACGTAATAGGCATATGCGTTGGTCGAATCGAGCACGTGATCCGAAAACGCCTTCGAGAGCGCGGCCTGTTCTTCCTGCAACTGGGCGAAGCGCGGCTTGCGGTCCTCGGAAAGCTCCGCGCCGGACAGACGGAAGTCGCGCAGCGAGTTCTCGAGAATCTTCTTGCGTTCGGGGGAAAGGCTCTCGAAGTTGGGGCCGGCCGCAATCGCCTTGTACTTTTCGTAGAGGGCGAGATTCTGACCGACGCTCGCCGAGAACTCGGTCACGCGCGGCAGATTCGCGGCGTGAGCGGCACGCAGTTCGGGCGTGTCCGCCACCGCGTTCAGATGGCCGACGACACCCCACGCGCGCGACAGCTTCTCCGATTCGAGTTCGACTGCCTCCACGATATCCGTCCAGGTGGCGGGCGTCTCGGGCGCGCTCGCGCGATCGACGGCGGCTTTCGCGGCGGAGAGCAGCACGTCGAGCGCGGGCGTCACATGTTCGGGCTTGATGTCCCCAAAACGCGGCAGGTCGGAAAAATCGAGCAGCGGATTGGCTGCGGCGTTCGTGGTGGCTTGGATGGTATCGCTCATGACTCTCCCTTACTTGCTAATACATGCTGATTCGGGTGCGGGCGCGAGGCGCCCAAACCTTCGTTCGTTTGCTCTATTCGAGCATTATTTAAGGGCGGCGTGGGCAAAATCCAATGGTTTGTTTTTAAGGGGCCGATTAATGGATGAAATTCTTTTCGTGCCAGCTCCGGTCGCTTGGTCGCTTAGTCCAGCGCCGCGCGTTCGGCCGCTTCGACGGTGTTGACGAGCAACATGGTGATGGTCATCGGTCCGACGCCGCCCGGCACCGGCGTGATGAAGCCGGCCACTTCCTTCACGTTCGCAAAATCCACGTCACCGCAGAGCTTGCCGGCATCGTCGCGATTCATGCCGACGTCGATCACCGTCGCGCCCGGCTTTACCATGTCGGCGGTCAGGATATTGCGGCGGCCCGTGGCGGCCACGACGACATCGGCGTTGCGCGTGAAGCTGGCGATATCGCGCGTCTTGCTGTGGCAGATGGTGACGGTCGCGCCCGCTTCGAGGAGCAGGAGCGCCATGGGCTTGCCGACGATATTCGAGCGGCCGATCACCACCGCGTTCGCGCCCTTCAGGTCGATGCCGTGCGCCTCGAACATCTTCATCACGCCATAGGGCGTGCACGGGCGAAAGAGCGGCTTGCCCGTCAGGAGCGCGCCCGCGTTGGCGACGTGGAAGCCGTCGACGTCCTTTTGCGGCGCGATCGCTTCGATCACCTTATGGCTGTCGATATGCGCGGGCAGCGGCAATTGCACGAGAATGCCGTGGATCGCGGGATCGGCGTTCAGCTTGTCGATGTGCGCGAGCAATTCGTTCTCGGCGAGCGTCGCGGGAAAGCGGTCGAACACCGAATGCAGGCCGTTGTCGTGGCACGCCTTGACCTTGTTGCGCACGTAGACCTCGCTTGCCGGATTGTCGCCCACCAGCACGACCGCGAGGCCAGGCTTGTGGCCGCGAGCGGTGAGGGCGGCGGCGCGCCGGGCGACATCGGCGCGAAGAGTCTTGGAGAGGGCGTTGCCGTCGATGAGTTGGGCAGTCATGGCGAATCGGATTCGGATCGAGGATGGGCGAGAGAGATGTCCGGGCGTCGGACTCGCAGCGCCCGGCGCGATGATGCCGCGTTTGTTCGCGGGCATCGCCGGGTGTCTTCGCACCCTGGGGAAGGGCGAAATTATACCGCCGAGGGCTTCGTGGCGTTCTGGGCGGTGCGCGTCGCCGCTTTGATTCGGCGACGCGCGCATCGTTCAGGCCGGCCTTCTCACTGGGCGACCGGCTGCCACGACGAATCCGGATCGAACGACTTGATCGCCGCCGCCGTGCGCGGCGTCGCTGCGCCCAGGTTCTTCTCGTACACCTGCCCGTCCTGATTGACGATGAACGACATCACGCCCGTCTGCCCATACTTTGCCGGCCACGCGATCATGGCGAAACCCCGGCTCAGGTTTCCGTCCTGCAGGTAGTTCATCGCGCCGCCTTTCGCATGCGGCCCCTGCGCCGTGAGAATGCGGTAGTGATAACCGTAGTAGGCATCGGCCGTGTCGGTCTTGTCGGGCATGGTGGCGGCGAGCGGGCCGAGCGGGCTTTCGGGTTCACCGGGCGCGGCGTCCCAGTAAAGGCCGTCGTGCGTGCCGTGCGTGCTCAGAAAGCGCAGCGCGTAGTGGTTCGTGAGCTTCCGAAAGTCGTTTTGAGCATCGACGAAAGCGAGCGCGACCTGAATCACCGAACGCTCGTTGCGGCCAATACGCCGCGTCAGCACTTCATCGCGCGCGGCGGGCATGTCGAAGCGCCAGCCCTGGGCCGCCTTCACGAGCGGGATCGGCAGCGTCCAGCCGCTGTCGCCCACTTCCACGTGCGCGCTGCGACGGCCGCCGAGCGGCTTGGCATCTTC
Source organism: Caballeronia sp. GAWG1-1 (assembly GCF_023631465.1). Classification (NCBI taxonomy): domain Bacteria; kingdom Pseudomonadati; phylum Pseudomonadota; class Betaproteobacteria; order Burkholderiales; family Burkholderiaceae; genus Caballeronia; species Caballeronia sp. GAWG1-1. The sequence goes on from NZ_JALQDB010000008.1 coordinate 302,018, forward strand.
GACGATGCGATGCCCCTTGGCCCACGAGCCAAGGTACTGATAGATATCCTGCTCGCCGATGCTGTCGGTCGGCACATACTGCGCGTGGTCCTTGCCGAGCACCTTGGAAAGCGCGGTTTCGTCGTTGGAGGCGATGGCATCGGTGAGCCCCTCCGCGGCGGCTTCTGGCGACGGGTAAATGGCTTGCGCGTGCGCGAGCATGGGCATCGACAACGACATGAAAGCGAGTGCGGCGCAGAAGGCGCGTGAAAGTGCGAGTGCTTGGTTAAACGTCATCTCAGGCTCCTGTAGCGGATGGGGACATGGGGCGCGACACGATCAACGGCGATGAAAACCTCCGCCACCGCCAAGTCCGCCACCGCCGTGAAAACCTCCGCCGCCGAAGCCGCCTTCGCGCTGCACGCCGCCGCCGCCCGCACCAAGACCTGGGCGCTGCACGCCGCCGCCGTTGCCGCCCACGCGATTCTGCTGATTCGCGAACGACTGCCTGCTCGCTTGCCCGCGCTGAGCGTCCTGCCGGGCCGTGTTGCCGTCGCCCGCGCCGCGCAGCGCGTTATCGCGATTCACGCTCTGCGCACGCTGCCGCACGTCGTTGTTGTCGAGCGCGTTCTGACCGCCGCCTTGCCGAATGTTCTGCACGCGCTGACTCGCATTCTGGTTGAGGTTCTGGCCGGTGCGCTGCTGCAGCGTCTGTGCGGCCTGCGCGCGGGCGTCGTTACGGCCGCGATACTGATCGCGGTTGGCCGCGCCGAGATTCTGATTGTTGAAGTTGTTTTGCCGGTTCGCGACGTTGTTCCGGTTGAACTGCGGGTCGTTGCGGTTCCAGTTCACGTTATTGCTGTTCGCGTTCAGGCGATTGTTCACGTTGATGTTGTTGTACCGATTGACGTTCACGTTCACATTGCCGTGGTTCCAGTCGCAATTGCCCCACAACGAATTCGCAACCGCGATGCCCGCGCCGAACGCGAGCCCCGTCGCGAATCCGGTGGCGATCGCATAGCCGGGCGGCGGCGGCACGTACACCGGCGGATACGCGGGATACGGCCACGCGCCGTACACGACCGTCGGGTTGTAGGTGGGCACGTAGACCACTTGCGGATTGGCAGGCTGAATCTGAATAGTCTGCTGCTCGACCACGATCTTCTGCTGCTCCGTGCTCTTGAGATTGCCCGCTGTCTGCGCGGCGCGGCGCAAGCGCTGCACGGAGTCCATCACGTCGCTCGGCTGCGCAATGAACGCGTTGCCAAGTTGCGTCATCCAGTCGGGCTTGGATGCCATCGTCGCGAGCGCCTGCGGGAAAGCAACGAGCGATTGCACGCTCGGGTCCCACGGCTCGGACTGCACGGCCTTGACGGCATCGTCGCCCTTGATGTTCGAGTTGGTCTTCGACCATTGCGCGGCCTCGGTGACCTCTTGCGGGTACGTCGACGCCATCAGCACTTGCGCGAGCAGCGCATCGGGATAAAGCGCGACGGGCGCGGTGAGCGCGTCGAGTTGCTGATTGCCGAGCTTGGGCGCCGTACTGGCCGCGCCTTGAGTCTGCGCAAGCACGGACGAGCAATGCAGCGCGGCGAGCGGCATGGCGGCAAGCGCCGCGCACAGCGCGAGCATGCGGGCTTGCCGCGCGGGCCGGGTCAAACGGGTGCGATGAGCGGTCAATTTCAGTTCCTCCGTTGCACGGTATTCGATGCTTCGGGCGCGACCTTGGCGCCCGGCAGACGCGCACACGCCGCCGCATGACACGACATGCGCGCGAGAGATGAGCGTGAACCAGCGGGATGGATTGGCGGTACGAGAAGTAAGAGCGAAGCCGATGAAAGGCAATGACGTGAAGCAAGCACCGAGGCAATCACGCTGCTTTTGGCAGCACTCAATTCAAACGTTTGCCCGCGTGCCGAAGTACCGTTTGAAAAGGCGACGAATGCGTTGTCGTGCATGACCTCGTTCTCGTAAGGAGGGTGCGGTCGAGTTACGGGCCGCCCTTGGAATGTGCCAACGTGATCCACGAAATATCACGTTTTGCATGCGCGGACAACGAAGGAATGTCGAGAGAAGGGCGCGTGAATTGGAAGCGCAAATACGCATACGGCCAGCATCGAATGCCGGCCGTATGGTTGAAGATTGCCTTTAGGCAGTGAACTACGGTTATTGCTGCTGCGGCTTGTTTGAAAGCGCGAGACGCAGAAGGTCGGCAACGGTATTCACGGACAGCTTCTCCATGATGTTCGCGCGATGCGCTTCCACCGTCTTGATGCTGATGCCGAGATCGTCGGCGATCTGCTTGTTCAGCCGCCCGGCGATGATCCGCTCCAGCACCTGATGCTCGCGCGCCGTGAGCTTGCCAAGCCGCTCGGCGGCCGCGCGTTGCTGCTGCACGCTGCTGCTTTCGTTGCGCGCTTTTTCGAGCATGCGCTCGACGAGCTTGCGCAGTTCGGCTTCGTCGAAAGGTTTCTCGATGAAATCCATCGCGCCTTTCTTCATCGTCGAGACGGCCATCGGCACATCGCCGTGACCGGTCACGAAGATGATCGGCAGAAGCGAATTCTCGGCGATCAGCTTTTCCTGCAACTCGAGGCCGGTCATGCCGGCCATGCGCACATCGAGAATCAGGCACGAAATGGCGCCCGAATGCGCGATCGGCAGATAGACGTCGAGGAACGATTCCGCGCTCGAAAAACACTGCACGCGATACCCGTTCGCCTCGAGCAGCCAGCGCAACGAATCACGCACGGCTTCGTCATCGTCCACGACAAAGACGGTTTCCTGAGTGGTGACTGGACTGCTCATAGTTCTCCCGTAACTGTTTGTTGTCTCGTATGTTCGCTTTGCGACCCGGCGTTGCCGCCCGAGTCCGTGCCCGACCCATCCACTTCGCCGATCGGCAGGCTGCAATGGAAAGTCGCGCCGGTCACGTGTCCGTCCGATTCGACATTGTTCACGACCCAAAGGCGGCCGCGATGCGATTCGATGATCGAACGGCAAATGTTCAGCCCCATGCCCATGCCATCGGACTTGGTGCTGTAAAACGGTTCGAAGAGACGCTCGGCGGTGGCTTCATCCACACCCGGGCCCTGATCGACCACGCTGATGCACACCACGCCGCCGTCGAGCCGCTGCACGATCACGCGGATTACGGGATCGACGGCATTCGGTTTTGCATCATGCATTGCTTCGGCTGCGTTTTTCAACAGATTCACGAGCACTTGTTCGATCAGCACGGGATCGACATAGATCACCGGCATGCGCGAGCGGATTTCCGTGACGATGCGAATCTTGCGTTTGCGCGCCTCGATTTCGGCGAGACCGACTGCATCCGCGACGATATCGGCCACGCGCGTCGCCTGCCGCTTCGGCTCGCTGCGCTTCACGAACTCGCGAATGCGCTTGATGATCATGCCTGCGCGCACCGCCTGCTGCGCGGTTTTTTCGAGCGCGGGCAAGAGCGATTCCTGTGTCATGCGCCCGGATTTCACCAAGGCGACGCAGCCCGAACAATAGTTGTTGATGGCCGCGAGCGGCTGATTCAGCTCATGCGCGAGCGACGACGCCATTTCACCCATCGTCATCAAACGGCTCGTGAACTGCAGCTTCTCTTCCTGCTGATGCGCGAGTTCCTGCGCCTGCTTGCGCTGCGTGATGTCGGTCGCGATCTGCATCTGCGCGAGATGGCCGTCCACCCACTGAATGTACTGGCGGCGCACTTCGAACCACTTCTGGATGCCTTCCACATAGACTTCCTGCGCGTCGGCCGAGCTTTCGGTCAGCGCGGTGGCGGGCAGTCCGGCGTAGGTATCGACCATGTCGATGGTGTCCGACGAACTCAGCTCCGACGAACCCGAAGCGCCATCGAAACCGGCGCCCGCAAGCTGCAAGTGCCCGTCCGGACGAATGCCGAAGAGATGCCGGTAATAGCGGTTCGCGAACAGCAGTTCGGCTTCGTCGGCGGCGAGAACGGAGACGGCGGCATCGAGACTTTCGAGCACCGTGGTGAAGCGTTCGTGGGCGGCGGCGAGCTCTTCGCGCGCGCGCTTGGGTTCGGTGATATCCGTCATCGACGACATCCAGCCAGTCTGGCGGCCCGAACTGTCGATCAACGGCGACACGTAAAGACGCGCGTGGAAGAACGAACCGTCCTTACGGCGCACGCGCAACTCGAAACCGGAAGAGGGCGCCTTGCCGCGCAGCGTCATGTCGAGTTGGCGCTGCATCTCGGGATAGGCATCGCGCGGCCAGTACGGAAACGGCGCGTTCTTGCCGACGAGATCGCTTTCGTCCCAACCCGTCATGCGGCAGAACGCGGGATTCACGTGCGTGATGCGGCCGTGCATGTCGAGCACGCGCATGCCGATCAAGACGGAGTTTTCCATCGCGCGGCGGAAGAACGCTTCGGCGTAAAGCGCCTGTTGCGCCTCGAAGCGCTGACGCGTGTGCTTCCAGAGACTCCACAAGCTCCAGAGCACGAAGCACGACAGGCCGGCGACGAGCCACACCAGCGTGTTGTTCGTGAAGTTCGTGAGCTGCGGATACGAATACACGCGCACCGACAACCCCTGGCCGGGCGGATCGAGCGGCAGATCGTAGAACATGTCGCGCGGCAGGCGTGGACGGCTCGATGTCGTCGCGAGTTCGCGATTGTTCAGATCGGTGATGGAGATCTTGTACTTCGCCGACAGCTCGCTCGGAATGTCGTGCTTCAGAATGCCTTCGATGGAAAACACTGCCGCGATGGACCCGAGGAATTCGCGGTCGCGAAACACCGGCGTTTGCAAGGTGATGTAGCCGTTGCCGAGGTCGTCGTAGAGTAAGGGCGAATAAACCTGGCGACGCGTCGTGCGCGCTTCCTCGAAGGCGGCCTGCACCGCTTCGTCCATCTGCGTGTCGTTGGGTTTGGCGAGCCGCGACCCGAGTACCGGCAGCGGCGTATTGGGCCAGCGCGGTTTGTGCTGGCTCGTGTACCAGTTCATGTAGAGGATCTCGGGATGCCCCTGCATGATGTCGGTGGAAGACGTCTGGAATGTCTGAGGGTCGCCATGACCGCTTGCGATGTCTCGCGATAACGCCTGGATCTGCTCTTGCGCACCCGTCATCGAAAGACGAATCTGTTGCTGGGCCCAGGCGACGTTCCGGTATAGCGTGTCTTCCTGCTGCTGCTGCTCGCGGCGGTTGAGACTCCAGAGAATCAGGCTCATGACGACCAGAAAAACGAGGATCGAGATGAGCGGCGTGAGTAAATAGGAGTTCGACCACCACGGTCCGTGGTGCCAGCGGGTGGGCGACGAGTCGGTCGGCTTGCGCGCGACCCGCGCCGAGCGTGCGAGAAGCCGATCGGTCAACATGGAAGCGATTGTAACGCAGCGTCTGATTGTTAATTAGCGTAAAAAGGTGCTAGAGACGGCTCAATTGCGGGAAAAGGAGGAGAAAAGTCTGATTAAAAAAGCCTTATCGGACGGTGCATTGCAGCAATTTTCCGCATTATGAGATCATCTCTCATGATTCGAAAAATTCCTTGCTACAAAGTCTGGACCCTATTTAGAATTGCCGGCACGCGGCCAGTGCCCGGTTTTCGGCGGGCGACTGTCGGCGGTTCTTAGAGCGATCCTCACATCAGGAGACGAGCATGTCCGCTGTACCCGACGAAGTTCTCAAATATGTCGCCAATGCCAAAGACGACGATCCTCAGGAAACCGCCGAGTGGCTCGACGCACTCGACGGCGTCATTTCGGCAGTCGGTCCTGATCGCGCGCACTACCTGATCGAAAAGCAGATCGAATTCGCCCGCGTGCATGGCGAGCATCTGCCGTTTTCGGCGAATACGCCCTATATCAATACGATTCCCGTCGCCGGCCAGGCCAAGATTCCGGGCGACCAGGACATCGAGCACCGCATTCGTTCGTACACGCGCTGGAACGCCATCGCCATGGTGTTGCGCGCGGGCAAGGACACCAATGTCGGCGGTCACATCGCTTCGTTTGCTTCGGCGGCGACGCTCTACGACGTCGGCTTCAATCACTTTTGGCACGCACCGTCGAAGGAACATGGCGGCGATCTCGTGTTCGTGCAGGGTCACTCGTCGCCGGGCGTCTACTCGCGCGCGTTCCTGCTCGGCCGTCTGACCGAGGCGCAGCTCAACAACTTCCGTCAGGAAGTGGGCGGCGAGGGAATCTCCTCGTATCCGCATCCGTGGCTGATGCCGGACTTCTGGCAATTCCCGACGGTGTCCATGGGCCTCGGCCCGATCATGGCCATCTATCAGGCGCGTTTCATGAAGTACATGGAAGCGCGCGGTATCGTGAAGACGCAGGGCCGCAAAGTCTGGGCGTTCCTCGGCGACGGCGAAACGGACGAGCCGGAATCGCTCGGCGCAATCGGCATGGCCGGGCGCGAGCGTCTGGACAACCTCGTGTTCGTCATCAACTGCAACTTGCAGCGTCTGGACGGTCCGGTGCGCGGCAACGGCAAGATCATCCAGGAACTCGAAAGCGAATTCCGTGGCGCGGGCTGGAACGTCGTCAAGGTGATCTGGGGCAGCCGCTGGGACGCGCTCTTCGCACGCGACAAGACCGGCGCGCTCATGCGCCGCATGATGGAAGTGGTCGACGGCGAGTACCAGACCTACAAGTCGGAATCGGGCGCGTTCGTGCGCGAGCACTTCTTCAACACGCCGGAACTGAAGGCGCTGGTGGCCGACTGGTCCGATGAAGACATCTGGAACCTGAACCGCGGCGGCCATGATCCGCACAAGATCTACGCGGCTTACGATCAGGCGCAGAAGTCGAAGGGCTCGCCTACCGTGATCCTCGCCAAGACCATCAAGGGTTATGGCATGGGCGAACACGGCCAGGCCATGAATATCACGCACCAGCAGAAGAAGCTGCCGATCGACACGCTGAAGAAGTTCCGCGACCAGTTCCGTCTGCCGTTGACCGACGAACAGATCGCCGACGTGCCGTATCTCACCTTCGAGGAAGGCTCGAAGGAACTGGAATACATGCGCGCCCGCCGTCAGGAACTGGGTGGCTATCTGCCGTCGCGCCGCGAGAAGGCGGAGTCGCTGCCGGTGCCGGAACTGTCGGCATTCGAGCCGCTGCTCAAGGGCACGGGCGAAGGCCGCGAAATCTCCACGACGATGGCGTTCGTGCGGGTGCTCAACATCCTCTTGAAGGACAAGGCCATCGGCAAGCGTATCGTGCCGATCGTGCCGGACGAGTCGCGTACTTTCGGCATGGAAGGCCTCTTCCGCCAGATCGGCATCTGGAATCAAGACGGCCAGAAGTACATTCCCGAAGACTCCGACCAGCTGATGTTCTACAAGGAATCGGAAACCGGGCAGATTCTGCAGGAAGGCATCAACGAAGCCGGTGGCATGTGTGACTGGATCGCGGCCGCGACGTCGTATTCGACGCACGGCGAGATCATGATCCCGTTCTACATCTTCTACTCGATGTTCGGCTTCCAGCGCATCGGCGACCTGGCCTGGGCGGCGGGCGACATGCGTTCGCGCGGCTTCCTGCTGGGCGGCACCGCTGGGCGCACGACGCTCAACGGCGAAGGCCTGCAGCACGAAGACGGCCACTCGCTTCTGTGGGCAGCATCGATCCCGAACTGTGTGAGCTACGACCCGACCTTCGGTTACGAACTCGCGGTCATCATGCAGGACGGCCTGCGCCGCATGGTCGCCGACCAGGAAGATGTGTATTACTACATCACCGTGATGAACGAGAACTACGAGCATCCGGCGATTCCGCAAGGTGAATCGGTTGCCGCGGACATCATCAAGGGCATGTACGCGTTCAGGAAGGCCGAAGGCGCGGCAAAGGGTCCGCGCGTCCAGTTGATGGGCGCGGGCACGATCTTCAACGAAGTGATCGCCGCCGCCGACTTGCTCAAGAACGACTGGGGCGTGGCCGCCGACCTGTGGAGCGTGCCGAGCTTCACGGAACTGGCTCGCGAAGGCCAGGCAATCGACCGCTGGAACCTGCTGCATCCGGCCGACGAAAAGCAAGTGCCGCATGTCACCAAGCTGCTCAAGGGCGCGCAAGGTCCGGTGATCGCGTCGACGGATTACATCCGCGCGCTCGTCGACCAGATTCGCGCCTATGTCCCGAACAAGTTCGTGGTGCTCGGCACCGACGGCTACGGCCGTTCGGACACGCGCGAAGCACTGCGCCACTTCTTCGAAGTCGACCGCTACTGGGTCACGCTGGCCGCGCTCAACGCGCTCGCCGACGAAGGCACGATCGAGCGCAAGGTCGTCGCTGAGGCGATCAAGAAGTACAACCTCGACCCGGCTAAACCCAACCCGATGACCGTCTAAAGGCATCGCCCCCGTGCGTTGTGATGCGGCGCGCTCCCGAAGCGGGGGCGCGCCGCATGCAACACAGGAGACACTAATAATGAGTCAAGCGATCGAAGTCAAAGTGCCGGACATCGGCGATTTCAAGGACATTCCCGTGATCGAGGTTCTGGTCAAGGTGGGCGATGTCGTTGAACAGGAACAGTCCCTCGTCACGCTGGAATCCGACAAGGCCACCATGGATGTACCGAGCTCCTCCGCGGGCACGGTCAAGGAAGTAAAGGTCAAAGTGGGCGATAACGTGTCGGAAGGCACGTTGATCGTCGTATTGGAAAGCGGCGCTTCCGCGCCCGCCCAAGCCGACGCGCCCGCCAAGCAGGAAGCGCCGGCCGGCACGACCACGCAGTCGCAACCCGCGCAAGCCGCTCAGGCTTCGAGCGGCGGCGGATCGGTGGAAGTGAAGGTGCCGGATATCGGCGACTTCACGGATATCCCGGTCATCGAAATCGGCGTGAAGGTTGGCGACAAGGTGGAGAAGGAGCAGTCGCTCGTCACGCTCGAATCCGACAAGGCGACCATGGATGTGCCTTCGCCTGCCGCCGGCACCGTCAAGGAATTGAAGGTCAAGCTCGGCGATACGGTGTCAGAAGGCACGCTGATTCTGATTCTCGAAGGCGGCGAAAGCAGCCCGGCCGCTTCCGCGCCCAAGCAGGAGGCGCCGAAGCAGGAAGCGCCGAAGCCGGTCGAAGCGCCGCCCGATGCGCCCGCCAAACCCGCGCCCGCTCCGGCCCAGCCGTCCGCGCTCGCGCAGGCGCCCGCGATTCCCGCAGGCGATGGCACACGCACGTCGAGCCACGCGTCGCCTTCGGTGCGCAAGTTCGCGCGCGAACTCGGCGTCGATGTCACGCGTGTGCGCGGTTCCGGTCCGAAAGGCCGCATCACGCAAGGCGACATCACCGCGTTCGTGAAGGGCGTCATGTCGGGTCAGGGCGCAGCGCCCGCCGCGGTTGCCGCACCTGCTGGCGGCGGTGGCGACCTCAACTTGCTGCCGTGGCCGAAGATCGACTTCACGAAGTTCGGTCCTGTCGATCCGAAGCCGCTGTCGCGCATCAAGAAGATCTCGGGTGCGAACCTGCATCGCAACTGGGTGATGATCCCGCACGTCACGAACAACGACGAAGCGGACATCACCGAGCTCGAAGCGCTGCGCGTGAAGCTGAACAAGGAAAACGAGAAGTCGGGCATCAAGATCACGATGCTGGCTTTCGTCATCAAGGCAGTGGTTTCCGCGCTGAAGAAATTCCCGACCTTCAACGCGAGTCTCGACGGCGACAACCTCGTCTTCAAGAAGTATTTCCACGTTGGCTTCGCAGCCGATACACCGAACGGCCTCGTCGTCCCGGTGATCCGCGACGCCGACAAGAAGGGCTTGATGGATATCGCGAAGGAGATGACGGATCTCTCGAAGCTCGCTCGCGAAGGCAAGCTGAAGCCGGACCAGATGCAAGGCGGCTGCTTCTCGATTTCTTCGCTGGGCGGCATCGGTGGCACGAACTTCACGCCGATCATCAACGCGCCGGAAGTGGCCATCCTGGGTCTGTCGCGTGGCGCGATGAAGCCGGTGTGGGACGGCAAGCAGTTCGTGCCGCGCCTCACGTTGCCGCTGTCGCTGTCGTATGACCACCGCGTCGTCGACGGTGCGGAGGCGGCGCGCTTCAACGCCTATCTCGCGGGCATTCTGGCGGACTTCCGCCGGGTGATTCTCTAAAAAAGTGGCGCGTGTCTTCCTCGCTCGATTGTGCGGGCAAGACACGTGAGACGCTGGGACCGGCGCGTGCTTCGGTGCGCGCGCCTGCTCCAACCGCTCTTCTTCGCCATCATCTTGCATGGGACCCGGGTCAGGCGCTTCAGGCACCGGCTCTGGTCGACATAGGGGACAAATATGAGTCTCGTCGAACTAAAAGTACCCGACATCGGCGACTTCTCCGATGTCGATGTCATCGAAGTCAATATCAAGCCCGGCGACGCCATCGAAAAGGAACAGGGCGTCATCACGCTCGAAACCGATAAGGCCACCATGGAAGTGCCCGCCGACCAGGCAGGCACGATCAAGGAAGTGAAGGTCAAACAGGGCGACAAAGTCTCGCAAGGCTCGGTCATCGCGATGATCGAAACCGAAGGCGCGAGCGCCGCTGCGGAACCTAAGGCCGAAGCGCCGAAGGAAGCGTCGTCCGCAAAGCCGGCTGCACCCGCGCCCGCGGCGTCGGGCGGCGGCGCACAGGACGTGAAGGTGCCGGATATCGGCGACTTCAAGGATATTCCGGTCATCGAGATCCATGTGAAGCCGGGCGATACGGTCGAGAAGGAGCAATCGCTCGTCACGCTCGAATCCGACAAGGCGACCATGGATGTGCCTTCGCCCGCCGCGGGCACCGTGAAGGAACTGAAGGTCAAGCTGGGCGACAACGTCTCCGAAGGCAGCGTGATTCTGACGCTCGAAGGTCAGGGCGGAGGCGTGAGCGAAGTGCCGACCAAGCCGACGGCCGCGCAACCGCAGCCCGCCGAAAAGGCGAGCGCCGCGCCCGCGCCGAAGGCAGGCAGTTATTCGGGCAGCGCGGATGTCGAGTGCGACATGCTCGTGCTCGGCGCAGGCCCCGGCGGCTATTCGGCGGCGTTCCGCGCAGCGGATCTCGGCATGAGCACCGTACTCGTCGAACGCTATGCGACCCTGGGCGGCGTGTGTCTGAACGTCGGCTGCATTCCGTCGAAGGCGCTGCTGCATACCGCGCTCGTGCTCGACGAAGCCAAGCATCTCGAATCGCACGGCATCACGTTCGGCAAGCCGAGCATCGATCTGGACAAGCTGCGCGGCTTCAAGGAAGGCGTCGTCAAGAAGCTGACCGGCGGTCTCGCGGGCATGGCGAAGGCGCGCAAGGTACAGGTGGTGACGGGCGTCGGTACGTTCGTCGATCCGAACCACATGGAAGTGCAGGGCGACGGCGGCAAGAAGGTCGTCAAGTTCAAGAAGGCGATCATTGCGGCGGGTTCGCAGGCGGTGAAGTTGCCGTTCTTCCCGGACGATCCGCGCGTGGTCGACTCGACCGGCGCGCTCGAACTGCGTCAGATTCCGAAGCGCATGCTGGTGGTGGGCGGCGGAATCATCGGGCTGGAAATGGCGACGGTTTATGCGTCGCTCGGCTCCGAAATCGATGTCGTCGAAATGCTCGACGGTCTTATGATGGGCGCCGACCGCGATCTCGTGAAGGTCTGGGAGAAGTACAACGCGAAGCGCTTCGCCAACGTCATGCTGAAGACCAAGACGACCAAGGCGGAAGCCAAGGACGACGGCATTTACGTGACGTTCGAGGGCGACAAGGCGCCGACCGAAGCGCAGCGTTACGACCTCGTGTTGCTGGCCGTGGGCCGCAGTCCGAACGGCGGGAAGATCGGCGCGGACAAGGCGGGCGTCGCGGTGACGGATCGCGGCTTCATCAACGTCGACAAGCAACTGCGTACGAACGTCGAGCATATTTTTGCGATCGGCGATCTCGTTGGCCAGCCGATGCTCGCGCACAAGGCCGTGCACGAAGGCCACGTCGCGGCGGAAGCGGCGCATGGCGAGAAGGCGTACTTCGATGCGCTGCAAATTCCGTCGGTGGCTTATACCGATCCGGAAGTGGCGTGGGCCGGCAAGACCGAAGACCAGTGCAAGGCCGAAGGCATCAAGTACGGCAAGGCGGTGTTCCCGTGGGCCGCTTCGGGCCGCGCGATCGCCAATGGTCGCGACGAGGGCTTCACCAAGCTGATTTTCGATGAAGCGACGCATCGCGTGATCGGCGGCGGGATCGTCGGATTGAACGCGGGCGATCTGATCAGCGAAGTGTGTCTCGCGGTCGAGATGGGCGCGGATGCCACGGACATCGGCAAGACCATCCACCCGCATCCGACCTTGGGCGAATCCATTGGCATGGCGGCGGAGTTGTACGAAGGCGTCTGTACGGACTTGCCGCCGCAGCGCAAGAAGTAAGCGGCCGCAAGAGGGTGTCGAGCGAAGCGCGCTTCTTCACGGAAGCGCGCTTTTGCTTTGAACTGCCCGCTCGAATGCGTGAAGCGAAAGCCGTTTTTCCGAACCAACAGATGACAAAAAACCCGGCGCGAGGCCGGGTTTTTCGTGATTCTTGCTTCGTCAACCGGGCGAACCCGGCTTCGGACTTACGCAACCGTCTTCTTGGCGGTGCGCGTAGCTTGTTCGGTCGCTTGCGTAGCGGCCTTCGTGGCGGCCGTGGCGGCTGCGTTGAAGTTGCTTTCAGCGATTTCGACAGCTTGCTTCGTTGCCTTGTGAACCGTTTCGTACGTCGTGTTGGCAGCGGTGATGGCCGACTTCATGACTGCGACTGCGGTTTCCGAACCAGCCGGTGCGTTTTTCGCGACGTTGTCGACGAGCGATTGCATCTTGCGGTTTTGCTCTTCGTACTGAGCTTCAGCAACGCGAGCGAATTCAGCTTGCGTGGACGATGCGATTTCATACAGATGACGGCCGTACGACAGAACCTTCTCGGCGACCGGCTGCGTGAGGCTTGCTTGCAGCGAGAGGAGTTCTTGTGCGTCCTTGACCGACAGCGCGCGCTGGGTGTTCTCCTGGCTTTCGGCCAGGGTCGACTTCACGACTTGCAGATTCAGTTCGACCAGCTTTTCGATACCTTCGAATGCCTTGTTCGTGAGGCCGAACAGCGTGTCGAAGTTAGCTTTTTGTGCGGCGGCGATTTGCTCGGGGGTCAACAGGGTCATCTCAGGCTCCTGATAGTCGACCCATCAACGCGGGTCGTGGTTTGGTAGATCCGGCGCGCCGTTGCGGCCGGTTACTGCAAAGTGCGATTGGTGCGTCGCAACATGAAGCCATTTTAGAGATATTCCGATAGATGTCAAGCGTTTTTTGTGCATTGCACAATAGGCCGAAAGGTCTTTTTAAACAATGGCTTAAGTTAGATCTCACCGGCATGCGCTGCTGCTCGGTGAAAACCCTATGCACCGACGCAGGGCGTGGCGTTGCGAGACGCTCTTAACCGGAAAGAGCGTTATGAAAGCACGCTAGGAAGACAGAACTATGTTCCGTCGATGCGCATGCTGGAGACGAGCATCGGCAAGAAAGATGAGATGTTTCTGTAGTAAGTCCTATTTTTAGGATGACGCCGTACACCAAATTGTTGAAGAGACGTTAACATTTCGACTGTCGGTTGCGTTGTTGTTGTGTTGACGCCGCATCCGTCCACCGCACGCAGCCTTCTTCGAATTTTCGCTTCGCTGTCTTTCAGACCCGAATCCGCGATTCCTGGCTCAAGTTGCAGAAAGTTTTGCCGATAGTGCGCTTGTCGTCTCGTATAAAAGCGCACTGTTGGCAGCACTGCTGCAAAGCGCGATCGTTTTTTCCGATCAAAGCGCGCGTTGTGTAACGATAAGCAATCGTGGCTTACAACTCGGTTTAACGAGTGCGGATAAGTGCTTAATATTGCTTAAATTTCGTAGCTTCACTACACTTGGCGGTACTCTCCAGCCGCCCAACAGAACACTAATGAAAACCGAAATGTTTTCGTCGTTTAAGGTGGTTCATGGCGTAGCGCTGCGCTCCGCGTTGTCGATCGCCATTTCCATCGCCGTAGCGACGTCCTTTGCAGCGGCTCCGGCTGAAGCCCTCGCAAAAACCGCCACCGCAACCAAATCCGTCAAGAAATCCGCGAAGTCCACTGCTTCCGCCGAGAAGGCCGAAAAGCCTGCTCGTGTGGCGAAGACATCGGCGAAATCAGGCCGTGCTGCCCGCGTAGCCAAGGTCGCCGCCGAAGACGACGACGTGCCCCGGGCTTCCCGCAAGCGTCGAGTGAATTACCGCATGGACCCGCGCTCGCGCCGCGCCGCAGTGCACTCGGTGGCGTATCAGCCGCGTGCCACTTCGGTCGGTTCGGCATTCGGTCTGCATGAAACGCCCGACAGCCTGGCGCTGCGTTCGAGCGTGGCCTATGTGGTGGACCAGAACACGTCCGAAACGCTTTTCGACAAGAATTCGCGCGCCGTCGTGCCTATCGCGTCCATCACCAAATTGATGACGGCCATGGTCACGCTCGACTCGCACTTGCCGCTCACCGACGAAATGACGGTGACCGACGAAGATCGCGATTACGAGAAGTTCACGGGCTCGCGGCTCGCCGTCGGCTCGGAGCTCAATCGCGAGGACATGCTGCATATCGCGCTCATGGCATCGGAAAATCGCGCGGCGGCCGCGTTGTCGCGCTATTACCCGGGTGGCCGGCCGGCTTTCATCGCGGCAATGAACGCGAAAGCGAAGTCGCTCGGCATGACCGACACGCATTTCGAGAACTCCACGGGTCTCACGAGCCTCAACGTTTCGAGCGCACGCGATCTCGTGAAGATGGTGAACGCGGCGTATCAATATCCGCTCATCCGCAAGTTCTCGACGGATCGCAGCTACGAAGTCTTCACCGGCAAGCGCAATCTCGCCTACAACAGCACGAACGCGCTGGTGCGTAATGCGTCGTGGGATATCGGTTTGCAGAAGACCGGCTTCATCAACGAAGCGGGCGAGTGCCTGGTGATGCAGGCAACGGTCAACGGCCGCCCGGTCGTGATCGTGCTGCTCGATTCCTACGGCAAGTATTCGCGCTTCGCGGATGCCGGCCGCCTGCGTTCGTTCCTCGATACGCTCGGCGAACCGCGCATCATGAGTGCGGACATGGGTAGCGGCACGAACCCCTAAGCACGTTTGAATAAGCAGAAAGCCGGATGGGTCTCTCGACCCGTCCGGCTTTTTGTCTTTGAAGCAGCGTTTCTAACGCAAGATTCAGCGCGATGCGGCTGCAACCGGCTCGAGGTGATAACCCAGCGAGCGCGAGATCTCCAGCGCCGTATGACTGAGTTGCTTGAGCCACGCGTCCTGCAGACGATCGGCCGGCGCCGACAACGACAAGCCCGCGACGAGCCGCCCGGTATCGTCGTAAATGCCCGCCGCGATACAGCGCACGCCCAGTTCGAGTTCTTCGTTATCGCGCGCGCAAGCCTGTTGCCGCACGAACGACAGCTCACGTTCCAGCTTCGACAGATCGGTGATGCTGTTCTGTGTGTGGCCCGAAAGACCCGTGCGCATGGCGTAGGCGCGCACGCGCGTGGTTTCGTCGGCGGCGAGGAAGAGCTTGCCGACCGAAGTCAGATGCAGCGGCGCGCGTCCACCGATCGCGCGCACGACCTGCATGCCGGAGCGTTCGGAATAAGCCCGCTCGATATAGACGATTTCGTCGCCCTGACGCACCGAGAGGTTGACCGTCTGTCCCGTTTGCCGATGCAGTTCGCGCATCGGCGGCATCGCGGCCTCGCGCACCGAAAGGCGCGCCTTGACCAGATTGCCCAGTTCGAGCAGACGCATGCCGAGCCGATACGTGCCTGGATCGGAGCGGTCCACCAGCCGGCAAAGCACCATGTCGTTCAGGATGCGGTGCGCCGTGGAAGGATGCAGATCGGTGCTTTGGGAGAGTTCCTTCAGGCTGACGGGATCGGTGTGGCCGGCAAGCGCGTCCAACAGACGCATCATGCGTTCGATCACCTGAATGGAGGTTTTGGATTCCGGGTTCGTATCGCTCATCGTGGAAATCGGTTGATGCGTCAAACTACGGATGCGCAATTGTATCTCATAATGTGAAAACGCGGTCGGCGGTTGGGGAGTGCCCGAACCACCGCCGCTTCGCGGATAATCGGCGTGCGTCTTAGAAAATCTCGATAAAACAGGAAACGCTCCACCATGCAAGTCGGACTATTCGTCACGTGCCTCATCGACATGATGCGGCCGGAGATCGGCTTCTCGGCTATCAAGCTGATCGAGCGCGCGGGTTTTACGGTGAGCGTGCCGCCCGCGCAAACCTGCTGCGGCCAGCCCGCGTATAACTCCGGCGATCGCAGGCTTGCACGCGATCTCGCCGAAAAAACGCTGCAGGAATTCGAACAATTCGACTACGTGGTGGTGCCGTCGGGTTCGTGCGGCGGAATGATCCGCGCGCATTACGGCGATCTCTTCCGCGACGATCCGCAACTCATGAATCGCTTCGCGCGCCTGCAACCGCGCGTCTTCGAACTCACCGATTTTCTCGTGAATGTTGCCAAGGCGCGCATGGAGCCCGGTGTGTTCGAAGGCGCCGTGACCTATCACGATTCCTGCTCGGGCCTGCGTGAACTCGGCGTGAAGGCGCAGCCGCGCGATTTGCTCGCACAAGCGGGCGTGCCCGTGACCGAGATGGCGGGCTGCGAACATTGCTGCGGTTTCGGCGGCACGTTCGCGGTGAAGTACGGCGACATTTCGACGGCCATCGTCGATGAAAAGTGCGCCAACATCAAGGCGAGCGGCGCGGCTACCGTCGTGCTGGGCGATCTCGGCTGCATGCTGAATATAGAAGGGCGCTTGAGGCGCACCGGCGACACGAGCACGCGTGTGCTGCATATCGCGCAAGTGCTTGCCGGCGACGCATCCGACTCCATCCGCAACTGACGAACGGGCGAGCCCATGCAAGTCCAGACGATGCACTTCAAGGCGCGCGCCGGCAGCAAACTCGCCGATGAGCGTCTGCAGCAGAACCTCACCAAGCTCTCGACCAAATTCGTGAGCGCGCGGGCGAGCGCGGTGCTCGATATCGACTTCGAGGCGACGCGCGCCGCGCTGAAGGAACGCCGCAATCGCGCGCTCGACAACCTCGACGTATGGCTCGAAACCTTCGAACGCGAGGCGACGCGCCGTGGCGCGACCGTGCTCTACGCGGAATCGACGCAGGATGCGGCGCGGTTGGTCGCGGACATCGCGTGCGAGCATGGCGTGAAAAAGGTCATCAAGACCAAGTCGATGGTCTCGGAAGAGATGCAACTGAATCGCGTGCTCGGCGAAATGGGCGTGCAGTCCATCGAAACCGATCTCGGCGAATACATCCTGCAGATCAACGACAACGAGCCGCCGAGCCACATCATTGCGCCCGTGGTTCATAAGGACAAGGAGCAGATCGCCGATCTCTTCGCGAAGACGCACGGCAAGCCGCGTCTCACGGACATCCCCGACATGACCCGCGAGGCGCGCGAGGTGCTGCGCCCGCATTTCATGTCCGCCGATATGGGCGTGACGGGCGGCAACTTTTTGATCGCGGAAACCGGCTCGGTGGCAGTTGTCACGAACGAAGGCAACGAAGGCATGTGTACCGTGATGCCGCGCGTGCACGTCGCGGTGACGGGCATCGAAAAGATTCTGCCGACGCTCGAAGATCTCGCCACCGCAATGCGTCTGCTACCGCGTTCGGCGACCGGGCAGACCATTTCCAATTACTTCTCACTGCTGACCGGCCCCCGCGCGATGGGCGAGCAGGACGGGCCCGAGCATATGTATTTCGTGCTCGTCGATGGCGGGCGCACCGGGCTTATTGGCGGCGAGTTCCAGGAGATGCTGCGGTGTATTCGCTGTGGCGCGTGCATGAATCACTGCCCGGTGTATCAGAAGATCGGCGGTCATGCGTATGGCTGGGTTTATCCCGGACCGATGGGTTCGGTGTTGACGCCGGCTTATGTGGGCATCGACAAGGCGCTCGATCTGCCGCAAGCCGCAACGCTATGCGGCGAATGCAACAGCGTGTGCCCGGTGGGCATTCCGCTGTCCGACCTGCTGCGCAAACTGCGCGAAAAGCAGACCGAACGCCATCTGCGCCCCTGGACCGAACGCGTGGCGCTCGCCGTGTGGGGTTACTTCGCGCTTCGGCCAATTGCTTATGCGCTTTTCACGAAACTCGCGGTGCGCGTGCTTGAAGTCATGGGCGGAAAGAGAAAGACGATATCGCGCATGCCATTCGGCGCCGGATGGACCGAAACACGCGATATGCCCGCGCCGGTCGGGCGCACCTTCCGCGAACTGTATAAGGCGAAAGGCACGCATCTCGGGTAAGCGTGTTTCCACGAAAGCGAAGTGAAAAAGCCGCGCCGGTTCGACCCGGCACGGCTTTTTAGCGCTCCGCGCAATCGACGCGTTATCCGCCGATCGGCCCGAGCGAGCTTCGCTGGTTGCCGCCGTGTCCGCCACCGCCACCGGCGCCACCGCCTTGATCGCCACCGCGATGGTAGCCGCCATTGCCGCCACCGTTTCCGCCAGGATTCGCGGCGGGCGCCTGCGGACGTCCTGGCGGGACGCCGCCGACGGCTCGCGGCAACGGCGCGCCTCCGCCTGCCTGTTGAGGCGGCGGTCCGCCCACCGGACGGCCTCCACCGGCTTGCGGTGGCTGACCACCACCCGGCTGATGTCCGCCGCCCGCTTGTTGCGGTTGATTATTTCCTTGCGGCGGGCGCCCACGCGGATAGTCCCCGCGATTCCAGTTGCCCGATGGCGGACGACGCCAGCCTGGACCGTCATCCCAATAGCGGCCGGGGCCAGGACCGTAGTAAGCGGGGCCAGGACCGGAGTAGTAGCCGCCGCCCACCGCTACGCCGGGCTGAACGACCACCGGCGCGCCGTACGCGTCGTAGCCATAGCCGGGATCGGCGTAGCCCGCGGCGGGATATCCGCCACCGTAGGATGATCCATCGGGATAGACCGCGCAGCCGCCTAGTACCAAAGCCGATGACGCGATCAAAAGTCCAGCAACTGCGGATTTCATGTCGTTGATTAGTTCGTTGCAGTAATAACAATAAGACACCCGGCGTGCTCCGATGTCCCCAAGAACTTTGTAAGGTTTTATGACGATTGGCCCGTTCTTGTTGCAATTTCAAAGCCGTGGGTTCGCTACGTTTCGTTGTCCGCCACGCAACGAAGCTTTGCTTTTCAGCGTCTTTTTAAGATGTCGGCGATTCCGTAAAATTCGATAGTCGCTTAGTGGGCATCATTCATGCACTTGATGCGACGACGAACAGAGGTAATCCCATGAAAAAGACAATATCGACCTATTGGCCCGCCGCGATCCTGCTGCCGCTTGTACTGACGTTCTGCATGCACGCGGGCGAGCCCCGGTCAGCCGTCGAACGTCACGGGCGTTCGGGCGTGGCAAGCGTGAGCGCGGAATTGGCGCGCGCGATTTCCTACGGCTTAGTCGATGACGACGACGCAAGACCCAACGCGCCGGCACGTCCCGAATCGATATAGACGCCGGCGAAACGCCGCGCAACGGCCACAAAAAATGGCGCCCTTCATGAGAAGGACGCCATTTTCTTTTTCAGCAAACGCGCGTGCAATGCCTTACTTCAGCACGCTTGCCACTGCGTTGGCGACGACATCGATATTGCGCAGATTCAGCGCAGCCACGCAGATGCGCCCCGTGCTGACCGCATAGATGCCGAATTCTTCCCGCAGACGGTCCACTTGCGGCGCGGTCAGGCCCGAGTACGAGAACATGCCGCGCTGACGGTCGACGAAGGAAAAGTCGCGATCCACGCCCGCGCCCTTCAGACGCTCGACGAGGCCATTACGCATGGCGCGGATACGATCGCGCATCTCGCCCAGTTCCTGTTCCCACAGCGCACGCAGTTCCGGCGATGCCAGCACGGCCGCGACCACCGAGCCACCGTGCGTCGGCGGGTTCGAATAGTTGGTGCGAATCACGCGCTTCAATTGCGACAGCACGCGCGACGACTCTTCCTTACTCGACGTGATGATGGACAGCGCGCCAACGCGCTCGCCATACAGCGAGAACGACTTCGAGAACGACGACGACACGAACACGTTCAGATCCGACGCGGCGAAGAGGCGCACGGCGGCGGCATCGGCTTCGATGTTTTCGCCGAAGCCTTGATACGCGATGTCTAGGAACGGCACGAGGTTGCGCGCCTTCACGACTTCGACGATCTGCGCCCACTGCGCGTCCGTCAGATCCACGCCGGTCGGGTTGTGGCAGCACGCGTGCAGCACGACGATGGTGCCGGCCGCGTAGCCGTTCAGCGCGTCGAGCATGGCCGCGAAGTTCACGCCATGCGTCGCCGCTTCGTAATACGGATAGTTGACGACCTCGAAGCCCGCGCCTTCGAAGAGCGCGCGATGGTTTTCCCAGCTCGGGTCGCTGATCGCGACTTTCGCGCCCGGATTCACGCGCTTCAGAAAGTCCGCTCCAATCTTGAGCGCGCCCGTGCCGCCCAGCGCCTGCGCCGTGACGATACGGCCCGAAGCGATCAGCGGCGAGTCGCGGCCGACGAGCAGCGTCTGGACGGCCGAGTCGTACGCGGCGATGCCGTCGATAGGCAGATAGCCGCGCGGCAGCGCTGCATCGACGCGTGCTTTTTCAGCTTCGCGAACGGCGCGCAGAAGCGGAATCTTGCCTTCTTCGTTGGTGTAGACACCAACGCCCAGATTGACCTTGGTCGGGCGCGGGTCGGCGTTGAAGGCTTCGTTGAGGCCCAGAATCGGGTCGCGGGGAGCGAGTTCGACGGCAGAGAAAAGAGACATGATCTATCGGCAGTGGAAGGAAGACGTGCGGCGGGAAGAACGATGCTTGGGCGCTCGAAAAAGCGGCGCGTGACGTCGTTGGCGGCGCGGTCGTGCGGGGGCGCCCCCTCGAAGCCCAGTCGCATATTGTATCGAATCCGGCGCTGCATTTCGGATCGAGCGTTATTCTATGTACGCGCTTTTTTCTCGCGAGCAAGAATAAGCGCATGGGCGCTGGCCGGTTGAACGCCTTGTCCGGCATGCGCGCAAGCCTCGATTGGACGGCATCGACGGAACAGCGCGGAGCCTTGCGCGCCATTGCTTGACTTCCACCCAACGGTCCCAACCTCCTCGATTCCGCCTCCGTGAGGCGGCCCGCGCCACTTTCGCCGCAGCCGCTAGAATAGGTGTTTGCTCCGGCGCCGACTTAGAAGATTCCCCTCTCCATGTCCGATACCCTTATCGAAACGCCCGACGCACTGGACGAATCGAAGTTCGCCACGTTCGAAGGCTCGCCGTTTCAGCTCTATCAGCCGTATCCGCCCGCGGGCGATCAGCCCGAGGCCATCAAGACGCTCGTCGAGGGCGTGGACGACGGTCTCTCGTTCCAGACGCTGCTCGGCGTGACCGGCTCGGGCAAGACCTTCACGATGGCCAACGTCATCGCGCGTCTGGGCCGGCCCGCCATCGTTTTCGCGCCCAACAAGACGCTCGCCGCGCAGCTCTACGCCGAATTCCGCGAGTTTTTCCCGCGCAACGCGGTCGAGTACTTCGTCTCGTACTACGACTATTACCAGCCGGAAGCGTATGTGCCGCAGCGCGATCTTTTCATCGAGAAGGATTCGTCGATCAACGAGCATATCGAGCAGATGCGGCTCTCGGCGACCAAGAGCCTGCTCGAACGCCGCGACGTGGTGATCGTGGCGACGGTGTCGGCCATTTACGGTATCGGCAATCCGTCCGAGTATCACAAGATGATCCTCACGCTGCGCGTAGGCGACAAGCTCGGCCAGCGCGATGTCATCGCGCGGCTGATCGCCATGCAATACACGCGCAACGAGGCGGATTTTCAGCGCGGCTCGTTCCGTGTGCGAGGCGACACCATCGACATCTTTCCGGCGGAACACGCGGAAATGGCGGTGCGAGTCGAATTGTTCGACGACGAAATCGAGTCGATGCAGCTTTTCGATCCGCTCACCGGCCGCGTGCGCAACAAGATTCCGCGCTTCACGGTGTATCCGTCGTCGCATTACGTGACGCCGCGCGACACCGTCATGCGCGCGATCGAAACCATCAAGCTGGAACTGCGCGAGCGGCTGGAGTTTTTCCATAGCCAGGGCAAGCTCGTCGAGGCGCAGCGGCTCGAACAGCGCACGCGCTTCGACCTGGAAATGCTGCAGGAACTGGGTTTCTGCAAGGGCATCGAGAATTACTCGCGGCATTTCTCGGGCTCGGCGCCCGGTGAACCGCCGCCGACGCTCGTCGACTACCTGCCGCCCGACGCCATCATGTTGCTCGACGAGTCGCACGTGCTGATCGGCCAGTTGAACGGCATGTATAACGGCGACCGTGCGCGCAAGGAAAATCTCGTCGATTACGGTTTCCGCATGCCGTCCGCGCTCGACAACCGGCCGCTCAAGTTCAACGAATTCGAGCGCAAGATGCGCCAGGCCGTGTTCGTCTCCGCGACGCCCGCCGACTACGAACAGAAGAAAGCGGGGCAAGTGGCCGAGCAACTCGTGCGGCCGACAGGTCTCGTCGATCCCGAAATCGAGGTGCGGCCCGCGCGCTCGCAGGTCGACGACGTGCTCTCCGAGATCAACGCGCGCGTCGCGGTGCACGAACGCGTGCTCGTTACCGTGCTGACCAAGCGCATGGCCGAACAGCTGACCGAATTTCTCGCCGATCACGGCGTGAAGGTGCGCTATTTGCACAGCGATATCGACACGGTCGAGCGCGTGGAAATCATCCGCGATCTGCGGCTCGGCACGTTCGATGTGCTCGTCGGCATCAACTTGTTGCGCGAGGGTCTGGATATTCCTGAAGTGTCGCTCGTCGCCATTCTCGACGCGGACAAGGAAGGCTTCCTGCGCGCCGAGCGCTCGCTGATCCAGACAATCGGACGGGCGGCGCGCAACGTGAACGGCAAGGCGATCCTCTACGGCGACAACATGACGGACTCGATGAAGCGCGCCATCGACGAAACCGAGCGGCGCCGCGCCAAGCAGGTGGCGCATAACCTCGAGCGGGGCATCACGCCGCGCGGAGTGGAAAAGCGCATCAAGGACATCATCGATGGCGTCTACAACGCCGACGACGCACGCGCCGAACTGAAGGAAGCCCAGACGCGCGCGAAGTTCGAGGACATGACCGAGAAGCAGCTCGCGAAGGAAATCAAGCGGCTGGAAAAGCAAATGATGGATCACGCCAAGAATCTCGAATTCGAAAAAGCGGCGCAGACCCGCGACCAATTGGCGCTGTTACGTCAACGCGTGTTCGGCGCGAACGTGGGCGATCACATCACCGGCATCGGCGGAAAGTAAGGCGAAAGAAAGAAAGTTTTCATCGTTCTGTCTCAAGTGACGCGGCGAGCCGGAAGGCGCACCGCGTTTTTTTATCGGCCGCGAATGGACCGCGAGTTGGCTGCAAAGCCCGCCGGAGCCTTGCCGCAGCAGGCTTTTGTAAGCCCGCGCTAATTTGTCCCGAGTGGTGAAGGGTGCTAAACTGACGAACATTGAGAATGGTTCGTATTAACGTTTTCCAGATTCTGGAAGCGGTTTTCTGCTTCGCGCTAACGAACCGGCACCACAGTCATTTTTTTGCGCCGGCGCGCCTTTTTAAAGCGCCGGAGTTCGGTGGAAAGGGCGCGCCAATGTCACGCGCGCCATCGATAACAACAGGAGTGTTTGATGGGTTCAACGTTGATGCGCGGCCTCGTTGCCGCCGCAGGCCTCACGGCGATGATGGCGGCTTCCGCTGCTGAGTATCCGATCGGCAAGCAGCATATCGAAGGCGGCATGGAAACGGGCGCCGTCTATCTGCAGCCAATCACGATGGCGCCGGAAGGCATCATGCGCAAGGCATCGGATTCGGACATCCACCTCGAAGCGGATATTCACGCGGTCAAGAACAACCCGACCGGTTTCGCCGAAGGCGACTGGATGCCCTATCTGAACGTGACGTATGAACTCACGAAAACCGGCTCGACGCAGTCGGTCAAGGGCGACCTGATGGCGATGGTCGCAAGCGACGGCCCGCACTACGGCGACAACGTCAAGCTCTTCGGTCCGGGCAAATATCACCTCAAGCTGCATATCTCGCCGCCTTCCGAAACCGGCCACATGGCGTTCGGCCGTCACGTCGATAAGGAAACCGGCGTGGGTCCGTGGTTCAAGCCGTTCACGATCGAATACGACTTCCCGTTCGCGGGCATCGGCAAGAAGGGCGGGTACTAAGCTCGCGCACGGCGTTCGCGCGTTCCGGCAGGGGTTTGCAGTTCGCTGCGCTGCCGGACGCGTATCAATCAGGAAGTCCGCATGAAATTGAAAAGCCAGCTGATGGCGATGTTGCTCTCGGTCGCAGCGGGTCTTGGCGCGGCGCACGCCGCCGATCTGCCGACCTTCAAGCTCGAAATGAACGACGGCAAGCTGAACCCGGCGCGCATCGAAGTACCGGCGGGGCAGCGCATCAAGATCGAAGTGCATAACGTCGGCAAGGGCGCGGCCGAGTTCGAAAGCGTGCAGTTGCGCAAGGAGAAGGTGCTCGCGCCGGGTGCCGATTCGTTCGTGGTGATCGCGCCGCTCGATCCGGGCGAATACAAGTTCTTCGACGACTTTCATCAGACCGCGCAAGGCGTGATTGTCGCCAAGTAAATGTCGGTGCCGCGCGCGTGTCTCGGTGCGCTTACGCGGGTAAGTGAAGCAACGCAAAGGGGTTCAAATGGGGCAGGTACTTTTCATCGTCTGGCGTGAGAGCGTCGAAGCTTTGCTGGTCGTCGGCATTCTGTACGCATGGCTGAAGAACGGCGACCAGCAGGCGCGTCGCGGCCTGCCTTATCTGTGGTTCGGCGTGGCTGCGGGGCTGGTTGCCGCCATCGCGCTGGGCGCCGCGCTCATCGGCTTCACGGAAGTGCTGTCCGGCAACGCGCAGGATTACTTCCAGACCGGCATGGTGCTGATCGCGTGCGTGCTCATTGTGCAGATGGTCCTGTGGATGAAGCGTCACGGCCGCACGCTCAAGCGCGACATGGAAAGCTCGCTGCAAAAGAGCACGCAGGACGGACAGTTCTGGGGCATCGCGGTGCTGGTTGCGCTGGCTATCGCGCGTGAAGGCAGCGAGACGGCCGTGTTTCTGTATGGCGTCGGCTTCGGGCAATCGGGACACGTCGATGCTTCGCAGTATCTCGCGATCATCCTCGGCTTCGCGCTCGCGCTCCTGACGTTCTACGTGCTGCAACTCGGCGGCAAGATCTTCTCGTGGCGCTCGTTCTTTCGCGTGACCGAAATCATGCTGCTGTTCCTCGCCGCCGGCCTCTTCGAGACGGGCGTCGACAAACTGATCGACATGGAAGTGCTGCCGGTCATCGTCAATCAGGTGTGGAACTCGTCCGCGCTGCTCGACGACTCGAGCACCTTCGGTTCGCTCGTTGCCACCCTCACGGGTTATCGCGCGCATCCGGCGGGCATGAACCTGGTTGCCTACGCGGTCTACTGGATCGTGATTTATCTTCTCCTGCGCCGTTCCAATCATCAGATGGCGCAAAAACAAAAGGCGGCGAGCCGTCCAGCATGAGCTCTGTTCTGCAACGACCCGGCCGGCTGCAACAGGCCGGTCAATGGATGCAACGGCACGGCAACGCGATCCGCGGAATTCAGTGGGTCGTGGTTGCCGTGTACGCGTTTCTGATTCTCGTGCCGGCTGTCATGCCGCTGCCCGATGGCTCGGCGCATTTGTGGAATAACCTCACGCTTGCCGCGCAGTTCGTGTTCTGGGGCATCTGGTGGCCGTTCGTGCTGCTGTCGATGGTCATGCTCGGCCGAGTGTGGTGCGGTGTGCTGTGTCCGGAAGGCGCGCTCACCGAGTTCGCGAGCAAGTTCGGCCGCGGCTGGGCGATTCCGCGCTGGATGCGCTGGGGCGGCTGGCCGTTCGTCGCATTCGGACTCACGACCATCTACGGACAGATGGTGAGCGTCTATCAATATCCGAAAGCGGTGCTGCTCGTGCTCGGCGGCTCGACCGTGGGCGCGATGATCGTCGGCGTGCTGTATGGCCGCGAAAAGCGCGTGTGGTGCAAGTACCTCTGCCCGGTAAACGGCGTGTTCTCGCTGCTCGCACGGCTTGCGCCGTTTCACTACAAAGTCAGCGAAGACGCGTGGCGCCGTTCGTACAAGGAAGGCGAGCACGGGCATCGGGTGATTCCGATCAACTGCGCGCCGCTCGTGCCCCTGCGCAAGATGGAAGGCGCCGCCGACTGCCACATGTGCGGCCGATGCAGCGGCCATCGCGATGCCATCGCGCTCACGTGGCGCTCGCCGTCGGAGGAAGTGGTCGAGCTCGGCAACAAGGCGGCGAATCCTTGGGACACGGCGCTGATTCTGTACGGCTTGCTCGGCATCGCGATCGGTGCGTTCCACTGGACCGTGAGCACATGGTTTGTCGATCTTAAGCAGATCTTCGCGAGCTGGCTGATCGATCACAACATCCTCTGGCCGCTCGATACCAACGCGCCGTGGTTCCTCTTCACGCATTATCCCGAGCAGAACGACGTGTTCTCCTGGCTCGACGGCACAATGGTGATCGGCTATATCGTCGCGACGGGTCTCGTCTACGGCACGGCGCTCCTCGCGCTGCTGGCGCTCGGCACGCGCATGCTCGGCAAGATGAACGCGGCGCGGCTGCATCACCTGACGCTCTCGCTGATTCCGCTCGCGGGATGCGGCGTGTTTCTCGGCTTGTCGGCGACCACGGTCTCGCTCCTGCGCGCGGAGCATCTGCCGCTGTGGTGGGTGACGGACCTGCGCCTCGGGCTGCTTGGCGTCGCCAACTTGTGGAGCGCCTGGCTCGCGTGGCGCGTCACGGCTCGTTATTCCTCGACGCTTGTTCCGCGCGCACTCACGATGGTATGGTTTGTCGCGGCGCTCGCCGTCGCGGATAGCGCCTGGTATTTGATGTTCTGGGGCTTCAGCCGATAACGCCATTAGGTGAGAATCAAGTGAGAACCAAACCCGTACTGACCGACGAAGACGTCCTGCTGATGGCCGCCGCCGCCGAGGCGCACGCAAAGGCGCACAACTGGAACGTGACCATCGCCATCGTCGATGACGGCGGGCATCTGCTGCATCTGCATCGGCTCGAAGGGACGGGCGCGAGCACGGTCGAGATGGCGACTGGCAAGGCGCGCACCGCCGTGCTCGGCCGGCGCGAAACGAAGGTGTACGAAGACACGATCAAGCAGGGCCGCACCGCGTTTCTGAGCGCGCCCATGACGGCCATGCTCGAAGGCGGCGTGCCGATCTTCGTCGGAACGGATATCGTCGGCGCGGTGGGCGTGTCGGGCGTGAAATCGGATCAGGATGCATCGATCGCGCGGGCGGGCATTGCGGCGCTTGGCATCGAAAACGTCTGAAGCGAGAACGTCCGAAGCACGCGTTCGAATTTTTGCCATAGCCCGCGCACAATAAAAACGGCACGCCTTCGCATTGAAGGCGTGCCGTTCGATCGAACAAAATGCATGGCCTCGTTCGGGCACATGACATCGGTGGGAACCAAAAAAAGCGGCTTCGCTTGCTATCGACGACTGGCTGGTGTTTGCACGAAGGGGTCTAAATTCTCGCGTGCAAGTCGTCCTCGCTGGCTAAGGCCAAACACCTCTTTGGCGAGGTGGTCCCCACAATACACGGTACTGCTGTTCTGCCTTACCTCTTTGCCGCTTACTTCGTCAGGATCAGCTTGCCCAGACGCGTCGCGCGCAACTGATAGGTCTCCCCGTTATGCACGATCGCGATATGACTGCGTCCCTGCAGTAACGTATCGCTGCGCAACGAACGATCGCCGGTTGCATCGGCTGAATCCGTCGATGTCGTCGATGCCCGCACCGACGTCACGGCAGCCGTCTTCGGGCGCGTGATGGCTGCATCGCGAACTGCCGGACGGCGAAGCCTGAGCGTGGTGGATCGCAGCGTGTCGGTCATGTCGTTTGAGTGCGTTCGTTGATTCGATGGGTCTATAGTAAATGATAACTATTCCTATTTGCAACTAGAGTTTCCTATGGGTGCGCGGCCGTCATAGCCGCGCTTCATGTAGGACTTGAACTTTCTAGTGCAGCGGCGTTTCGTCGTGGCGACCGTGCGCATACTGGCGAATCAGCCGCACCGTGTCGATATCCGATTCCCGATAAGCCGACTTGACGATCTCTTTGGTCTGGCGCTCGTCAGGCGTCGCGTCGTCGTTTTCGGGCAGGGTGGTGCTGTACGTGAATCGCAGAAACAGTTGCAACTCGTCGGGCTGCTCGATCGCCATGGTCAACGAGCCGCCGACATGTTCGGCAGTCGGCAGGATGTCGTAACGCACGCTGCTATCCGGTGTGAGCGTGACGCGGTCCCGCACCACGGCCTGACCGTAGTGCAACTCGCGCTCCATGACGTCGCCTTCGCGCGAGAGGATGTCGCAGCTATCGAGGCCGAGCACGAAAAGTTGCGGCTGCTCGGCGCGCAGCACGAGTCCTTCCCACAGTTGTTCGCGCGTGAGCGACTCGACGAGCGGATTGGTCGGATCGTTGATCTGGATAAGATGTTCGAAATTCAAAACGACGTTTCCCTGGATAGTTCGATGTACCCGTGCGGGCTGTTTTCAGGAAGTCAGGAAGCGAGCCCCGAGTCGATGCGCACCGCTCCGGACAAAACCTTGTGCATAGGACACGCATTGGCGATTTGCAAGAGGCGTTCCCGCTGTTCGGCATCGAGCGCGCCCGTGAGCGCGATCTGCCTGTCGATGATCGTGCCGTCCGCCGTGCTCTTCATCGACAATTCGACGTGCACCGCTTCGAGCGGCCAACCCTTGCGCTTCGCGTACATGCGAAGCGTGATCGAGGTGCACGCACCCAGGCTCGATAGCAGCAGCGACGCGGGCTCCGGACCGGTATCCGCGCCGCCGAGGCTTGCGGGTTCATCGGCGACCCAGCCATGCGTGCCGTCGCGCAATTGCACCTGATAGTCGGCAGCGCCGATGCTGGCGGTCACGGAAGGTCCGGAAGACATGCGTCGCTCCTATGAATGGCGATGTACGGCAAGAATAGCGGCGCGAATGAGAGCGGCGCGGCACGAACGGTCATTGTGACGCAATGCGCCCGTTCGTGCCGCGCCGTTTCATCGTGCCGATACGGTTCAGCGATGAATACCGCTCGGTGTGCCTAATGCGTGATCGCGCCCATGCGGCCTGTCTGATAGTCGGTCACGGCCTGGCGAATTTCATCTTCCGTGTTCATGACGAACGGACCGTAGCGCACCACAGGTTCCTTGAGCGGCACGCCGCCGATGAGCAACACTTCGACGGGTTCATCGCCGGCGGCGAGGATGATTGTGTCGCCATCGTCCTTGAACGAGATCATCTGCTGCTTGCGCACCGGTTGACCCTGCGGCCCGTAGAGACCGACGCCCGACAACGGATACGCGAACACGCGAAAATCGCGCGGCACGTGATGCTCGACTCTTGCGCCAGGTTGCAGCGAAAAGTGCTGATAAAGAATCGGCGTACGTGTTTCGATGGCGGCTTTCACGCCGAGCGCTTCGCCCGCGATGACCTTCACGCGCACCTTGCCGTCTTCGCTCGTCGCGACGGGAATCTGCGCCGACGCGATCTCTTGATAATGCGGCGTCGTCATCTTGTCGCGCTTCGGCAAGTTCACCCACAGTTGCAGGCCGTGCACGCGGCCGCCGAGGCGCGTGAATTCCTCGCCAGGCATCTCGCTATGAATGACGCCCGCGCCGGCGGTCATCCACTGCACGTCGCCCGGACGTAATGTGCCGGAATGGCCGGCCGAATCCTTGTGACCGAACTCGCCTTCGAGCATGTAGGTGACCGTTTCGAAGCCCCGATGCGGATGATCCGGCGCGCCCTTGGCTTCGCCCGGAGCGTAATCGGTCGGGCCCATTTCATCGAGGAGAAGGAACGGGTCGAAGTCCATCAGAAGACGCGTCGGAAACGGGCGATGCACGACGAATCCGCCGCCTTCAACCGTGCGCGTTGCGGGAATGATGCTGGAAATGGTACGGCTCATGATCGGAATGCCTCGCGTCACCAAAAGGGAAATAGCGATATTTGTAGAACGTGGGGATATTATATGTGCCGGATTTAGCGATAAAAGACCTCGTGGCGCAATGGATTGTCCCGCCACGGATAACGAACTCGAACGAACCGAACGTCCCATGAAAGTCGATTCGCACGATCTGAACGATCTGATGTACTTTTCGCACGTCGTCGAACACGGCGGTTTTTCGGCGGCCGAGCGCGTGCTGGGCATCTCCAAGTCGCGCTTGTCGCGGCGCGTGTCGGAGCTGGAGGCGTCGCTAGGCGTGCGCCTTTTGCAGCGCTCCACGCGCAAGCTTGCGCTGACCGAGGCGGGGCAGCTTTTCTATCAACACTGTCAGGCAATGCTCGTGGAGGCGCAGGCCGCCGTCAACGTGGTGCAAAGCCTGCGTGACTCACCGCGTGGCACGGTGCGCGTGAGCGTCCCGGTGACCATCGCACAGACGTTTCTGTCGGCGGTGATGCCTGACTTCATGCATCGATTCCCCGAAGTGCGGGTCGTGCTGCGCGTGACCAATCGCGTGGTGGATCTGTTCGAAGACGCGATCGATGTCGCCTTGCGCGTGCGCTCCGAGCCGCCCGTGAGTTCGAACGTGGTCGCGCGCCCGCTGTGGCGCACCGAGCAGATGCTGGTCGCCGCGCCTTCGCTTCTCAAATCGAACGCGCCGCCGATGACCGCCGCCGAACTCGCGCAATACGACACGCTCGATGTGCCATCGGCGGATGGCCGCCATGTGTATCGACTGATCGCGCCCGATGGCACGCGTCACGAGTTCGAGCACGAGCCGCGTCTCGTCACCGCCGATCTCTCGATGATCCGCGAAGCCGTCATGCGCGGCGTCGGCATCGCGGCGCTGCCCGAGATGATGTACGGCGCGCCGCTCAGAACCGGCCAGCTTTCGCCCGTGATGCCCGGCTGGACATTCCCGTCGCCGCAACTCTATGCGGTTTTCCTGACGCGGCAGGGCATGGTCCCGGCCGTACGGGCGTTCGTCGATTTTCTGGTGGAGTCGATCGAAGGCGGCAAACGCTTCCCCGGAGAATGTCCTGTCAACGAACAGCCGGAACGCGAAACGGTTTGATCGCAATCGGCGCGCGGCATCATTTATGTCATTGAAGCGCGCGCTTGCGATGGACAGATTCAATCGCCGAAACCTTGTTTGCGGGAATGGCCGGCGTTATATTGAAATTCCTTTCGCTAAGGAGCTTCTTATGCGGAAACTGACGGCTACTCTGATAGTTAGCCTGATAGGGCTGATCGCGCTGTCCGTGTCAACGACGGCTGCCGCATGTGGCGATTCTTCCGGCTCGGGCTATTCGAGTCCCAAGTAATTGCCTTGCCCGAATGCGCCGAGTGCGCAATAAAAAAGGCCTTCATCCGACGATGAAGGCCTTTTACTTTTTGCGGCTGTGTTGCGCGCTGCTTTAATTGCCGCCGGCTTTCGGCTCGGTCACAAAACCGATCTTCGTGAGTCCGCCCGCCTGGGCCGCGGACATGAGATCGGCCACGCGTTCGTACGCCACCTTGCGATCCGCGCGCAGATGAATCTCCGGCTGCGGGTTTTGCTGCGAAGCCTGCGCAATGCGCGCCTTGAGCGTCGCGTCGTCGATCTTCTGCTCGTCCCAGACGATCGTGCCATCGGCTTGAATCGCGACATCCACATGCGACGGCTTTTCGTCTTGCGGCTGGCTGCTTGCGTGCGGCAGGTCGATCTTCACGGCGTGATGCATCGCGGGGATGGTCACCAGGAAAATGATGAGGAGCACCAGCATGACGTCGACGAGCGGCGTCATGTTGATCTCGCTCATCATGCCGTCGTCTTCATCGCCGGCGAAAGGGCTCATGGCCATCTTGAACCTCCGCTTACGATGCGCGCGTCGCGAGACGCAGGCTTTCGGACGTGGCGTCCTTGGTGCGCTTGGACGACGACAGCTTCGAGCCGGTCACGAAGAAGGCGTGCAAGCCGTGCGCGAAGCGGTTCAGCTTCGTCACGACGCTCTTGTTCGCGCGCGTGAGGGCGTTGTAGCCGAGCACGGCAGGGATCGCGACGAAGAGACCGAAGGCCGTCATGATGAGCGACTCGCCTACCGGACCCGCCACTTGGTCGATCGACGTCTGGCCCGTCGCGCCAATTGTCAGGAGCGCGTGATAAATGCCCCAGACAGTACCGAACAGCCCGACGAACGGCGCCGTACTGCCGATCGATGCCAGCACGGCGAGCCCTGCCTGCATGCGGCCGACGCTTTCATCCATGACGTCTTTCAGGCATCGCGTGATCCACTCCGACACATCCATGCGGTCGTGCAGATGCGGCTGCGTCTGATGATGATGCTCGGACGCTTCCTGACCGGCCAGCGCCAGCGCGAGGTACGGGTTGTCAGCCGGATTCGACGACTGGCTGCTGATTTTCTTGATGCCGTCGTTGAAGTCGTCGGAATGCCAGAAGGCCTGATCGGCGTTCTTCGTGAGGCGCTTGAGACGCAGCACGTTCCATCCCTTGACGACGATCACGGTCCACGAAAGCACCGACATGATGACGAGCGCCAGCGCGATACCGCGTGTGACGAAGTCGCCTTGCGCCCAGACGTGCGCAATCCCGTAGTTGTTCATTTCCAGTTCCTGTTTCTAAAAAAAGCCGGTCAGTCGTTCAGACTGAATACGAATGGCACCGTGGCGGTTGCCCGAATGGCTTCGCCATTCTCTTTGTAAGGACTGCACGCGCTGCTGCGCACGGCGTCGAGCGCCGCGTCGTCGAGGCGCTGCGAGCCGCTGCTCTTTTGCAGCGTCACATTCTCGATTTTGCCCGTAATACCGACCGTCAGCTTGACGAGCGAGGTGCCGGTTTCGCCGCGACGCCGCGACATCGCCGGATAATCCGGCTGCGCGATGTTGCAGCTCAGACGCGCGACGTTCTTTGGCGCGGCCAGATCCATCGTCGGTTTTCCGATCGCGGGCGCGGCCGGCGCGGCGGGCGCTGGCGCGGGCGGTGTCGGGGCCGGCGGTGTGGGATCGGGCGCGGGCGCGGCGATTTGCGAGGGCGTCTCGCGCACCGGCATCGGCGTGGGCTTCGGCTCGACCTTGGGTTTGACCTTCGGTTTAGGCTGCGGCTTTGGAACCGGTTTCGGCGGCTCGGGAGTCGGTGGCGACTGCACGGCGACAGGCTGCGGCGCGGGCGCCGGCGTTTCGCTGATCAGTTGCGCGGTGATCGTCTTCGCTTCGACGGGGCGCGGCAGCGGCTCGCGATGCATGGTGAGCGCCACGCCGAAGAGCGCGGCGTGAATCGCCAGCACGGCGACGCACGCGGCCACCACGCGCGGGTTCAGATTGCTCGGCGTCGTCGTGTCGAATACAGCGGGAGAGGTTGTCGGGGACTGCATTCTTATTCGCTGCTTGCGGTGTTGCCAGTAGCGCGGCCATCGAAGTTACGTACGTTCGCTGGTTCGGCGCGGAAGAAACCAAACGACATCATTTTCTGAAAATAATGAGGGATATGAATAGAGTAGCCACGAAACCAATCAGCAATTCCATCTTTCCCTCCTTAAGGGCAAAGAGTTGCGTGGCTGGCGTAGGTGATCGGAACCTGGCTTGCGATAAGCGATCAAGAAACCAAGCGGCGCGCTTCGCCGACAGCGGGGCGCCGAGCGCTATCTCGGTCGCGCCCGCGTAACTTCAGGCAGCCTGGCGTTCGTAGAACGTGAGCGGTGCGACTGGCGCATGTTCGCGCTGTTCCATTCCACAGCGCGACGCGCAGACACCGCTCGTCGCCATGACGTCGCGCACGCTTGCTTCGCACTTCCCGCAGCATAGCGCGACCCCAAGCTCGAACTGGAGCTCGTCGAAGGATTCCATTCCATCGGCGATGGCGGAGCGGATCTTACGGTCGGAAACTGCTTTGCAGACACAGACGATCATGGTCGTTCGCGATAGCTTGCGTTAATGCGAATTATTATCATTCAGTAAGACGCTCTTGGCAAGCCGGGTTCTGTGTTTTTTGTAACACAGCGCGTGTGTTAGCCGATTTATTGCTTAGGAGCGTTTGCTGGCGGGCTCCGACGGCTATGACGCCCCGGAAAAACCCTTAGACGATGTCGGGTTCGGCAAGGCGCGTGCGTCGCGAAGGGATCAGCACGTGCTCGACGCTGGCGTCGAGATGCAGAAGCGATGCCGCGAGCTGACGCTGGGGTTCGCCGTCGGCGGTCGAGCAAAAGCGCGGCATGGATTCCACCGCAGCCGATGAGTTTTTCAGCGCGTTCGTTTCCAGCAGACGGTCGAGCTGGCGCGCGATGGCGACGCTGGTATCGACGAGTTGCAGCCGTTCGCCGGCGATCTCGCGAATGGCGCGGTCGAGAAACGGATAGTGCGTGCAGCCGAGCACCAGAGTATCCGCGCCGGCTTCGAGCATAGGCGCGAGATAGCCTTCGAGCAGCGCCATGAGTTCCGGCGACGACGTATCGCAGCGTTCGACGGCCTGCACGAGACCGTGTCCCGGCTGGCAGATGAAGCGGCAATCGCCCGCGTAACGTTCGAGCAGCAACTGGAAGCGCGCGCTGCGCAAGGTCACCGCGGTTGCCAACACGCCGACGACGCGCGTCTTGGAAACGGCGGCGGCAGGTTTCACGCCCGGTTCGACGCCCACGAGCGGAATGGAAAGCCGCTCGCGCACGAGCGCGATCGATTGCGCGGTTGCCGTATTGCATGCGACGACGAGCGCTTTGGCGCCTTGCGCGACAAGCCATTCGCCGATAGCCATGGTGCGGTCGACGATGAAATCGTCATCGCGCTCGCCGTAGGGCGCGTACAACGAGTCCGCGACATAGACGAGCCGCTCGTGCGGAAGCAACGCCCGCACCGCACGCAGCACCGACAAGCCGCCGAGACCGGAATCGAAAATGCCGACCGGCGCGCTCGCGTTTGTCGGAGCACGCGCGTTCGGCATGATTGTGGGTACGACAACTACTGACATTGCGGACAGATCTTTACTCGCCTTCGCCCATCATAGTCTGCTGGTAGTTCTGGATGCCAACCTTGTCGATCAGATCCAGTTGCGTTTCCAGCCAGTCGATGTGTTCCTCGGTGTCGTTCAGGATCTTGTCGAAGATATCGCGCGAGACGAAATCGCGCACCGATTCGCAATAGGCAATCGCCTCCTTGCACGTGGACTGCGAAATCTGTTCGAGCTTCAGGTCGCACTCGAGGATTTCCTTGGTCTCTTCGCCGATAAGTAGCTTGTGCAGGTCTTGCAGGTTCGGCAGACCGTCGAGCATGAACACGCGCTGGATGAGCCAGTCGGCGTGTTTCATTTCGCCAATCGATTCGTCGTACTCATGCTTGCCGAGCTTTTCCAGGCCCCAGTGCTTGTACATCCGCGCGTGCAGGAAGTATTGATTGATCGCGGTCAGTTCATTTTTCAACTGCGCGTTCAGATATTCGATGACTTTAGCGTCGCCTTTCATGATTGTTCCTTTTCATAGCGTGGGGCATCCCGCAAAGATAAACGTTCTTAACGGCTCTGCCAAGGATGAGTGAATCTTTTTTAATTGCGATAAAACTGAGAATGGAAATCCTTCTCGATACCGCTTCTCCAAAACAAAAGAGCCGGACGCGCGGTCCGGCTCTTCATTGGCCGCGATCCGCGCGGCCTCGATCGATCAGACCGTCGCGACGGGAATCTTGCCGATCTTCGCCTGCCATTCGGCGGGACCCGTCTTGTGTACCGACGTGCCTTGCGAATCGACGGCGACCGTCACCGGCATGTCCCGCACGTCGAATTCGTAGATGGCTTCCATGCCGAGGTCTTCGAACGCCAGCACCTTCGCTTCGCGGATGGCCTTGGAGACGAGATATGCCGCGCCGCCCACGGCCATCAGATACGCCGCGTTGTGCTTCTTGATGGCCTCGATGGCGACAGGCCCGCGTTCGGCCTTGCCGATCATCGAGATGAGGCCGGTTTGCGCGAGCATCATCTCCGTGAACTTGTCCATGCGCGTGGCCGTGGTCGGGCCGGCGGGACCGACGGCTTCGTCGCGCACCGGGTCGACCGGGCCGACGTAATAGATCACGCGGTTGGTGAAATCGACCGGCAGCTTTTCGCCCTTGGCGAGCATGTCGGCAATGCGCTTGTGCGCCGCGTCGCGGCCCGTGAGCATCTTGCCCGACAAGAGCAACGTCTGACCCGGCTTCCAGGAAGCCACTTCTTCCGGCGTCAGCGTGTTCAGATCGACGCGCTTGCTGGTTTCCGTATTCGGCGCCCAGGTCACGTCCGGCCACGCGTCGAGCGGCGGCGCTTCGAGCTTCGCCGCGCCCGAGCCGTCGAGCATGAAGTGAGCGTGACGCGTGGCCGCGCAGTTCGGAATGATCGCGATGGGCTTGGACGCCGCGTGCGTCGGCGCCGCCATGATCTTCACGTCGAGCACGGTGGCAAGCCCGCCCAAACCTTGCGCGCCGATACCAAGCGCATTCACCTTCTCGTGCAGTTCCACGCGCAGTTCTTCGATCCAGTCCCGCGGTCCGCGCGCGATGACGTCCTGAATGTCGATGGGGTCCATGAGCGATTCCTTGGCCATCAGCATCGCCTTTTCCGCCGTGCCGCCGATGCCGATACCGAGCATGCCGGGCGGACACCAGCCCGCGCCCATCGTCGGCACGGTCTTGATGATCCAGTCGACGATGGAATCCGACGGATTCAGCATCGCGAACTTAGACTTGTTTTCCGAGCCGCCGCCCTTGGCCGCGACCTGCACGTCGACCTTGTCGCCCGGCACGATCTCGTAGTGGATCACGGCGGGCGTGTTGTCCTTCGTGTTCTTGCGCGCGCCTTCGGGCGGGCTCACGATGGACGCGCGCAGCACGTTGTCCGGGTTCAGGTAACCGCGGCGCACGCCTTCGTTGATCATGTCGGTGACGCTCATCGTCGCGCCGTCCCAACGCACGTCCATGCCAACCTTGACGAACACGGTCACGATGCCCGTGTCCTGGCAGATCGGACGCTTGCCTTCCGCGCACATGCGGCTATTGGTCAGGATCTGCGCGATGGCGTCCTTCGCGGCCGGGCTTTCCTCCAGCTCGTAGGCGCGGCCGAGCGCCTGAATGTAGTCGAGCGGATGGTAATAGCTGATGTATTGCAGCGAGTCGGCAATACTCTGGATCAGGTCTTCCTGCTTGATGACGGTCATGGCTTGGGCTTTTCGGGGACGAATATATTTGTGCGTTCTGATGACGCCTGAGGCTCAGTCGAGCGCGCTTCGGGGCGCGACTTCGCTGTGAAAATGTGCGGGATGCGTATGCGTGGTCAGCTTGTCGACGTACGCCATGATGAGCGCCGAGAACAGGAAGGCCATATGGATGATCACCTGCCACAGCACCGTATGAAACGTATGCTGGTCCGGGTTGATAAAGGTTTTGAGAAGATGGATCGACGAGATGCTGATGAGCGCCATCGAGAGCTTGACCTTCAGCACGCCCGCGTTGACGTGGTCGAGCCATTCGGGCTCGTCGGGATGACCTTCCACGCCCAGACGCGACACGAAGGTTTCGTAGCCGCCGACGATCACCATGATCAGCAGGTTCGAGATCATCACCACGTCGATGAGGCCGAGCACGACCAGCATGATGTTGGTTTCATCGAGCGTCATTGCGTGCGTGACGAGATGCCAGACTTCCTTCAGAAACAGCACGACGTACACGCCTTGCGCGACGATCAAGCCCAGATACAGCGGCACCTGCAGCCAGCGGCTCATGAAGATGATTTTCGGCAGCGCCTTCATCGAGCCGGGTTGGACGCGCGAGTCGGGTGTGTGCTTGGAAGCGGGCATGGGCGGCTTGTCGGTCGGCTGTCGGACGAGGAAAGGGAAGAAGCAACGAACAGGAAACGCGCGCGGGTCGTGGACCCGCGCTCAGGAAGCCCGCCATTGTAGCAAGTTGTATGTGACGATCCGCCCGGCTTTCAAAATGCGCGCGTGTCGGCGCGACTACTCGGCAACCGATACCGTCGCGCGCGTCTTCATGCTCGCGAGCCCGATGCCCGCGACCACACAGGCGAGTGCGATGCCATGCGCGAAACTCGGCCGCTCCCCGAGAAACGCGATGCCGTAGATCGCGGCGGCAATCGGCAGCACGGCGCAGAACACGCCGGCGAGACTGCCGTCGACATGGCGGATGCCTTTCATCCACAGCCAGAACGAGAAGATGCTCGCCGAGAGTCCATACCAGAGTACGAGCGCCCAGGTGAGCGGTTCGACGCCGCGCCAGTCGAACGCAACAAACGAAGCCGCGCCGAACGGCAGCATCAGCACGAAGCCTATGCCATGCGTATAAGCGCAGATGTCGATGGCCGGCAGCGTTTGCGTCAGACGCCGCGACAGGATCACATAGAGCGACTCGCAGCACACCGCGCCGAGCACCATCAGATTGCCCGTGAGCGAGCCCGCGCTGCCGTCGGCGTAGGCATCGCCACTTTGCGCGACGTTGATGACGAGCACGCCCGCAATCGCAAGCGCGATCGATGCGAACGCGCGTCCGCTCGGCTTCTCCTTGAGAAAGAGCCACGAGAAGAGCGCGACGACAGCCGGAATCGTGCTCGTGATGACGCCCGCCGCGACCGCGCTCGTGCGTGCGACGCCATTCAACATCAGAAGCGTGAAGCCGAATGTGCCGAAGAATGCCTGCAGAAAGAGGTTGATCCATTCGCCGCGCGCGACCTGCCTCATCTTGGGGAGCCGGAAGAGCGGCCAAAGGACCAAGAGGGCGATCACGAAGCGCAGAAGCGCGAAGAGCGGAACGGGAACGGACGCGACGATGGACTTGCCGATACCGACGTTGCTTCCGACGAGCAGCATGGCTGCGATGAGTAAAAAGGCGTAGCGATTCAAGCTGGAATCCGCACTGCGAGTTCAGTTACGATTGTGGGGACGCATTGTAATCGAAGCCGCCGCGACTCCGCGTATACCCCGTGCCTCTTGACCGGCGCGCGTAAGAAGCGGGTAAGTTGAACGGCATATCTTGGAGTACATGCGGGATGGCAGCGCTTTACGAGCGACACCGTTCCTTGAAAGGAGACAAGGTTCGGCCGGGAACGAAGCACGCTTTCCGGCTTTCGAACTTCATAACATGCGGCACGCGGTAGCAACGAAGCGCGCCGCCGGCTTTTGGAATCACCATCAGAGAGGTTGTCGATGTCTGCGATCGAATCGGTTCTTCAGGAAAAACGCGTGTTCCCGCCGTCTGCGAAGGCATCGGCGGGCGCGGCCATCTCCGGCATGGAGGCTTACAAGGCGCTCGTCGCCGAAGCCGAACGCGATTACGAAGGTTTCTGGGCGCGGCTCGCGCGCGAAACGCTGTCATGGCACAAGCCCTTTACCCGCGTGCTCGACGAATCCAAGGCGCCGTTCTACAAGTGGTTCGAAGACGGCGAGCTGAACGCTTCGTATAACTGTCTCGATCGCCATGTCGAAGCGGGCCGCGGCGGCGACAATGCCATCATCTTCGAAGCCGACGACGGCACGGTCACCAACGTCACGTATCAGGACTTGCTCGACCGCGTATGCCGTCTGGCCAATGCACTCAAAAAGCGCGGCGTGAAGAAGGGCGATCGCGTGGTGATCTATCTGCCGATGTCGGTGGAAGGCGTGGTCGCCATGCAGGCTTGCGTGCGGATCGGCGCGACGCATTCGGTCGTGTTCGGCGGCTTCTCGTCGAAGTCGCTCAACGAACGTCTCGTCGATGTCGGCGCGGTCGCGCTCATCACCGCCGACGAGCAGATGCGCGGCGGCAAGGCGTTGCCGCTCAAGAGCATCGCCGATGAAGCGCTCGCGGCCGGCGGCTGCGAGGCGGTGAAGAACGTCATCGTGTATCGCCGCACGGGCGGCAAGGTGCAATGGACCGAAGGACGCGACTCCTGGCTGCACGACGTAGTCGAGAATGAATCGGCGACGTGCGAGCCGGAATGGGTGAGCGCGGAGCATCCGCTCTTCATTCTGTACACGTCGGGTTCCACGGGCAAGCCGAAGGGCGTGCAGCACAGCACGGCGGGCGTGTTGCTGTGGGCCGCGCAGACCATGAAGTGGACCTTCGACATGAAGCCGGGCGATGTCTTCTGGTGTACGGCGGACATCGGCTGGATCACGGGACATAGTTACATTGCGTACGGGCCGCTCGCCATTGGAGCGACGCAAGTCATGTTCGAAGGCGTGCCCACGTATCCGCACGCCGGCCGTTTCTGGGAGATGATCGCGCGCCACAAGGTC
Source organism: Caballeronia sp. GAWG1-1 (assembly GCF_023631465.1). Taxonomy (NCBI): domain Bacteria; kingdom Pseudomonadati; phylum Pseudomonadota; class Betaproteobacteria; order Burkholderiales; family Burkholderiaceae; genus Caballeronia; species Caballeronia sp. GAWG1-1. The sequence continues at coordinate 342,286 of NZ_JALQDB010000008.1, forward strand.
ACGATCTTCTACACGGCGCCGACTGCGATCCGCTCGCTCATCAAGGTCTCGGAAGCGGATCAGAAGGTCCATCCGAAGAGTTTCGATTTGTCGAGCCTGCGCATTCTCGGCACCGTCGGCGAGCCGATCAATCCCGAAGCGTGGATGTGGTATCACGAGAACGTGGGCGGCGGGCAGTGTCCTATCGTCGACACCTGGTGGCAGACCGAAACCGGTGGCCACATGATCACGCCGCTGCCGGGCGCGACGCCGCTCGTGCCGGGGTCGTGCACGTTGCCGTTGCCGGGCATCATGGCCGCTATCGTCGATGAAACCGGTCAGGACGTGCCGAACGGACAAGGCGGCATTCTGGTGGTCAAGCGTCCGTGGCCGTCCATGCTGCGCAACGTCTGGGGCGACCCGGACCGCTACAAGTCGAGCTACTTTCCCGAGGAACTCGGCGGCAAGCTGTATCTCGCGGGCGATGGCGCCGTGCGCGACAAGGACACCGGTTATTTCACGATCATGGGCCGTATCGACGACGTGCTGAACGTCTCCGGTCATAGGCTCGGGACGATGGAGATCGAATCGGCGCTGGTTGCGAACCCGATGGTCGCGGAGGCGGCAGTCGTCGGCCGTCCGGACGACACGACCGGTGAAGCCGTCGTGGCGTTCGTCGTGCTCAAGCGCGATCGTCCTGAGGGCGATGAAGCGAAGCAGATTGCCAACGAGCTTCGCAATTGGGTTGGCAAGGAGATCGGACCGATCGCCAAGCCGAAGGACATTCGCTTCGGTGAGAATTTGCCGAAGACGCGTTCGGGCAAGATCATGCGGCGTCTGCTGCGTTCGCTCGCGAAGGGCGAGCAGATTACGCAGGATGTTTCGACGCTCGAGAATCCGGCTATTCTGGATCAGCTCGGCGAGGCGCGTTGATTGACGGTTTGCGATGTGTCGCGCACGTCAAGGCGCGCGCCGCATCGCGTTTAGCTGCATGCCGTGATTGCGGTTTAGCTCGATCGACGAGGGCAGGTACGTGAGCCTCTCCGTCTCCTTGCCATTCCATTCGGTCGTCTCGGCAGGGGACTTGTCCAGCCAGGGCAAACGCAGTCGGATTCGAACTCCATCCGCGTCCGCACATCCCATCCCACTGTAGTCCCCGATTGCCGATACCATGCGGTTTTGGTAAATAACCGCATGGTCATGCCGCCGCCCGCCGATTCCGCGCCACCCACGCTTCCCGCTCCGCCGCTCGTGCCGGCGGCAATGGCGCGCGCGCATCGGGCGTATTGGCGCTTTAATATCGCGTTGATCGGCGTGCTGCTCACGATCGGTTTCGTCGTCTCGTTCGGCGTGCCGCTTTTCGCGCAGCGTCTCGCGCACGTGCGCGTCGCGGGCTTTCCGCTGCCGTTCTACTTCGGGGCGCAAGGCGCGATACTCGTCTATGTCGCGTTGATCCTCGTCTATATCGTGCTGATGCAGATTGCCGATGCGCGTCTTTCGCGCGCGGCCGCGTTATCGGCGAGACAAGACGCAATGGACGCGGCCGCGCGATGAAGCTCACGAACCGGCTGATCCTCGCCTACGCGCTCTATACGCTCGGGTTTTTGCTCTTTATCTTTCTGATGGAGCGCATCGAGCGCACGACCGGGCCGGGCATGTGGATAGGCTACGTGTTCCTGTTCGTGCCGATCGCGGTGTATGCGGTCATCGGACTGCTTTCGCGCACGTCCGATCTCGTCGAATACTATGTCGCGGGCCGGCGCGTGCCGTCGGCGTTCAATGGCATGGCGACCGCGGCGGACTGGCTGTCGGCGGCGTCGTTCATCGGACTCGCGGGATCGATCTATGCAAGCGGCTATGACGGCCTCGCCTACGTGATGGGCTGGACCGGCGGCTACTGCCTCGTCGCGTTCCTGCTCGCGCCGTACGTGCGCAAACTCGCGCGCTACACCATTCCCGACTTCCTCGGTACGCGCTTTTCCAGCAACCTCGTGCGCGCGCTCGCGGCCATCGCGGCGATACTCTGCTCGTTCGTCTATCTCGTCGCGCAGATTCAGGGCATCGGATTGATCGCGTCGCGCTTTATCGGCATCGAGTTTTCCATCGGCATCTTCTGCGGGCTCGCGGGCATTCTCGTGTGCTCCTTTCTCGGCGGCATGCGCGCGGTGACGTGGACGCAGGTCGCGCAGTACATCATTCTGATCAGCGCGATGCTGATTCCCGTGTCGATGATCGCGCATCGCGAAGGCCTCGGCTGGCTGCCGCAACTCAACTATGGCCGCGTGATGGAGCGAGTCGAAGCCCTCGAGCGCGAAGTCGCGGCGTCACCCGACGAAGCGCGCGTGCGGATGGATTATCAGCGTCAGGCGGCGCGGATGCAGCAGCGTATCGACGCGCTACCGAAGTCGTTCTTCGACGAACACGGCCGTCTCGTCAACGAAGTCGCGGACCTGCGCCGGCATAACGGACCGCTGCGCGAAATCAACGAGCGCGAGCGCGAACTGGCTTCGTTCCCCCGCGATCCCGCGGATGCGAAAGTCAAGTGGACGCGCGAACGCGATGCCCTGACCGAGCGCGTCGCGGCTCCGGTTTCGATGGTCGAAGCCTTCGCGCCGGACTCCGCGAGCGATGAGACGCCGCGCTCGCATCAACTCAATTTCTTGTCGCTGCTGCTGTGCCTGTCGATCGGCACGGCCAGTCTGCCGCACATCCTCACGCGCTATAACACGACCACATCGGTGGCATCGGCGCGGCGCTCGGTTGGCTGGACCTTGTTCTTCGTGGCGCTGTTCTATCTGACCGTGCCGGTGCTCGCGGTGCTCATCAAGCACGAGATTCTGACGGGCATTGTCGGCCACCGGTTCGCGGACCTGCCGCAGTGGGTCACGCAATGGCGGCGCGTGGAGCCGTATCTCATCCATATCAGCGATGTGAATGGCGATGGCATCGTGCGTTGGGCGGGAATCCAGATGCAGCCCGACATGGTCGTGCTCGCCGCGCCGGAAATCGCGGGCTTGCCGTACGTGATATCGGGATTGATCGCGGCGGGCGCGCTGGCGGCCGCGCTCTCGACGGCGGATGGCTTGCTGCTGACCATCGCGAATGCGCTTTCGCACGATGTCTATTACTGCATGGTCGATAAGAACGCGACGAGTCAGCGGCGCGTCACCATCTCCAAAATCTTGTTGCTGGGCGTGGCGTTGCTGGCATCGTGGGTGGCGTCGCTCAATACGGGAAATATTCTCTTTCTGGTGGGAGCCGCGTTTTCGCTGGCGGCATCAAGTTTGTTTCCAGCGCTGGTGCTCGGTGTGTTCTGGAAGCGCACCACGCAGCGCGGCGTGGTCGCCGGGATGATTGCTGGGCTTGTCGTGTGCGTGTATTACATCGTGTCGACGTATCCGTTCTTCGTGCAACTGACCGGCTTCGCTGGGCATCGCTGGCTTGGCATCGAGCCGATCAGTTCTGGCGTCTTCGGTGTGCCGGCCGGTTTTGCGGTGGCGATCGTCGTGAGTCTTCTCGACCGGAAGCCGGATGCTTACACGCGCGCGCTCGTCGATTACATTCGACATCCGTAGGGGGTGGCGGGGCGGCGGGAAGTTGGTATAATCGCGGTCTTCCGGAGAGATGGATGAGCGGTTTAAGTCGCACGCCTGGAAAGCGTGTATAGGGTAAAACCTATCGGGGGTTCGAATCCCCCTCTCTCCGCCAGAAGAATGCATAAAAGCCCCTTTAACTCAATGCGTTACGGGGCTTTATTTTTTTTTGCCCATCATTTGGCCCATCACGGGCACACTTTTCCTCGGCCTTGGCGCCTCAGCGAGCGTATTAAAGAGTGCGGACAGTTCCCAATGGTCCAGAACTCTGTATATAGCTTTGGTGGCTTGTTCTTCATCAGATAACAAGCGCAGGAGTGAGACGAGCCCGGTAAGGGCGAACGTTGCTCGTGCCTGATAATCGACGCCTGCCGTCATCATGTAGTGCGGTCCGCAATGGCCGGGTTTGCCACTGCGTTCGGATATCGACATCCATCCGGGATACTCTGCGTTGCGCGCGTTCGGCGAAGGCGAGTCTATTGGATCGCGGGTTGCCTTGCTGGCCGTTGCCTTCCTCTTTTCTTTCATGCTGTCTCGCTCCTGTGTGAAGCCCGGAGCCGCGCCCTTCGAAGGAAAGGGCGGGCGGGAACAGTGACAAGGTTGGCAGACCGGGTGAGTACAACCATTACCGGCAACCCTTTCAGGATCCCTGCCACGTCCCGCCCATAGGCGTGACAAAGCACCATGCGCGAGCGGTCTGTCGCGCTTGGGTTCTATCGCTTCACTGCATTGTGCGGGCGTCGCGGGTTGCAAACTCACTACAGGCTGCCAAGCCTGTCCCAGCGCAACCACGCGTCAGACTTTGCAGAATACGATACAAATCCGCAGCGTTGATTCTACGACGCCGTAAAAATTAGTTAAATTTGACGTGTGTCCGTTTGAATCTTGTTATGCGCCGTCGCGCCGCTCGTATGCTGACGATGCCGCTCAAGCCGAGCGAGCATACGAGACAGAAATGAATTACATGCCAAAAATCAAGCATAACGAAACACATCGCGAGGCTCGGTCATGATGCGTCGTAATAGCGGTTGTCGGAGACAAGCTCGACAACGATGGCGAAATTTGCTCTTACGAAGGACCGCAATTTCTCGTTCATGGGCATCAAGCCGCTCTCATTGGCGGGGCGGCGTACTGCCCCGTCTGCAAAACGACCGGATACATCGCTAAGGTTGGCGGGCCGCGTCGTATGAATTTCTTCATCAGCGAGATTGCAGCCCATGACGATGTGGTCATATGCGGTTGCTCCGAGCATCCGCGCATCTTCGCCATGCTTGCGGGCGAAGCTTGGTACGACGACATGGCCGAGAGCCTTGGAGTCATCAAACAGCAACTTGCAGCGAACTCGGGCATCCCAGCGGAAATCGCAGAGACTGTCGAACAAATTGGCAGTAAGGACAAATATGCGAGCTGGTTCTATGTGCAGGACAGCATTACGGGCGAGGCGCTGCGTAACCAAAGTTTCGTCGCTCGAGTAGCTGGAGTTAAACAATCCGGCAAAACGGACGCGAGCGGGTACGCAAAGATTGAAACAGACGGGGAAAGTACTATCGATTTACACGTCGTTTTCTCGTCACCGAAACGCGAACTCAAACCGGGTACAGGGACGTAGGGATATGACCGCAGATTACAACATTGAACATTGGACATCGACTCGTTCGGCGGCGGGACACAGCAGAGCCAGCGCAATATCTATATCTGTGAATAATCGAGCCGCAACTCGGCAGGCGATTATCATGCAATTGAAGCAAAAGGGCTACCCGTTACTAGAAAGATCGTCTTGGGGTGCAAAGCCGCCCAAGAACACGCTGATGCCGTCACGTTGGGACTATCGGGATATCGTGATTCACCACGCAGGGCATAGTTATTCGTGCGCAGTGGGTGAGCACGGGGCGATCGAACAAATGAAGAAGGTTCAGACCTATGATATGGGCGAGCAAGCATTTGATGACGTTGGTTATCACTATGCCGTTTCATGCCCCGGCGAGGTGATTGAAGCCCGTGACATTCGTTTTACCGGTTCCCATGTGAAAGGGGACAACACAGGCAAGCTTGGTATTGTCCTGCTCGAAAATCTGGCCGAAGCCGGCGAAGCTTGGCAGCAGGAGTACAGCCGGAAATCGCTTTGGCAGAAGTTGAAAGGATCGATGGACATAGCGAAAGATTCCGTGGCCTTTGACCACGCGATGCCGACGAAGGCGCAGATTGATGCCCTGTCAGCGTTGATAGCAACATTGAACGATGTTTTCAACATCACGGCGTTAGGGGGGCATCGCGAATATCAGCTTCTAGCACCCGGTAACGAGGGGCGGGCATGTCCGGGTAAGTATGGGATGCAGGTAGTCGAGGCAATGCGGGCGAAATTCGGGCTTGGCGCACCTTCAAAGTGAGATTGCCCAGCCAAGCTGTTCGTTAATGATGTAGCTTCGACGCGCAAGCTGGTCTTGAATTAGCTGGCAGCGTTGCTGTTTCGGAAGACGATTCGTCACAGGCAGCTTGGCTTTTTCCTCAAATGCGTCGAACCACTCGCTGTTGCCCATGTCCGGACCGTGTCCGTCGCTATCTGAAATGTCGAAGTAGTGGTTGTCCAGATATGAAAACCACTCTTGCGTACACGGCTGGGCGACTGGGGCGCGCGGTAGGCTCGTAGTAATGGAAAGCCATGCGAGAACGACAACGAAACAGATGCCGATGAGGATTTTCATTTGCGCTATTTAAAAATAATTGTTTATCTTTGGCTGCTTTCGGCGGCGGGGCTAGTTTCGGTAGGTTTGTTTTCCCTGCAGCGCCCGGCGGACGTCGCCATCGTGCTGGGAAACACGGTAGATGCCGATGGTAGTCCGTCAGCACGGTTGGCGGCAAGGCTTGAACGAGCTTTCCAGTGCTATCAGCAACAACAATGCAAACTCGTCTTTGTGAGTGGTGGCATTGAAGCGTCGGGTAATGACGAAGCGCTTGTCATGTATCGCTACCTTGTGCGTCGTGGCGTTCCGTCTCGCAACATCGTGATTGATCGTGCGGGAAACGACACTTGGGCTACTGCGCGTAACGCTAGCGCTTTTATGCGAAATCGAGGACTATCAAGTGCGTTGGTAGTGACGCAGTATTTTCATCTTCCAAGAACGATGCTTACGCTTAGGCGTTTTGGTGTGAGCAACGTTAGTGGTGCATATCCGCGATTCTGGGAGGCGCGGGACGCCTATTCCGTCTTGCGCGAAGTGCCAGCTCTAGTTTGGTATGTCATCCGCCCGATCTAGTATCAGTCCAGCCGGTGTCTAGCGGCACAGTTAAGCAGGTTTGCTAGCAGTCGGACTGGTTGGCGCAACCAGCCGGGGACCTATCCGTAATTCTGTGGGCGAGGCATATTATGAGAGGTGAGGTAAAAGTCATGGATATGCCGATGAAGAAGAAACGCACCGTCGCTTCTCAGGCAGCGGCCCGAGGGCCGCTGCCTGCCCTTCCGGAAGGTCTGCTGGATGACCTGGTCAAAGGCCCGATGACGCCCACCGAGGTCCAGGACCTGATGCTGGCGTTCAACAAGGCACTCATCGAGCGCGCGATGGGCGCCGAGATGAAGATGCATCTGGGCTACCTGGCGGGGCAGCCGAAACCCGGCGGCCAGGACAACGAACGTAACGGCGCCAGCGGCAAGACGCTCATCACCGATTATGGCCCGCTCAGGGTCGATCTGCCGCGTGATC